>CANGYA010000217.1 GCA_947457925.1 Cytophagales bacterium | reverse complement strand
ATTTCATATCTATTTGATTACCAACTACTTACGTTTTTACCTACCCTATTTACCCCCCGAAATGTACCGTTTTGTATGAAATGAAAAACATAAAGCATTGATTATTAGATAGTTGTGATTTTTTAATTGCTGAATTGTAATTAGTTTTTAACTATAACTTATTCATTATCAATAGATTGTAGTAAAATAAAAAAACTTCAAGCAAAGCCCAAAGTTTTTAATGATACCTGTTCAAACGTAAAATTACAGTACAAAAAATCTATCTTTTATCAGATATGAAAGTTTGTAATCGATGCCTAAAGCAAATTTGATGACTTCGTAGCCTTTGCCCTGTAATACATCAGCAAAATGTTTAAGGGTTGTACCACTGTTTACAATGTCATCTATCAATAGCACTCTTTTTTCTTTAATCTTTTGATAGTCAATTACATAACTATTTTCATAGCCCTTTGCTAAGCCTACTTTGTGGTTATACTTTCGGGGGCTTGTTTCGGTGGTTCTCTCTATGCTTACACCTACCAACTTTTGCAATTCGTTCAGTTCTGGTGCATGACTTGGTACAACTACTAAGGTGTTTGTATCAAAATAGGCTTTTAGAATAGTTAGGTAGTCTTGCACCTTTGCCCTGTGCTTACCGTATTTTTTGAAGTCGTAAACAAATCGTGTTTCTTTTTCGCTGTTTTCATTGAAATTTTCATTGCTTTGATGAAAACTACTTGCTAACAAAGAACTATACACTTTCCACGAATAACAATCCGTATCGGCATTGTATAACAAGGGTAAAATAGCTAAATCCTTATGCACTGCCTCGTCTGTAGCTTTGCGTAAGGTACACTCTTTCATTATCTCTAATTTCCTTTGCCCTGCTTTGTCTATCCAAGTACATATTACTTCAGGGTAATCGGCATCTTCCCACAAATAATTTTCTTGTAATCTATGTACGGTTAAAGGCGTATCATGCAGATACACCCTATCCCCTACTTTAAGTTCGTGTTTCATGGCTTTAAATGGTGTAAAAATTTGCTTGTATCAATCTCTACAATACTTAATTTGCCCTTACTTTCTATTTTGTTAGTAAGCACTTGCAATAAAATATCTTCGTTTGTATTGTAGATAAATAATTGATTTTGAGGTGTTTGTAATAACATACCTTTTTGAGTATTTGCAGGCGAAAAGCTATGATAGTTTTGTAAATACAAGGTATAATCTACCCAACTATGCAAAGGTTTTAAATACTCTTTGGCTATCAAATAGCTAAGGAAAGGAAAACTATATTGATATTTTGCATGGTTAAAAACTACCTCAAAATGACTTGGATTAGTTTTTATTTCCTTGTTACTATAAGCTATTACATTTTCAGAAGGATATAACTCTTTTCCGTTGGCAGAATACAAGGCTACAGGGCGTATGCGTGGCACTATAAAATCTATAAGTTTCATCAATTTATATAAAGGTTAGAAAAATCTACACCCAAATTATTTTCAAAAAATCCTTTGGGTGTCGCTGTTAAGCTGGGTTTGTAGTTATTCTTCGTCCATTGTCATTATAGGTTTATGTTTTTAAAAGCACTAATCCGTTATTTTCGGCATTAAAATTTGTATCATCATACCAATAGAAATTTTCGCTATGAATATCTTTGTAAAGCCAACTTGCTTTACTATTTGCAGCTATTTTAACATAGGGTTGCACTTCTATTTTTTGCCAACTATGTTTTAATCGACTAATAATTGTTGTACCATAAGGGTAATGTTCTTTAAAAGAAGAAAGTATAGGCGTTGCTAATTGGGCTGTTATCTCTGCTTTATTGCCCTCTTTTTGCCTTTTTTCAAGCATTTTATACAAATTTTCATAGTAATTCACGCCTGTAATGTCTATAATGCCATCACCTGGATTGCCGTTTACTTCTATGCAATAAGTGTTTTCGCCTGAACGTATCAAATCTACTCCAGCAAAGTCCCCTAAGCCTACAGCCTGTGCAGCTTTCACCGCCATTTCTTTTTCTTTGTCTGTCAAGTCTATTTTTTTACCTGCCCCGCCTTTGGACAAATTAGCCCTAAAATCTCCTTTGTTGCTGGTTCTTTCCATTGCTACAACTACCTCATTATCAATCACAATCACACGAATATCTTTGCCGTTTGCCTCTAAAAACTGCTGCAAATTAATTTCTATGTCGTTTTTGTAAATGGTTTCAAGGCACGTATTGGCTGCTAATTTAGTTTCTAAAATCATTACGCCTACTCCCTGCGAACCTAATACAGTTTTAGCTATACAAGGCAATCCGCCTACTTTGTCAATTAAAAAATCAACACTTTCGGGCTTGTAAGCAAAAATAGTTTTGGGAATACGGACTTTGTTTTGAGAAAGTTTTTGAGAAGTCAAAAACTTATTAGCTGCTGTAGCTAAACCTTTTGGGCTGCTGGTGCTGGGAATTTTCATGTTCCCTACAAAATGTTCTAAGACGTATAAACCATACGCCAAATTGTTGCCCATGCGTGGAATGACTGCATCACAACTTTTTACATCTAATTTTGTACCTTTTTGGTAGATTTTATCATGTCCATTAGGGCTGTCGGACAAATGTAAATACAAATCATTGTAGGGTACAACTTCTACTTGATGTCCTCTTTTTTCGCCTGTACTTACAAGGCGTTTTGTCGAGGGATTGTCGGGGTAATTATTCAATACAAAAATTTTCATCTGCACTAATCAACTTCACGTTTTAAATATTGGTAAAATTATAAATAAATCTTTACTAAACAAAGTTATCAATAGCTTTTTTTAGCCGTTTTCTCTCAAAAAACAATTCTGCTAACCTTTTTTTGAGAGATAAAACGACTAAAAAAAGCTGCTTATTTTTCCACTTTATTTTATGCAAGTAATTGAATTACAAAGTTTTGTACCTCAAAAACAGCTTTAAAATTATCATATTTACGGTTTTCGCACCGCAAGGCGAATGTATCGTAAAATTTAATTTTTTGGCTTTTTGTGGAAATATGAAAATAGTGCAATTTATTTGGCATATTGTAACCATTCGTTAAAGTCAAAAAAATAAACGTATAGCATATATAATGCTATACGTTTATTTTACCATTGTAGCCTGTTATTGATAGGTATTTGAGTTTCTAACCGATTTACTCTAATGCGTGTATAATGTCGTTTAGTTACAGATGTATTAAGATGTCCACACATTTTAGCTATAGTTTCAAGGTCGCAGCCATTTTCTAAAAATAACATTGTAGCAATGCCTTGTTAGTCAAGGGTTTTACTTTTTTGATAAGGATTTTATTTTGTTGGTTTTCCTGTTGTGTAGGCTGTTTTTGCTGGGCAAAAGAAAAAATAACATTGTCATTAAACAACCCTGCCAAATGCTGCAAAGCTGCACTTACATTACAGTTTTGCAAGTGCATAACCAAGTCGACTATTTTCCCTCCTTTGTTTTGGCTGTAGTCATACCAAATGTTTTGGCTGGTATCTACCCTAAAACTCCCTGTATTTTGGGTGCTTGCGACAAAGGGACTTTGATACCACACAAAAACACCTTTTACTGTGTCGGGCTGGTATCCTATTTTTTGCATGAATTCCCCTATCGGAATTTGTTTAGCTATTTGACTATTCATAACCTATTTTTCTTTTTTGGTTAGCAAAAAGTAGTATTATTCTTATTTTGTGTATTTACGGTTGTAGTGATTTTGATTTTTATAGTGAGAAAGTAGGTTTTGCTACCTAACTAACTATTAATCAATTAATTACAAGCCTACTTTCTACCTACTTTCTACCTACTTTTAAATTCGAAAGTAGGTTAATTGGAATAATTGAAAATAAAGGTAGGTACAAGGTAGGTTAAAAGTAGGTAGAAAGTAGGTAGTATAAGATATTGATAATCAATTATTTATATATAAAAACCTACTAACCTACCTTTAAAACGGTACTTCTGAAATTGGTTTTTTGCTATAATCAATCATATCTATTTGATTATCAATTATTTCAGTGTCATTTTTTACCGTTTTTTCTTGTGTATTTGTTAAACCAACTACAAGAGAATTATTTTGCATTTTTCTACTTTTCAACTCCTCAAACTTACTTTTCTCAAATGTGAAAAATTTACCTTGTTTGGTTTCTTGAAAAGAAATAAACTCGCCTTGCATATTGGCGGACTTTGTATAGTAGCTATATGTTGAGGGCTTTTCTCGTGGGTAGATATTCCAATTATCTTTAATGATTTTGGCAATGTGAAACTTATTGACACGAATATTTATATCTCTTAGTTTGTCTATTAAGTCTTTTTCGGTGTAACAAATCGTATCTACTTCAAACTCATCAAAACTATCTAAGATGATACTTTCTATCTCTTTTTCTACATTGCTACGATTGCCCTCTTTCACGACTTCTAAGGCTGCAGTCCAAATTTGTTCACTGCTAAACCATGTCCTACTCACTTTTTGCGTGGTGAGTTTTCGTGAATGAAGATGATGTAAAAAGGCTGGTATTTCTGCGGTTAATTTGCCCTCTAAGTCTGGAATGTAGCTACTGAATTTGTTGATGTAACGTACCCAATAACGGTTTTCCTCTTTGTCTATATGTATGAAATTTTCTACATTATTAGACGAAAGAATAAGTTTACCAAAAAAATCTACATCTAACCTATCTTTGCCTTTGCCCTCCATTTTCAAGGTTTTGGCAGTGCTTATATTTTTGATGACTTCGGAAGTTGATTTTTTTTCTAAGAAAGTTTCATCTATGGCAATTAATAGCTTATTGACCCAATCTGAATTAAAATTACTTTCCATGTCCTTAGACCTATTGATAGTCATGTTTAAGCCAAAAATAGCCTTTAACCAATTCAAGAAAGTAGTTTTGCCCGTTTCTCTCTCTTTACTTACTAAGGACAAAATCGGTAACATTTGTTTAGGTTGCTCAAACAACAATTTGAGATAATCTAAGCCTAATTCGTATTGTTCACCAAAAATATGTTGTATGAATTGCAAGCTGTAAGGGCATTCACCTGCTTGTAATTGGTGTGTAAAGGGTTGGTAAATATTGTAAAACCTAAATTCTTTGTGTTCTACAGCCTCGCTGTAATCCAAGTGATTAGGTTCATTGATAAATTCGTGATAACGTGCTATTAAGCTATAATCACCGCCTAAATCTTGTTTGACAAAAGATTTATCTAATTTTTTTAATTCAATTTTACCAAATTTTTCTATTTTTTGGTATAAATCCGTACCTACAAAAAACAGATTATCAACCTTAAAAAAGTTGTTTTTAACTTGATTTTTACGCTTTTTTTCCATAAATTTGGGTGTTTATTTTAAGTGCTTTTAAAATTTGAGTGTTTTTAATTATTGCGATTAAAAGGCTAATTCCAAAGTATTCTACACCACATAGAATACTTTTTTTTATTTAAAATAAGCTGGCGGTACTTTTGCCTACTTTTCGTTTTTTCAATCTCTTACCGTTCCGTTGTTCCCACGCTGCGACCCTGCAAGTTTCACTACAGTATTGTTGTTTATTATGCTTATAGATGTACTCTTTTTGGCAGTGTTTACACACCCTAAAACCATTACTATTTTCGTTTACGATTATCGTAGTACGATTTTCGTTGTTAGGTAAGGTTTCTTTTTTAGGTTTGGCAGTACCAAAAACAAAGCCTATTCGTTTACTTGGTGCTGGTGGTGTGTCTGTGTTTGGTGGTATGTTTGGCGTTGTGCCTTGCTCATTGTTGGGTGCAAGTTGTACCGTTGCCCTTGTGATGGTGGCGGGGCTTGCTGCCAAAAACTCTATGCTACTGCGTCTTTTGTAGTACCATACGAAAACCGTACATACAAAAAATAGTAGTTCAAAGGCTGCAAAACCTATTTTAAATTGCGTTGCATTAGTGGTGTTTTCGGCTGCGACTGCCTGTAAAGCTGCCTCTTTTTTGGCTTTAAGGGCTGCTATTTCGGTTTCTTTGGCATATACCAAATTTTTCTCTTTGGTAGGTAAATAAACCTGCCCTTTCCAACTATTGCGGTTCGTAATACCTGTAATGTCTGTTTTAAGGGCTGCAATTTCTGTATCAAATTGCTTGCTTACGGTTTGCGGTTTGGTGGTGTCTATGCCTAAATTGCCTCCGCCTGTAATGCTGGCGTAAATGCTTAGGCTACTAACCAAAAAGGCAATGATAAACAAGGGCAAATTTTGTTTAGGCTGCAAAGCAAATAGTTCTTTAAAGGACTTATTGACTACTGTATATTTGATGACTTCTACACTTACCAAAATGCCTATAACAGCACTTACCAACAAATAAGGATTAAGGATTTTAGCCTGTAACAAGGTTTCAAAAAAACTGTAGCTACTTATAGCACTTGCGACCTGTGCCAAAAAAGCAAAACAGAAAGCTGTATAAAACAAAGCCCTGTAACTCTCGAAAAAGCTGGTTTCAGAAAGTTCCCTTACAAATTGTCTTTGGGCTTGCTGGGCTGCAAAGTCTTTGTAGCTATTGTTATTGCTTTGCTCTAAATTTTCTACTAAATTTGTGATTATCATATTGTTGAATAGTTAAAATTGATTATTTGCCCTTACAAATTGCCGTTTGTAAGGGCTTGTTTTTGCTTTATTTGTTCCCTACTAAGGGCTTTTTTCAAGATTAAAAGCATTTAGTTGTTTTTGCACTTTGGTAGCAACTTCTTTGAATTTTTTTGCAGAAATAGCCTTAGCATACTTATCTTTTTTGAGTGTTTGCAAAAGGTTTTCTTTTTGTGCCTGATATGTTAAGGCGAAAAATTCTACACTACCAATAACTTGCTCAAGGCAATATTCTTTGATTTTTACGTAATAGTCCCCTGCTATTTTGTAGTAAAATACGGTTTGACTTTTATTAATTCGCATTTCATAATAAATGACTTTTTCCATATTTTTTTGTGTTTTAAGGGTTAAAAGATTTTAGCAAGTCATCTAAGAGTTTGTTTACCCTGACCATATCATAAAGCATACTATCTCTATCCAAATGCGTGAAAATTTCTACCCTTTGGGAAGACATCGCCAAATGAATAAGGCTTACTATGCTATGTTTTGCACTCAAAAACTGCTCGGTAAGTTGGGTACTATCTACAGGCTCTACTATCAAAAAGTTTTGTAATGCCTTTTGTACTTTGTCTGTGTTGCTGGTGAAAGCTGTTACTTCTTTAGTGCTGGTTATCATTGTGTTAGGTGTTTTAGTGAATATCCGTAATCCATTTAGTTATTAAGGCATAGAATACTTGGCACTCGTGAGCTACCTGGTGAAACGTGCTTACATCTGTAGTATTGCCTAATCGTTGAAACTTCTTAGTAAGCAATTCCATTGCAGGTAAAATGGTCGTATTTACTTCAGCCACTTTTACTGTAATTGGTACGGTTGCTGGAGCAAATTTTTCCGTTTTTCTTTGATGTATTACAACTAAGTCTTTAGCTAAATCTCCGTACAATAAGGCTACTTCTTGAAGACATTTTTCAGCCTCAATAGCTGTTACTTTTTCTTTATTTGCAAATACCATTAATTTAAGGTTTTCATTTTCTTCTTTGCAGAATAAAGCTAATTTTTTATTGTAGGTAGTTAATTTACTTGTTGTAATAAATTCTTTTTCATACTCTCCATTTATGAACCTATGTAGGTAAGATGTATCTTTTATTTTTCCTCTTACCTTTGCAGATACATAAATAGGAATATCTGAAGTCTTTATTCTTTTGTTCCCCTCTGTGTCCGTCTTTAGTGCCATCATTCAAGAAATTAGCCTTTGATTAAATCTTTCAATGAAATTTTAAAGAAAATAGCAATTCTATTGAGTTCTTCTAATTGTACTTTTTTTGCCGTACCATTCAATAGCCTTGCTATACGTTTGGGCTTAATGCCTAATATCCTACTCATTTCTTTGGTATCAGGCTTGTATCCTTCAGGTATTACACCTAATAGATTTGCATATTGTTGATTTTCAGTTACTTGCATAAATTATATGATTTAAAAGCATTAATATATACAAATATAATATTTTAAATCATATAAACAAT
>CANGYA010000216.1 GCA_947457925.1 Cytophagales bacterium | reverse complement strand
TTGTAGAATTGACGTGGGTCAGCAAATGTACCTCTCCAACGTAATTCAGCCGGGTCTGCACCGTATAATTCGGCATTCATCAACCATCTTGCTCCATAACAATGACTTGAAGAAAGAGCCTCATAACCACCATTGACTAATGACCTTACTTCACTTTCACTAACTACTATTTGTTCTTTGGGCTTAGACGCAAATGGTGCGATTTCTAACTCTTTAGCACAGCCTACTAAGGCTAAAGCTGCAACTACTGTTGCTATTTTTATATTTAATTTTAACATGATACATCAAAGTTTAAAGTTATTCAAGAAAAGAAACAAGTTTTAGAAGCCCAAATTTACTCCTACGCTAAATGTTCTGATTTGTGGTGCAGAATAAAAATCATTACCAAAGAAGATATTGGTAGCTGTTTGAGCAGCACCTGAGGCAGAGTTCAAATAGTCTGTACTTACTTCTGGATCCCAACCTGTATAACTTGTAAATGTAAGTAGGTTTTGAGCCACTACATATACTCTTGCACTATTCAATTTTGCTTTGCTTACAATACTTTTTGGCAAGTTATAGCCTAACTGAATGTTTTTTAAACGAATAAAAGAAGCATCTGATAAATAATAGCTACTTGCTGCTGTACCATTGCCACCATACAAACGTAATTGTGGAACATTGGTAACATCACCCGGTTTTTGCCAACGATTCAACATATCAGTAGTTTGATTATCTACAAAGTCAAAACTTGCTGTCATAAAGCCACCTGCTGCATTATACACCATGTTGCCTTGTACAAATTGGAATAAAATAGACAAGTCAAAACCTTTATAAGAGAAAGTGTTTGTGAAACCACCTGTAAACTTAGGCAAAGAATTCCCCAAAATAGCATCTTTAGCAGCATTTGGGTTGTTTGTTGTAGCTCTGCCACCTGTTGGGTTTTTTGTACCGTCATTTGTATAATACAAAGCATCACCTGTTTCTTTATCTACACCTGCAAACTCACGGCCATAGAACACGCCCAAAGGTTGTCCTACTTTAGCTACGTTTAAAAATCTTGCTCCTCTGTTATCTATCAATGAATCACCACCTAAATTCGTAACTTCATTGATGTTGTAAGCTACGTTGAAACTTGTGTTCCATTTGAAATCTCCTACTAAGTTTGCCGTATTTAATACAAACTCAAAACCTCTGTTGGTCATGCTACCCAAGTTTAAGAATTGTGTTAAATAACCACTTGTAGAAGGCAATGGCTTAGACAACAACATATCTGTTGTATTTTTTTGGTAATAATCTATTTCACCTGTGATACGGTCTTTTAAGATACCGAAGTCGATACCTATATCTAATTGAGCCATATTTTCCCAAGTTAAATCAGGATTACCATATTGTGTTGGTCTTAATACAGGACGACCCGCATAACCTGTGCTACCCACTGTATTAGAAATAAAGCCTGTACCAAATAAGCGGAAAGGTGCATTATTAGGAATACTTGCATTACCCAATAAACCATAGCTTGCTCTTAACTTTAAGAAACTCACAACTTTATTTTCTTTCAAAAATGATTCTTCAGACAAAATCCAACCAGCAGATACCGCAGGGAAGAAACCATATCTTTTATTCGCACCAAAACGAGAAGAACCATCTACTCTGGCACTTAGACCAAACAAATATTTATTGTTAAATTTGTAGTTCAAACGACCAAAGTAAGATAAGAATGCAAATTGAGACCTATTACCTTGAGCTAAAGTAGTAACTGCAGCAGTAGTGATACGTGGAGCAGCATCACTTGGGAATTGTTGAGAAGAGATAGAATTAAAATCTGTGGTAGATTTTTGGAAACTTTGTCCTACAGTAAGAGATAAATCATGCTTTTCTGCAAAAGTCTTGTTGTAGTTTAAGAAAGTAGTAGTTGTATAATTGACTACATTATTGAAATCTAAACGACCTTGACCATTGTTATCACGACCTTCTAAGGATTTTTTTCCCCAATAACGGTCTTCTTGGAATTGCATAAAATCTACTGCGAACTCTGTCTTAGCAACTAATCCCTTAATGATTTCATAAGAAGCATAAGCATTAGAGATACTTCTTAATGAAGTTGCCTCGAAACGGTTAGATAACGTATTCAACAATGGATTATAATAAGGAGCATTTGCCAATGCGTTTCTTTCATCTGAATAATTGCCTTCCTCATCTCTCAACGGAGTAATTGGAGTTAAGGCAACGATTTGCATGATTGAACTAAATTCATTGTCATCAGACAAACGGTTTGTTACGTTATGTGCCAACTGTGTAGTAATACCCGTAGTAAATTTATTATTTACTTTATGTTCAAGATTTAAACGACCAGAGAATCTCTCCATATCGTTACCAATTATAATACCTTTTTGTAAACTGCGTTGTCCACTGAAGAAGAAAGTAGTTTTATCATTACCGCCTTGTGCAGAAAAATCAAGCTGAGAAATACCTGCACTCTTATTATAAGCATAATCTTCCCACTTGGTATCAGCAACTTTTGATAAATCAGTAGGATTTGCCCCACTCCATTTGCCAGCCGAGAATGTTTCCAAATAATAAATAGCATCTTCTTCTACACCACCATTTCTACCTGCTTCCAACATCAACTCGATATATTGTTTTGAATTCAAGAAGTCTCTACGGCGTGTAGGGCTACTCCAGCCTTGTTGGTAACCAATATTAAACTTTGTAGCCCCTGAGTGTCCTTTTTTGGTTGTAATAATCACAACACCGTTAGCAGCACGAGAACCATAGATAGCTGTAGCTTGTGCATCTTTTAAAATGTCAATAGAAGCAATATCATTAGTGTTAAGGTCAGCTAAAGGGTTAAGTTTTGAAAAAGTTTGACCACTTTGACTTTCTGATGTAATAATTACACCATCAACCACATATAAAGGCTCTGTACCCGCAGAAATAGAAGAGGCACCACGAATACGCATACGAATACCACCACCTATTTTACCACTTTCAGCAGATACATATACACCCGCAGCGCGACCTTGTACAGCTTGCTCAAAACTTGGTACAGGCGTATTTTGAATATCCTTAGCTTGGACTTTCGCAATATTACCCGTCAAATCTTGCTTGATAGAAGTACCATAACCCACTACGACTACTTCTTTAATGTCTGTTGCAGCCTCTTCTAAAGCAGCATCAATCGTAGATTGTGTGCCAATCTCTACTTCTAAGGTCTTGTAACCTACAAAAGTAAATACCAAAGTCTTACCGCCATCTGGCACATTAATTTTGTAGTTACCTTCAAAATCTGTAATTGTACCCTTGGTAGTACCTTTTACAGAAACAGTAACAGACGGAAGTTCACCTTGCGTGTTCTTGTCAGTTACTTTCCCAGAGATGGTTTTCTCTTGGGCAAAGGCGGTAATACTGCACAACAAGCAGAAAAATACCGACAGCCACGTAAACATCTTTTTGTTCATCATGAATCGAAAAAATTAATTAAATAATGTGAAATATATAGTAAGTCTCAGCGACTATAAAACAAATTTAAGAACTATTAACTATTTAGCAAACAAGCATTTCTAAAATTATATCAACAATATTTTATTTAGAATTTGTCTAAATAAAAACAATCTACTTACTTTGCAAGGTCTTTGGTTGTTTTTATGGCTTATTTAGGCATTTACTTATATCATTTAACCATGTTTTCAAGATTTATCTTATTCTTCTTATTTTCCCTTTGTGTTCATATAAGTATAGCTCAACACCAAATTACTGGCAAAATCACACAGGCAGACAACCAAAGTCCATTACCTGCCACTACACTTTTTTTGAAAGAGTTGAATAAAACCACCCTTAGCAACGAAAAAGGAGAATATAATTTTACCAATATTCCAACAGGAAATTACACATTGATAGCCTACTTGTATGGCAAAACTACCGAACAAATTACTCTACAATTACAACCTAATAAATTAGTTGAAACTGTTAATTTCCAACTAAAAAATCTGAATTATGAATTAGCTGTAGTAAATGTGGAAATAGAAAGAGAAAAATCTTTGGGGCTTTCACGTTTGCGGGCAGTAGATGGCATGGGCATTTATGAAGCCAAAAAAAATGAAGTCATTGTACTAAAAGAACTCACCGCCAATTTAGCAACGAACAACCCTCGACAAGTCTATGCCAAAATAGCAGGATTGAATATTTGGGAAAGTGACGGAGCAGGTTTGCAGTTGGGCATTGGTGGCAGAGGATTAAGCCCCAACCGCACCAGCAATTTTAACACAAGACAAAACGGCTACGACATTAGTGCAGATGCCTTGGGCTACCCCGAAAGTTATTACACACCACCCACAGAGGCATTGGAACGGATAGAAGTCATCAGGGGGGCTGCCTCGTTGCAATACGGCACGCAGTTTGGCGGTATGCTCAATTTTGTTTTCAGAAAACCACCCACAGACAAAAAAATTAGTTTCACAAGTCGCCAAAGTGTAGGCTCTTGGGGCTTTTTCAATAGTTTTAATAGCATTGCAGGAACAGTTGCCAAAAATAAATTAAGTTACTACGCCTACGTTCAACGCAAACAAGGGGACGGCTGGCGACCTAATTCGCAGTTTTATGTCAATACAGGTTTTGTCAATTTACAATATGCCGTTACTGAAAAATTGAATGTAGGCGTAGAATATACAACAATGTACTATTTAGCAAAGCAAGCAGGCGGATTAACAGACGTACTTTTTGAGCAAAATCCGCAGCAGTCTATTCGCAGTCGTAACTGGTTCAATGTGAATTGGAACTTAATGGCTGCAACAGCTACTTACAATTTTTCGCACAAAACCCAACTCAATACAAGATTTTTCGGCTTAATAGCCCAACGCCAAGCATTAGGCAACTTAGCCCCTATCAACAACTTAGATTTTGGGGCAAACAGAGATTTAATCAACGGTACATTTAATAACATTGGCAATGAAACTCGTCTGTTGCACCGTTACCAATTAGGCAAACAAAATCATGTGGCTTTGGTCGGTTTTCGTTTATACAAAGGCACAACCACAGCCCAACAAGGAGAAGCCAATGCGAAAGACACGCCAGATTTTAACTTCTTGAACCCCAACAACTTAGAAAAATCAGATTTTGTTTTCCCTAACTACAACTATTCGGTTTTTGCAGAAAATATTTTTAATCTTAGTGAAAAAATCAGTATTACACCCGGTATTCGTTTCGAGCATATCCGCACTTATTCAGAAGGATACTACAAACAAAGAGTAACAGATGCAGCAGGCAATTTGATTGTAGATAATAGAGTCGATGAAACTCAACAGCGTATCCGTTCTTTTGTATTATTCGGTTTAGGTGTAAGCTATAAATGTTCTGAAAACACAGAATTTTACGGCAATATTTCTCAAAACTACCGAGCCATTAATTTTTCGGACTTGCGAATAGACAATCCTAACGGTAGAGTCGACCCCAATATCACAGACGAACAAGGTTATACGGCAGACATTGGTTACAGAGGAAATTTAGAAAATGTATTTAATTTTGATGTATCGGCTTTTTATATTGCCTATAAAAATCGTATTGGTTTATTGCTCAAAGCCGACCAACCGCCATTGTACAACGACTACCGTCTAAGAACTAACATTGCAGATGCCCGAAATATAGGCATTGAGGCTTTTGGTGAGCTAAATTGGTGGAAGTTTATTAACAAAACAGCCACAAAAACACGCCTTACGCACTTCATCAACTTGGCTTTTATTGATGCTCGTTACATCAACACAGAAGACAATTCTATCAGAGATAAACAAGTGGAATTAGTGCCACCAATTACTTTTCGTACAGGGGTAAGTTTCCAACACAAGCAATTTCGCAGCCAGCTAAGTTGGGCATATACTGCTGAACATTTTACAGATGCCACCAATGCACGCCGTACTTCTTCGGCTGTCAATGGTATTATTCCTATGTATCATGTGGCGGATTTTTCACTAAGTTATCAATGGCGTTGGCTCACCTTAGAGGGCAGTTGCAATAACTTATTGAACAGTATGTACTTTACACGCAGGGCAGAAGGTTATCCGGGTCCGGGCATTATTCCTGCCGATGCTCGTAGTTTTTATGCTACAGTACAGATAAAACTCTAAACTAATGGCAAAAATAGTAGGCTTTTTGCTATTGGTAGCTACAGCATTGTATTTGCTAAATAGTTACTACGGTTTTGAGGGATATGACGGCTATGATGATATTAGTTATTTAAGACACGCCTATTTTTTGCCCGAAAAAACTTGGGCTGCTATCTTCAACTATCCACATGAACAAGCACAAAGATTGGCGTTTATCACACCTTTAGCATGGCTTATTCAAGTTGTTGGCATCAATGACATAGCTATACAAATAGCTTGTATTCTTATAGCTTTTATAGGCTTATTATTAGTTTATTATTTTGTAGTCAATGCAACTAACAACAAAAAATTAGCTCTATTATGTACTTTTTTATTAGCCACAGACTACTATTATTGGTACATAAGCAATAAGGTATATCCCGATACATTGACAACAGTTAGCACTTTTGCTGCCTTAGTTTTATTATATCAAGCTGAAAATCAATTACTAAAAAGAAAATTTTATCCTTTATTTGCTATTACTTTATTTATAGCTTTTCTAAGTAAATTAACTGTATTTTTTATTATAATTTTTTTATTATACAAATTTTTTTTGATTTTTAGTTTAAATAATAAAAATTTAATAATTTTTTGGGTCATTAATTTAGCTACAGGATTAGGTTTATTACTTACTTATTTGGGGGTGTACTACTATTTTACAAATGATGCTTTTTTCCGTTTTACCCAAGTAGAAACACACAGATACGCAGATGCTCTCTCCTACTTTGACAAAGATTTTACGGTATTACTCCAACGTCTTAGCTACCAGCCTTTAGTAATGTTTATGAAGGCAGGTTATATTGTTAATTTTATATTATCTTTACCTTTATTAGTACAATTTTACAATAAAAATCAAATAGAAAAATTTTGGCGTGCTGCTTTACTATGCACGTTGGCGTTTTATTGGTGGGGAAGCACCTCTTGGCAAGTTTACAGTCCTTTGCCCTTAGATTATCGAATGGCAGTTGTTTTGTCCCCTATCATGGCTATTTCGGCTGGTTTAGCTATTTATCATGCTTTACAAAAACCTCATTACCAATTATTTTACGGAATAATTTTCTTATTAATAGGCTTTGTTGCTTACCAATTTGTGCATACTCCCAAAGGACTTTTTTATGGTTTAATAGGTGGAATATGGTTAGGCTATTATAGTATAAAAAATCATACACACTATCATCTTTATAATGAAAAAATAATGGTAATATTTTTTATACTATTACTTTTTCCAATTATTTATACAATTAGTAAAGCCGATAATACAAATTATCACAATGAAAAAAGTTTACTACAAAAACATTTAGTTCCGTTACAAGACAGCATAGTAATTTATGTAGATAGCCGTTTAGCAGGACAAATAGACTTTTATTATGATTTTTTACCTAAGAAGAATCATTTTTATTACAATTATGATACATTGCGTAGCATTCCACAAGAAAAACTTCCCACCTATATTTTAATAAACTCCAAAACTATTCATTATTTAGAGGCTTATACGGGTAGAAAATTCCCTTTTTGGCTACAAAAACTTTCTCAAAAACAATTAGTAGCTAACTATCAAGGAATTAGTCTTTTTAAAATTCATTAAAGTTGTAAAAATACGTTACAAAAGATGACATCTTTTTGAAAGATGTCATCTTTTGTAACGTATTTTTACAACAACAAATAACTATCTTTACCAGATATTTACTAACAATATGCTCACCAAAACACAAGGAATAGTTTTAGGATTTATCCGATACAAAGAATCTTCTATCATTGTACGCATTTACACCAAAGATTTAGGGTTAAGGTCGTATATTGTGAATGGTGTGCGAAATATTAAAACAAGTAAAATAGCTTTGTTCCAACCTCTCACTTTGTTGGATTTGGTGGTGTATGACAAAGAAAAAACGGATATTCAACGCATTTCGGAAATACAAATAGCCTATC
>CANGYA010000215.1 GCA_947457925.1 Cytophagales bacterium | reverse complement strand
TATAAAGATGACATCTTTCTAAAAGATGTCATCTTTATAGAGCTTCTTGAAGACAATCAAACTTATTTCTTTGAAAAAAATTAGTTTCACTATAAGTTTTTAAAGCACGACCCTAGAAAACCTTATAGGTTTAATTATTTCATTATCAAATAGTTACAACCTAAATTACCCACCAACTTGGTTTGTTCAACAACTTCACGTATTCTAAGATTACGTAGTTCAAAGTTGCTTTCATTTCTGCCACAGACGAATCTGTTGTAGGCTTGATGGCTTTATTGTATTTTTCTTTGGTCAAACCATGCTTGTTATCGTTTGCCATTTCTACCAACACGCCTTTTGTCGTAAATTTAGCAGGTGCTGTAGCTGTTTTGGGTGCTTCGTACTGCACGTAGTTGTCTGTATTGACATTCCAACGGTAGCCGTCTTTCAATGAAGCAAAAACTTGTATGGTTTTCTTTACGCTGTCTTCGCTGTAAGTAAGGTAGCTGTCATATACCAAATTAGACTCATTATTATATACGCCATACATCAAAATTCTGTATTTATCAGAGTTTTTAGGCTTGTTTACCTTGTAAAAATAATAAACCTTGCCACGTTGCACACCACCCGAAAACGAATAACGGCTGTTTTGCATAACATTGAAATAATAATTACGACCTTCTGGCAATAACCATGTTTCTCTGTTCAAGAGCTGGTTCATCGCATCTAAATCTTCTTGGTACAAGGCATCACCGTACACATCTTTCATTACTTTACTGCGTAACATACCTAATATCATAGGTTTTTTACCCGCAGGCAAGGTCGTTGAAAATAATTCTTGATAATATTGTCTGCCTTCGTCCAAAGACACAAATTTATGGTCTGTAATATATTTTTTGATGTCAATAGTCTTTTGGTCATCAGGAATCGGCTTTGAGGTAGCTGCAAGTGGCATTAACTCTACCTCACTATTAGACAATTTACCTCGTAACTCTCCCCTTGTTGCCTTCGCAAAAGCTGTGTATTGGTTAGCATTCAAAGTCGAGGCTTTGTCTGCGTCCATCAATACTTGGGCATTGGTAACTGTAATTTGTTCTGTTTCAGCTTTTTCGGCAGCAAAATTACTTTTGCCTAATTCTAAACCTATAGTAGCTCTTTCATAGAAATAAATGGCTTGTTTTTCATCTAAAGCAATAGCATTGCTCAAGTCGGCATAAGCCATTGACAAATCCTTCATTTCTTTGCGAGCCAAAGAACGGTAATAGTAAAAATCTGCACGTATAGGGTACAACTCTATGGCTTTGTCGAGGTCGGATACGGCTTGTTCGTAGTTCTTGAGGTAGTAGTGCGACACGCCTCTGTAAAACAATGCCATTACGTTTTGTTGGTCTGCCTTTAGCACCTCGTCTAGTGATGTAACGGCAGAAGTGTACTGTTTTTTGTTGTAAGACTCTCTGCCTTTTTTGTAGGCTTCATCAATGTTTTGGGCAAAAACTGTCGCCCCTAAACAAGCACTGAAAACGAAAGTCAAAATGGCTTTTTTCATTTTTTCTGTTATGATTAGTTAGAATTAGTTTGACTTATGCAAAAATCGTGAAAAAGTAAGTTACACTGCATAAAATTCCAAAAAGTTCTGAAATTTTTAGTTGGATAACCTTTACTGTAGCTATTGGACTTCAGTCCGTAGTTGTTTGACTGATAGCACACCATTTTTGCATAGTTCAGGGTTTACAAACCCCTATACTGCAAAAGCAATAAAACGACTATTTCATCTATCCCACTATTTCATCTTCGCGTATATACTCTTGTTGGTCTAAATCATAGTACCAAATATTGCCATAAAAAGCCAAAAAGCCTTTCATACTTGTCATGTTAGCTTGTTTTTTAGCATTGCACCAAGCTTCTGCAAACCATTTTTCAAAAATCGTGATTTGATACGTAAACAATTCATTGCTTACCTGTTCTATTGTGTCGTCATCTACTCGTGCTTTTTCTAAGGTAGCATAAAAGTTCGCCTCAATGTCTTGTGGAAATAACTCTTTGTCTTTGGTTTGGCTCAATAAGTGTTTAGCATTGGCAATGCTATTTGCCTCTCTATCAAATGGATAGCATAGGATTTTAAAACTATCCAAATCATACTCAAAAAATAATCCATACACATCTTTGCTCCCACAACCCACATCAAAATCAAAGTGCAGTTGTGTCAATAATTGCTGTAGTTCGGTAACAAGGGCATCAGAATAGGCTGCCAAACTCGTTACCATAGCTTGTTGAACCTCCTGAATAGTCATAAAAAAATGGTTGAAAGTGCTATTTTTATTAACGGCAAACACAAATTGAAGTTGCAAGTATTGCTTACTAAAAAACTAATGTTAAAATATTTTCGCGAAAATTATTGATTCTCTTGTATTTCTGATAAATGTAGCTACTTTAGTGTAATTATGACACAGAGTTTATTTTTTATTTATTCGGTATAAGTGAGAGTAACTAATTAATTGATAATATTGTACCACAGACTTTAGTCTGTGAGTCTTTGATTATCAGGAGATTACAGACGAAAGTCTGTGGTACATTTATTTTTTCCAATTACTTATTTCTTTCAATCCTAAACTACTATCACCTATGCCTACAAGCACTACACTACTTCATATCACTTTTTTACTTTTACTTACAATACCTTTGAGCCTATTTTCGCAAGAAAAAGGCAGCCCTTTTATCCGAAATTTTAAACCCAAAAAAGACTACAGTGGTCATTCTCAAAACTGGACTGCCCTGCAAGCTGATAATGGATTGTTATATATAGGCAATAACAACGGCTTATTGGAATATGATGGTGTCAATTTTACATCTGTGAATAGTCCGGGTGTATTGAGATGCCTGAATACAGACAAAAATGGTATTTTGTATGCAGGTGCTAAAAGTGAATTTGGCTATTTCCGTACAGACAGCATAGGAAAACTCAATTACGTATCTCTTTCAAAAGACTTATCGGAAGAAAACAAGAAATTTGGCAATGTTTGGAGGGTGATTATTAAAGGTGATGACATTTTTTTCAATGCTTTTGAGGCTATTTTTCATTACAAAAACTTTAAACTACAACAAGTATATAAACCTGAAACAAGTTTTTTCTTGTGCTTTTTAATAGACAATGAGTTATATGTATCGGAGTTGAAAAAAGGGCTAAAAAAACTCGATAATGGTGCATTTAAGTTAGTGAAAAACGGAGAAACAGTAGCAGCAGATAGAGTCTATAATATGCTTAAATATGATGAAAAATCTATTCTTTTAGGTTCTCGGCGTATGGGCTTTTATTTGTACCAACCCCAAAAAAATGAGTTTACAAAATTTTCTACCGAAGCCGACAGTGCTATCTTAAAGGGAAAGTATGCGGCGGTTGTGAAATCCGAAGATAAATATGTATTGTTTGGTACAACAGCAGGCGAAAGTGGCGTAGTGGTAACAGACAAACAAGGAAAATACTTACAACTCATCAATAAAAATACAGGTTTACAAGATAATATTGTATTTGACATAGTACAAGACCAACAGCAAGGTTTTTGGTTGCCATTGAATAATGGTCTATCCAGAGTAGAACTGAATTATCCTATCACAAATTGGAACGAAATAAACGGATTAGAAGGAAATAAGTGCTACAGTGTAATTAGGTATAAAGGTAAAATATATGTAGGTACGGCACAAGGCGTATATGCTTTAGAAAAAAATGGGCTTTTCAAGAAAATAGAAGGCAATGCCACGCTGCATATATGGGATTTTATTGTGTATAAAACACCAGATAATAAAGAATTATTACTATTTTGTAATCAAAATGGTATTTGGAAAATAGAAGATAATAAAGCTGTTTTTATGGCGGGTGCAAATAATGCTTACACCATGTTGCCAATACGAGAGAATCCTCATTATCTATTGTGTGGCACAAGAGATGGCGTTACAGTATTAGAATACGCCAAAAATAAGTTTATTGAAAAAGCTAAAATTAAAGAGTTGGAAGGCGAAGTTAGAAATTTATTGTATGACGCAACAGGCAATTTGTGGACTACCGTAGAACTAAAGGGTGTTTATAAATTAAATCAGTTTTCAACCACAGATTTTCAACCACAGCAAATACAGAAATTTGGAAAAGAAGAAGGCTTGAACCTTTCCAATGATATAAATTTATGTTTGCATGATGGTAAAATAGTGATTACCAATGTGAATACGATTTTTCAGGAAACAAAAGACGGAATTGCGGTTGCCCCCTTGACTAATCTTTTTGAGCAAAGCAAGCCCATGTTTACAAGGCTACTTAGTGATAACAACAAGCAGTTATGGATAAGTGCAGTGGCTCAAAATGATAAAATATTGTTTGGTCGTGTAAAAGCCGATAATACGTTTGACAGCAAACTATTCCGCCGTTTACCGTCTATGGAGGTCAATAGATTATATGCAGATTCTGCAAATGTCATTTGGATAGCAAGCTCCGAAGGTGTATTCCGTTATGATGCCTCGCAAACTTTTGAACCTACCAAAAACTTTACGACCCTCATTCGCAAGGTAGCCTTAGAGAATGACTCTGTGTTATTTCATGGGCAGTATGCAGAGTTTACAAAAGATGGATTTAAGAATGTAAGTAGTCAAACGGCATTTTTTATGCCCAGATTGCCTTATAAATCTAACTCTCTTATTTTTCACTATGCAGCCCCAACTTTTGATGGCAGCAGTGGTTCGCAAGAGTACAGTTATATTTTGGAAGGTTTTGAAAAAGAATGGTCTGCTTGGGTGAAAGATACCAAAAAAGAATATACCAATTTGCGAGAAGGTACTTACACTTTTAAAGTAAAAGCTAAAAATATTTACGAAGATGAAAGTACCGTTGCCACCTACCAATTCACAATTCTTTCGCCTTGGTACAGAACTTGGTGGGCATACCTTATCTATACCGTTTTGGGCATTGCAGTATTGTATTTTACCGTAAAATATTATACTCAACGCCTCAAAAAAGAAAATGAAAAATTGGAGAAAATGGTGCAGGAAAGAACTGCTGAAATCAGTATGAAAAACCAAGTTTTGGAAAAACAAAAAGCTGAAATTAGTATGCAGAAAGATGCCATAGGAGAGCAGAATCTCCGAATACAAGAGGCTTATGAAGAAATACAACAACAACAAGAGGAAATTTTGACCCAAAGAGATAACTTGGCACGTGCCTATGACAATTTGGGTAAATCTTACCAAAATGTGAAAACTTTGAGTGAGATAGGGCAACAGATTACGGCAGTTTTAGATGCAAGAGCTGTTATTAAAACGGTGTACCACAATGTTAATCAACTGATGGACGCAGCAGCTTTTGGGATAGGCGTTTATAATGAAAAACGGCAAGAAATTATTTTTGACGGTTTCATGGAAAAAGGCGAAGAACTGCCTTTGCATACACACCCAATTAGTGAAAGAGTTTTAGCTACGATTTGTTTTGAAAAGCAAGAAAAAATAGTGATTAATAATCTGCACATAGATTATCAACTTTATTTCGACCAACCACTAAAAGAAGCTGTAGCAGGTGAACTCCCTAAGTCATTGATATACATGCCTTTAAGTTTGGATAATAAAAAAATAGGTGTAATTACAGTACAAAGTTTTGATGTCAATGCCTATGACGAGTACAATATAACAATGTTAGAAAATTTGGCAACGTATGTGTCTATAGCTTTGGACAATGCCAAAGCCTACCAAACGATTGATGAAAAAAATCAAAAAATCATCAGCAGTATTCGTTATGCACAAACTATCCAGCAAGCTATATTACCTTCTACAGACCTGTTGGAAACATACTTCCCCGAAAATTTTGTGATTTACAAACCCAAAGACGTGGTTTCGGGTGATTTTTATTGGATGTCGGTAGTTAAAAATCGTCAAACCAATGACGTAGAAAAAGTATATTTAGGCGTATTGGATTGTACGGGGCATGGCGTACCGGGGGCTTTTATGTCTATGATAGGCAATACTTTGTTGAACAAAATTGCAAATATGGCAGATGTGTATCAACCAGCCGATATGTTGGAGGCGTTGCACCAAGAAATAAGAGTGGCGTTGCACCAAGAGGAA
This sequence comes from Cytophagales bacterium, assembly GCA_947457925.1. GTDB lineage: Bacteria > Bacteroidota > Bacteroidia > Cytophagales > Thermoflexibacteraceae > JAAFKA01. Next base: position 1,996 of record CANGYA010000215.1, on the reverse strand, counting down.
GATGCCAATAAAGATGGCATGGACGTTTGTTTGGTGTGTTTCGAAGCTCCTTTGGGGCAAAACATTGCAAAAGTTTCGTTTGCAGGAGCAAAACGCAACCTATACATCACGAACCCAGACGGACAAGTGCGAGAACTCAAGGGCAGTAGAAAACTAATTGGCGGGTTGAGCAGTGGTAATCATAGCTTTGAAACTCAGCAAACTATCTTGACAGCAGGTAATTGTATTTACTTGACTACAGACGGTTATGTCGACCAAAATAATGACAAAAGAGAAAGTTTCACGAGTTACCGTTTCAAAGAATTGATTAGTAAAATTCAAAATAAATCTTGTGCAGAGCAAAAAGTGATTTTGGAAAGTACCTTAGCCGATTATCAAGGACAAGAAGAACAAAGAGATGATATTACAGTCATTGGCATTAAAATAAGCTAAGCCTTCATCACAAAAAACCGCCTAAAAGTTAGCTACTTTTAGGCGGTTAATGACTTTAAGAGTTTTGTTTTTTAGGTTCTTCATTCAAACCACTTTCTAACTCACGATTAATTTCTTTGGTGGCATCTTTAAATTCTCTGATACCTCTGCCCAAACCTTTGGCAAGTTCAGGGATTTTTTTCGCACCAAACAACAACAACATGGCTGTAATGATAAGGAAAACTTCCCAACCACCTATGCCACCGATGAATAAGAACAGATTTAAAAACATATTGGGCTGTATTAAAAATGTGTAGAATATACTTTCTGTAAGAGATAACAGGGTTCATAAAAGGCTTTTGAACTAAGCAAAGCCCAAAACCGTTGTTATGCTGCAAAGGTAAGTCTTTATTTTGTAACAACGCAGTCTGCGAATGAAAAGTTTTTGTTACAAAATACTATTTTCGCCTGCACAACGGCACAACTTTCATTCATTTTTCATCTTTTAACCATAAAAAATTATGTTTGTTCCTTATCATACCTTGCCTACTTCGGCAAGAATTTGGATTTATACAAGTTCCACACCACTTACACCAGAAGAACAAGCCTATATCTCTACAGAACTACAGGCTTTTTGTGAAGGTTGGACTGCTCATCAAGAACCTTTGCAAGCCTCTTTTATGCTTACAGAAGGACATTTTGTGGTATTGGCTGTCAATGAAGAAGTTTGTAATGCAAGTGGTTGTTCGATAGACAAGTCCGTAGGCATTATGCGTAAAATAGGAGAAAAACTACAAAAAGATTTCTTTAACCGCCTACAAGTGGGGCTGCAACTGCCTATTGGCGTACAAGTTTTAAGTACCGAACAACTCAAAACAGCCATTGCCAATGGGACTGTAGAAGCCTCTACACCTTGTTTTAATGTGGCTGCCCTCACCAAACAAGAGTTGCTCAATCCCTACAAGCCTTTGGCTGAAACTTGGGCAAAAAAATATTTGAAAATGGTAACTGCTTAACCAACAATTACATACATGGAAACACCACAACAGCCTATTCGCCAGCCTTTTAACTTAATGGGTTGGATAGAAGAAAACAGACATTTGTTAAAACCACCTGTGGGCAATCAACAAATTTACAAAGGTAATGATGACTATATCGTCATGGTCGTAGGAGGTCCCAATGCCCGAAAAGACTATCATTACAACGAAGGAGAAGAACTTTTTTTGCAGTTAGAAGGAGATATTGTAGTGCGGACTATTCAGCACGGTAAAAGAGTAGATGTGCCTATTCGGGCAGGCGAAATTTTTTTGTTGCCCCCAAAAGTGCCTCATTCTCCGCAAAGACCTGCTAATTCTGTGGGTTTAGTGATAGAAAGGTACAGACACACCGAAGAAAAAGATGGTTTCTTGTGGTTTTGTGAGCAATGTGGCGAAAAACTGTACGAAGAATATTTTGTATTGACAGATATTGTAAAGCAACTGCCTGTAGTCATGCAAAACTTCTATGGTTCAGAAGAGTTACGCACTTGTAAAAACTGCGGAATACAAATGCAAAAACCTATGTAAGTTCCTAAATAACAATACTT
>CANGYA010000214.1 GCA_947457925.1 Cytophagales bacterium | reverse complement strand
TGTTGTGCAAAGTTGCTACGTTGTAACTAATGTTAAAACCTAAACCATTAGACAAGGTTTTGTTATAGCTAAGAGCTAACTCTAAACCAGAGTTAAGCACACTGCCCGCATTAACAGTAGGAGCTGAACCACCCGGACCATAAGAACCCAAAACACCAGCCACATCAGGCGTAAAAAGCAAGTCTTTTGTTGTCTTATTAAAATAGTCAATAGAAGCTGTTAAATCTCCTGTCAAGAAAGTCAAATCAAGACCTACGTTAAATTGTGCTGTTTGTTCCCAACGTAAATCAGGATTGCCTAATGCACCCAAAGCCACACCTGTTACTAATTGGTCGTTAAAAGGATATTCTGCCTCGCCATTTAACAAACCACGATAACGGAACAAACCAATTTTATCATTGCCCGAAATACCGTAAGAAGTGCGGAGTTTACCAAAAGTTAAGAAAGACGTTTTAAGAAAATCCTCTTCGGTGAAAATCCAAGCTGCCGACAAAGAAGGGAATAAACCAAAACGGTTATTAGCACCAAAATTACTTGAACCATCTCTGCGGAGAATAGCCGAAAACAAATATTTATTAGCATATTGGTATTCACCACGCACAAACATTGATGCCAAACGACTTTCGTATTGGAATGAACTTGAATTATTCAAAGGGTTGTTAGGGTCAACAGATGAAAGGTCTGCAAAATCAATAGAATTGTAAGGGACACCAAAACCCACACCCGAAACCACATCTCCCATATCTGCAAGAGTTGTAACACCCACTGTACCTTTTACTTCGTGAACTCCAAAACTTTTTTCGTAATTCAAATAAGCCTCTAAGTTGTAATTAAAATAAGTTGCACGAGTTTCACTTACCGATGCTCCACGTTCTACTGATAAGCCACTACCTAAACTTACCAAAGGTGCTGTTAAATTAGCATCAAGAGCAGTGTTTTGAGCCTTGCCACTACCGTAGTACACCAAAGGCGAAAAATTCATAGAATTTACTACCGCATAATTGTAACCTGCACGAGCTGATACAGATAAAGCATTGCTAATTTGATAGTCAAGTCCTAAACTACCTACTACTTTGTTGGCTGCGGCATCATTGTAAGTATTCGCCATTTGTGCCACAGGGTTAATCACATCACCAATACCTTCTGCGTAAGTAAACCTACCGTTTTGGTCTAAAACTGTTTGGGTTGGTGAGTTGTTGAGGGCATTGAATAATACCGAACCAATACCGTTTTCAGGTAAACCTTTGCGTTGTTCGTGTGTAAAGTAAAGTATTCGTAAAAGCTAATTTATCTGTTAAATCTGTTTTGAAGTTCAACCTTGCGTTATAACGAGTAAAACCCGACTTGTCGCCACCTACAATACCGTTTTGTCTAAGGTAAGAGCCACCTATTGAGTAAGTTGTCTTTTCAGTACCACCTGTGGCAGATAAGTTGTAGTTTTCTATAGGTGCTGTCGAAAATACGGCATTTTGCCAATCTGTTCCTGTACCTAAACTTGTATTGTTAAATGGTAGGGTTGTTCCGCCTGCTGCTGCTGCTTCGTTTTTGAGGACAGCATATTGTGTGGCGTTGAGGAGTTGCATTTTGCGAGTAGTTTCTTGCACACCATAATAGCTATCAAAACTAAATTTAGTAGGCTGTTTTTTTCTACCTGTTTTAGTTGTAACAATGATGACACCGTTGGCAGCACGTACTCCGTAAATGCCCGCAGTTGCATCTTTCAAGACGTTTACACTTTCTATATCGTTAGGGTTCAAGGTACTTAAGCCTTCTACGCCATACGGTACACCGTCCACTACAACTAATGGATTGTTGTTACCATTGGTAGTATAACCCCTAATCCGAATGTTTTGTGCAGCACCCGGTGAGCCTGAAGATGAGGTAATTTGCACACCTGCCACTTGCCCTTGCAAGGCATTTTCTATTCTTGTCGGGTTGAGTTTTTCCAAACTTGCTCCTTTTAAGGTTGAAACAGCCCCAGTCAATTCTTTGGTGGTACTTGTACCGTAACCCACCACTACTACCTCATCAAGTTTGCTTACGCTAACTTTGAGGGTAACATTGATTTCGGTTTGGTTGCCAATAAGAACTTCTTGGCTTTCGTATCCGATTAAGGAAAAAACAAGCATTTGGGAAGTGCTGGGTACTTACAGGCTGTAATTACCCTCTACGTCAGTGCTTGTGCCTGTGGTTGTGCCTTTGACTACAACCGAAGCTCCTGGTACGCCTCCTTGTTGGTCTGCGACAGATACCTTGCCTTTGATGGTAATGTTCTGTCCGTAGGCTATCGGTATGAGGCATACAAATAGTAGGAACAGTAGGATGTTTTTTTTCATTTTATGTGTTATGATTATGTTAAGATAACTTTAACAAGCTAAATTTATTTTTTGGTTTACACAATAGATTTTGTGAAATTTTTTTTGTTAAAAACGCACTCTTTCTTTCCATTCAAAAGAGTTACACAGCATTATTCATAAACTCTATTGCTTATTTTTATCTCTATCAAGCATTTTTATGATGTAGCTTATATCTTTGCTGCACAATTTCCCACTCTTTCCAAATTTTACGTATGAATGCCGCAACCCTCTTTCAAGAAATTCTCAGGAAAAAATCTTATTTGTGTGTAGGTTTAGACACAGATTTGGCTAAAATTCCGCCTCATTTATTATCAGAAAAAGACCCTATCTTTGAGTTCAACCGCCAAATTATAGATGCTACAGCCGATTTTTGCGTAGCCTACAAGCCTAATATTGCCTTTTATGAATGTTTGGGTAGCAAAGGCTGGGATAGTTTAGCCCGTACCGCCGAGTATTTACCCAAAGACACTTTCAAGATAGCAGATGCCAAACGTGGCGATATTGGCAATACTTCTACGATGTACGCAAAGGCTTTTTTTGAACAAATGAACTTTGATGCCGTAACTTTGTCGCCCTACATGGGCAAAGATTCTATTAGTCCCTTTTTAGCATTTCCAGACAAATGGGCTATTCTCTTGGCTCTTACGTCTAACGAAGGCAGCAAAGATTTTCAAAATCTAAGACTGCAAAATGGCAAACAAGTTTTTGAAGAAGTCCTGCACACTTCGCAGCAGTGGGGCAGTACAGACAATTTGATGTATGTAGTAGGAGCTACAAAGGCGGAAGCATTGGCAGCAATTCGGCAGCTCATTCCACAACATTTCTTGTTAGTACCAGGTTATGGTTCGCAAGGGGGCGAATTGGCTGCGGTGGCAAAGTATGGTTTGAATCAACAATGTGGTTTATTAGTCAATTCATCAAGGGGCATTATTTATGCAGACAATACAAAAGATTTTGCTAAAACAGCCCGAAAAATAGCCCAAAGTATAGCCCAAGAAATGCAAGAGTTAGGATTGTATAAGTAATGCAAGTTGTGTAGTATTCATTTAGCCCGACCCCTCCCCGCAGGGCGGGGAGCTTAATTATCTGAAAGTTGTAAACTCCCCTCCCTGCGGGGAGGGGGTGGGGCATTTAAAGTTACTACGCAACTTACGTTAAGTAGAATTTTGTAGCTACTAAATAGTGTTCATTTTTGTAAATAAAACTTGTGCGAAAATGGACATTTTTCTTAAAGACTGTTAAACAATTTTCTCATAGTCAAGCATTTAGTATATTGGCATACATTTAGCGAAATGCTAATTATTCACTTTATTTTTAACAATCATTTCTACTTATGAACACATTGAAAGGACTTTTATCCTTCGCCCTCGTTGCTTGTTTTGCTTTTGTAGCACAAGCCCAAACTGCCGATGAAATTATCGAAAAGTATTTGCAAAATATTGGAGGAAAAGAAAAATTAAGAGCCATGAAAGCATTGAGAATGACAGGAAAAGCCAAACAACAAGGCATGGAGTTTCCTTTCACGACTATCAATGCAGAAGGTGGTAAACAAAGACAGGCTTTTACTTTCCAAGGTAAAGAAATCGTACAGCCTTGTTTTGATGGCACAACAGGCTGGAGTACCAACTTTATGACCATGAAACCCGAAAAAATGGAAACAGAAGATACGGACAACATGAAACGTGAGGCTGCTGATTTTCCTGAACCTTTCTTAGATTATGCTAAAAAAGGTTATACAGTAACCTTAGAGGGTAAAGAGAAAGTAGAAGGTACAGAATGTTTCAAAATTAAATTGACTAAAAAACCTCAAATTATTGAAGGTAAAGAGGTTGAAAACGTAACGTATTATTTCTTTGATACAGAAAATTTTGTGCCTTTGGTTTCGAAATCTACCATGAAAAAAGGGCAAGCTAAAGGTACTACAATGGAAACTGTTTACAGCGACTACCAAGAGGTAAATGGCTTGTATTTTCCTATGTCTATTGCTCAAAAAATGAATGGGCAGACGTTAATTACGATTGTAGTAGAAAAAACAGAAATAAACCCAACTTTGGACGAAAAAACTTTTGCAATGCCTGCTGAAGCTACTACCACCAAATAAGTTTTAGACACAATATAAAAAAAGATGACACTCTAAAAGTCATCTTTTTTTATAACTGCTTTTCCTGTAACATAGACTTTAGTCTGTGTGTTTCACAGACTAAAGTCTATGTTACAAATAATTTAATATTCCTATTCAATTTTCACTTTTACAATGTACAGAAAACTTTTATTAGCTGCGAGCATTTCCTTGTTTTCAGCAAATTTAGCATTTGCCCAAGAAGCCATACCTCTTAAGGGCGAAGAACTGTTTGGCTCTTTGCGTGCCAGACAAATAGGTCCTGCTTTGATGAGTGGGCGTATTTCAGACATCGAGGGACACCCCACAGACAGCAAAGTCGTTTATATAGGCACAGCAGGCGGTGGTGTGTGGAAGTCTGTAGATGGTGGTGTAACTTTCAAATCTATTTTTGATAAATACACGCAGTCTATTGGTGCTGTTGCCATTAATCCAAAGAACCCTGACAAAGAAGTTTGGGTAGGCACAGGCGAAGTATGGACTCGTAACAGTGTATCTGTGGGTGATGGTATTTACAAAACAGAAGATGGTGGTCAGAATTGGACTAAAATGGGTTTGGAAAAAACCGAAAGAATTAGTAGTATCAAAATAGACCCTACCAACCCGAATGTCATTTATGTAGCTGCATTGGGGGCATTGTGGGGAGATAGCCAAGACAGAGGCGTATATAAAACAACAGACGGCGGTAAAACTTGGGAGAAAATTTTGTATGTAGATGCGACTACAGGCTGTTCTGATTTGACATTAGACCCACAAAATCCGAATGTAGTTTATGCAGCTTTTTGGGAGTTTCGCCGTACTGCGTATTCTTTCAGTTCGGGTGGTGCAAAAAGTGCCTTGTATAAATCTACCGATGGCGGTAAAACTTGGGCTAAAATTCACAATGGTTTCCCTACAGGCAAATTGGGTAGAATAGCCGTTGCAGTTGCTCCTTCTAACCCTAATATTTTGTATTCGGTTATCGAATCAGAAAAACCCGAAAACAAAGGTTTGTACCGTTCTGATGATGGTGGTCAAAATTGGAAGTTTTTGAACGGCGACTTTGAGTTGTCTGTACGTCCTTTCTACTTCTCTCGTATCGTGATTGACCCTAAAAACCCTGAAGTAGTTTGTAAAGCAGGTTTAAGTGGTTCTATTAGTCGTGATGGTGGCAAAACTTTCCGTACACATGGCGGCGTACATTCAGACATTCACGATTATTGGTTTGACATCAATAATTCACAAGCAATGTTTGTAGCTACAGACGGCGGTTTGTACCGTACTTGGGACGGTGGCAACGTGTTTGATATGGTAAAAAACTTACCTATATCGCAGTTTTATCATGTTAGCGTAGATAATTCTAAGCCTTACAAAGTGTATGGCGGTTTGCAAGATAATGGTTCTTGGTATGCTCCTTCAGAAAGTCCTGGGGGTATAGAAAACAGAGATTGGTTTTCGGTAGGTGCAGGTGATGGTTTCAGAGTGTACCGCCACCCAACTAAAGCCAACATCATTTATTCAGAAATGCAAGGGGCAGAAAATATTTGGCGATATGATACAGAAAGAAAACAAAGCATGATTATTAAGCCGTATCCTGCTGATGCCAAAGAGAAATTGCGTTTTAACTGGAATACACCTATTCAAATTAGCTCACACCAAGCCGACAGATTATATGTAGCCAGCCAATATTTGCATAAATCTGAAGATATGGGCGAAACTTGGGTGAAAATTTCCCCAGATTTAACTACAAATGACCCTAAAAAGCAACAACAAGAAAATTCAGGCGGTTTGTCTGCCGACAATTCGGGTGCAGAAAATCACTGTACCATTTTCAGCGTGGCAGAGTCGGCATTAGACCAAAACATTATTTGGGTAGGTACAGATGACGGTAACGTACAAGTTACAACAGATGGTGGTAAAACTTGGACAAACACTATTGCCAATGTGCCTAATTTACCTAAAAATACTTGGGCATATCACGTAGAACCCAGCCGTTTTGACAAAAATACTTGTTATGTAGTGTTTACAGGTTACACCCAAAACGACCAAGCTACTTATGTTTACAAAACTACAGACATGGGTAAATCTTGGAAGTCGATAGCTACGGCAGATATCAAAGGTTTTGCTCGTAATATCAAAGAAGATTTAGAAAATCCTAATTTGTTGTTCTTGGGTACAGAGTTTGGCTTATACATTACGGTTGATGGCGGACAAAATTGGTCGCAATTCACTAACAATATGCCTAATGTGGCGGTGCATTACATCACTATTCACCCAGAAACAAATGACTTGGTAATGGGTACGCATGGTCGTGGAGTAATTATTATAGACGATATTAGTCCTCTACGCCAAATCACCAATGCAAATGTGGCGAATGAAGTGTTTTTCTTCAAAACAAAAGCTACTACATTGAGAGATGACAACCCATTCTCGGAAGGTGGCGACATGGGCGAATATGTAGGCGACAACCCAGACCGCAGTGCAAAGATTATCTATTACCTCAAAAGTCGTCATACTTTTGGTAAAATGACTTTAGAGATTTTGGACAAAGACGGCAAAGTTTTGGCAGATTTACCTGCGGGCAAATCTAAGGGTATCAATATTGTGAATTGGAACTACCGTTTGAAATTGCCGAAAGTAGCCAAAGCAAAAACTTTCTCTTTTGGTGGTTTTGCTGCCCCTCGTTTGCCAGAAGGTACGTACACCGTACGCCTCACAAAAGGCAGTAAGGTGTATGAGTCGACTATTGAGCTAAAAGCAGACCCGAACAGTATGCACAGCAACGCCGACAGAGCTACCCAATATGCAACGACCATGAAGTTATACAATATGACCGAACAGTTGGCGTACACTGTCGACCAAATAGATATGTTGCGTGATGGTGCTACCGACAGATTAGCCAAAGATGCGAAGTTACAAAAGACTTTACAGCCGTTTATTTCTCAATTAGAGAAATTTAAAGAAAGATTGGTAGTAATGAAAGGCGACAACTATGTAGGTTCTGCCGAACCACAACTGCGTGAAAAAATGGCGGAATTGTATAGCGAAATTGCGAACTACTACGGCAAACCGTCTAATGCACAAATGGCAAGTTTGGCAGTGATTGAAGAAAGATTTAAAACTGCCCAAACAGAATTGGAAGGCATTAAAACCAAACAATTAACAGCTATTAATGCTGCATTAGTGAAAGCAAAATTAGAGGAATTGAAACTAAGAAGTTTTGATGAATTTAAGGCTGCGAGTAACTAAAAGGGTAGTTTATTAATTAATCAAAAAGGTAAACAACTGTTTTACAGTTATTTACCTTTTTTTTTGATGCTTGATTAGTTAATTATTAAATCAAAGATAGTTCAAAGATGTCATCTTTTTACGAGTGTAAAAACTTGCAATTTTACTATTTTTACAAAAGATGACACCTTTACGCATTGAACTAAATACTACTTATAATTGGTATAATTTGGTAAAAAATAGTTACCTATCAACAACAAAGCCTGAGAGAAACTCTTAGGCTTTGTTGTTGAATCAAACATTTATTTTTAAGTAAACAGCTATCAATTTTCACTGTTTACTGAAAACCTACTCTACCACCAACCTTTTTGTAGCTGTTTGCTCGCCGTCCTGCACTTTTACTAAGTACACTCCCGCAGCCAACTGGCTCACATTCAAGTTAGTGCGTAAACTCTGGCTTTGTGAAGTTTCTTTGTAAACCTCTCTGC
>CANGYA010000213.1 GCA_947457925.1 Cytophagales bacterium | reverse complement strand
TTTGCTTATTGGATAAAAAAAATTCAATGGGTTTCTTTTTTATTATTTATATTTTCCTTTTTCTATACCTCTCAATTAAATGCTCAAACAATTTCTACCAATGTGGATAGTTTGCAGGAAATATATATTAAAGAACCAAGTAGTGAAAATAGAATTATTTGGCTCAATGCAATGGCATTTAAGCTAAGAAATTCTAATGTAAAATTGGCTAAAAGTTATGCAGAACAAGCATTGGCTTTATCTCAAAAAATACGTAATAAATACCACCAAGCCGAAAGTTTAGGTCTATTAGGATTATTATACTACAGAATTGGTGAATATGAAAAGGCTATTATTCATCATTTCAAATCTTTAAAACTGGCAGAAAGCCTTAATTTACATCAAATAGTTGCTTTTAGGTATAATGACATAGCTAATGTATATACTGAACAAAGTAGATACGAACAAGCCCTGACCTATCATTTTAAGTCGTTGGAAATCAAAGAACGAATCAAAGATTGGGAAGGTGTAGCTACGAGCCATAACAATATTTGTAGGGTGTATTTGAGCATGAAGGAGTATGAAAAGGCAGAAGAACATTTGAATAAGTCTATTGCTATCTCACAAGCCTATAATTATACTCGTGTGTTAGGTGTAAGTTACACGCATTGGGGCGAATTATTTACTGCACAAAAGAACTATGAAAAGGCTTTGCATTATCACCAAAAGGCTATGCAACTCAAATTAAGTATTAACGATATTCATAGTTATTTATTCAATATTTATAGCATAGGAAGAATTTATTTTGAACAAAAAAGATATACAGAAGCCCTGAAATATTACCATGAATCTCTCGACTCTGCTACCAATACCCAGTCAAGAAGACGTATGCAAGTAGCTTATGAAGCTATAGCCACTACGTATGGAGCAATAGGTGATTTCAAAAAGGCATTTGAATATGAAAGAAAATATGCTCTTTTAAGTGACTCTCTCTTTCATGAAAGACATGACACACACATAGAATTATTGGAAATACAATATGAAGCGGAGAAAAAAGACACAGAATTACAGTTTTTGCGAAAAGAAGCCGAACTAAAAAAACAAAACTCTTTTAAGAAAGAGTTTGCCTTGTATTTTTCTATTGCTATTGTAGTTTTATTGGTATTATTTTTAGGTTTATTGTATAAACACCTTAACGAAAGAAAATGGGCGTATTTACAGCTACAAGTAAAAAACAAGGAATTATCTAATCAAAAAATGCAAATGGCGTATCAACAAGAAGAATTATTGATACGTAACGAACAATTAGCCGAGTTGAATAGAGAAACAGAAGGACTCATGAGTGTTGTAGCACATGATTTACGTTCACCCTTGAATAGGATTTTAGGAATTACACAAATTATGCGTTATGAAGATTTCATGAATCCTACCGCAACAGAATACTTGCAAATGATAGACAAGAGTTGTGCAAGTGGTATTAGTTTGATTCGTGATGTTTTGTTGGTACATAATGTAGAGAGTGAAAATACCAAACTTTCAATTACTACTATAGCATTAAAAGAGTTTCTTACAGCTCATTTGCAGCAGTTTGATGCACAATTACAACAAAAGCAAATTAACTTAGTGCTTGACTTACCTCAAGAAGAAATAACATTGGCAACAGACGAAAATTCTTTGATGCGAGTTATAGATAATTTAGTAAGCAATGCTATTAAATTTTCTTATCCTGATACCAAAATAACTGTCAAAGTACAACAAGAAACGACTATGACACAAATAGCCATTAGTGATGAAGGACAAGGAATTGCACTTGAAGAACAGCACAAAATGTTTAAGAAGTTTCAACGGTTATCTGCAAGACCCACAGGAGGCGAAGAATCCACAGGTTTGGGCTTATCAATCGTGAAAGCCTTAGTAGATAAGCTGAATGGCACAATAAAAGTAACAAGTACGCAAGGAAAAGGGACAACTTTTATTGTTACGCTGCCCAATTTGAGCTAAATCTATCTTATTGATAATCAATTTTTAGCCTTAAAACTTAACTACCCCGAAAACTATGCACCTACGAATCATATTTGTCATTAGCTTGCTATACTTTTTGGGTATAAGTACAATGACAGCACAAAACACTGTTATTCAAGAAGATGGCGTGATTATTCAGCAACAATGGACAAAATCTGAACAGAGTTATTGTGCTGGAGGCAGTGAGTATTATGTGTTTAAGACTAAAGAAGCTGAATACATTTTAGTTACTGAAAAAGCAGTAAAGTTGGGCGTAAAAAGACTACTGAACCAAAAAATAACTCTTAAAGGGAAGTTGGTTACGAAAAAAATAAAATTTAGCCCTTACGAACAGCACCCTGTGGAATATGACATCAATGGTAAACCCAAAGATTACTATGAGTGTACAGTGTTGGAGGTGGAGAAAATTGGGGCGAAGAAAGGGTAATGTTTGTAGTAAAAATGTATGATTATTTATTGATAAGCATACATTATTGGAACACAGATGAAACGGATTACACGGATATTCACTGTTTTTTTATTTTATTTAAAAAGCTGCCATCTCCCTAGATGACAGCTTTTTATTTACCTCTGCCCCACTAATTAGTTTTCTGCAACAAATCCTGCACAGCTTTTTCTATCTGTTGGTCTTTGCCTTTGGTGAGTATTTCAGGCTCATTTTTCACCTTAATATCTGGTTCAAACTGCGTGTTTTCCATGTATTTACCGTCAAGGCTCATCATACCTACTTGCGGAATACCAAACACCAAAGTAGGGTCTATTTGAGCTTCCCACCACACCGCCGTACCTGTACCGGGTACAGGCATACCTACCGCCTTGCCTATGCCATACGCCTTAAAGGTAACAGGAAACAAGTGAGCATCTGAATAATTGCTTTCACCTACCAAAATATTGGTGGGTTTTGTCCACTTTTTCATAGGTTCAAGCCCCATTTTTTGCTCTCTTGGTATCATGTCCATGTACTTTTTGCCACTTAGGAAAGTCGCCAAGTCGTCATGCAACCAACCGCCACCGTTAAATCTGGTATCTACAATGAGGGCATCTTTGTCGTAGTTTTTGCCCAACACTTCATCTACTACGGTGCGGTAGCTGGCATCATTCATGCCTCTTACGTGAACATAACCTACCTTTCCGTTAGACACTTTTTCAGTTTCTTTGCGTCTGTTTTCTACCCAACGGCGGTACAACAATTCATTTTCTTGCCATCTGGCTATAGGTTTTACGGTTTCCTCAAAACGGCTGTTTGTTGCAGGGTCAAGCACCGACAACAACACCCATTTATCTTCTTTGCGGTTGAGCAGTTGGTAAAAATCTATAGCAGGCGTAATGGCTACACCGTCTATTTTTTCAATCACAAAACCTTCTTTAATCTTTGATTTTGCCGTATTCAGAGGACTTTTAGCTATTATCTCACTGATTTTCAAGCCGTTGCCCGTATAACTTTCATCAAGGAAAATACCCAAAGAAGCCGTCATATCCACGTTTTGTTGGGGCATACTATAACGACACCCTGTATGCGAAGCATTCAATTCGCCCAACATTTCAGACAACATTTCGGCAAAGTCATGGTTGTTATTGATGTACGGCAAAAATCTTTTGTATTCTTTGTAGTAAAAATTCCAATCTACATTGTGCAAATTCGTTACGTAGAATTTCTTGACTACTTGTCGCCAAGCATGGTCAAAAATGTAGGCTTTTTCGGCAGTATAGTTCAAATTCATTTCAGCTTTTACACCAATGCCCTCTTTTTTGCCTGTTTCTACATCAATTTTCGACAGATTGCCGTTGTAAATCGTAACCAAAAACTTACCGTCTTTGCTCAATTCCAAGCCATTGCCTGCGTCTTTGCACAACAGTTTTACTTCTTTTGTCCTCAAATCTGTAACCCAAAGGTCTGTTCCTTTTTCGTAGTTGGCTAAATAGTATAATTTTTCACCATCTTTAGACAACACATGGTCAGACAAACGAGCAGAGTGCAGCGTCAAACGAACTTTGCGAAGGTCAAGGTCTTTCAAGTCAAACACCAAAGGCGTAACTTCCTTGCTTGCTTCGTCTTTTTTCTTGTCGTCTTTCTTCTCATCTTTTTTCTCCCCTTCTTTGGCTTTTTCTTCTTCTTCTTTTAGCAAAGCAAAGTCTTCTTTGCTCAATTTGAACCTATCAAAAGCCTCTTGGGTAAAAAACATTCCGTAGATGTCGTCTTCGCCACCCCAAGAACCATGATTTTTCATACCGTCCCTGTCCGAAGACCAAATCATCATTTTGCCTTCCATTGCCCACTTCGGATAGTTGTCGCCGTAGCCACTTTGCGTTAGGTTGATAGGGGCAGCTTTGCCATCAGCAGCTACTAAACCCACTTCAGACAAAAACATTTGTCCACCTTTGGGAATATAACTTGCCAACAACCATTTGCTATCTGGTGACCATTGGTAATATTGGTCGCCATCTGAATACGAATAGTTGAAAGTACCCGCCAATACAGTACGGCTTTGTTGTGTAGCCAAATTGTAGATTTTCAAGGTAGTTCTTTCTTCTAAATACGCTATTTCTTTGCCATCTGGTGAAAAATAAGGCTGAAATTCCTCTGCGTTGGTAGCTACTACAGGTTCTTCTTTCAAGACTGTAGAAGCATAAAAATACGGTTCTTCTTTACGAACTATCGAGGTTTTATAGACATTCCAATTATTGTTTCTTTCGGCTGCATACACCAAAGTTTTTCCGTCTGGGCTGAAACTGACTGTTCTTTCTTGTTCTGGTGTATTGGTAATGCGTTTAGTTACGCTGCCATCTGCCGAAGTTACGAATACTTCGCCCCTAAAAATAAAAGCTATTTCTTTGCCATTGGGCGACAAAGAAAATTCGGTTGCACCGCCATTAATAGGTACTATTTTTTCTGTATTTATTCTACTGTCTGCAAAAACCTGAATATTCACTTTTTGAGGTGTACTGCCTTCTTTGGTCGTATAGACTTCCCCATTCCAACCAAAACACAAGATACCGTTATTGGCTTTTGACAAGAACCGAACAGGGTGTTTCGTAAAGTTCGTAATTTGGGTTGGCTGCCCTGTGTTTTCCAAAGACGTTTTCCAAATATTAAAATCACCTGACTTTTCACTCAAATAGTAAATTTCATTTTCATTTTGTGCAAAAACAGGGTTACGGTCTTCACCATTAAAAGACGTAATTTGCGTATATTTTTGGCTGGCTACGTCATACCCCCACACATCACGAGTAACAGCAGAAGTATGGTGTTTTCGCCAATCATCTTCGTAGCCTTTCCAGTCGTGGTACACAATTTTTGAGCCATTACTATTGTACTGTGCTGCTTCGGCTTGTACGTCCAATAGCATTTTAGCATGACCACCCGCCACAGGTACACTGTATAACTGTGCCATACGTGGAAACTGCGAATTGGTGTGGGTGTACCTGCGACTACTGCGGAAAATGATGTTTTGGTTATCTGCCGAAAAGTCCGAAGGAAAATCATTGCCCGAAAAATACGTAAGGCGTTTAGGTTCTCCCCCCGTTGCGGGCATCACAAAAACATCAAAATTGCCGTAACGGTCAGAGGCAAAAGCTATTTGTTTGCCGTCTTTAGACCATACAGGCATATAGTCGTGTCCTTCGTGGAGGGTTAGTGGAACAGCCGTACCACCCGCCGCAGGTACTTTATACAAGTCGCCTTTATGACTGAAAACAATGGTCTGCCCATCTGGTGAAATACTTGGATACCGCATCCACAACGGATTTTCTTGGGCAAAACTGCTTTGGCTTACTGCAAAAGCCGACAATAAACCTACATACAAACCTTTTTGGCGTAAAAAATTTGTAAAAAACAGGTTAGTTTTTTTCTGTTTTTTCATGCGTGAGAAAGTGAAAGATAAATGGTTAGTAATTCTACAATAAAATTAGCTAAAATTTTATCATACACAATAAATTATGAAAAAACTATTAGAGATAACTTTTTGATAAACAAAGTTTTAGCTAAAAATATGTTAGCTAAAATAGTAAGATAATTAGCTACGTAATTTGTTAAAATAGTAGCCCACAGACGACCATATTTTTTGGCTTACAGACCTTTTCACCAACTCTTGCGAATACGTATAACTTGCCTCGTTCAGTTGTGGGTGTTGCACAAAAACCCAGCTCACCTTGCCTTGTTCTATACATTCTTTTACTTGTAGTTCTCTTTTCGGCAATTTCCTATCCATATTGCCCGTTTTTACTTCTACAAACACAATTTGTTTAATTTCCCCTTCGGTCAGTCCATCAAAAACAACAAAGTCTATGGGAGAACCAATAAAACGGGCATCTTGGGGGTGAAAAGGAAAAGTAGCAAAATAAGGGGCAAATTGTTCCAATACTTTGCCTTTTACGATTTGGTTACTCTTTTCTACTGCTTCTTTGCGGGCTTGCTGTACCTTATCGGCTACTTGTACCTCTGCCAATTCTTCGGCAAGTTCGGCTATTTCTTGGTTGCGTCTGCTGTCTTTCAATAGTAAAACCACAATAATTACTAATAAGATACCTATAAAAATCCATTCCATTGTAGAGTCATTTAAAGACGCAAGTTATTGATTATGAACACAAAAAAATATTGCGTTAATAAAAAATATTTTTTTATTAACGCAATAGGCTCTATTAACATGAAAAACTATGCTGTGTAAAGCTACTTTTAGTCTTCTGGATAAGGCAAAAACACAAAGTTCGTAAACTCAACATCTACCACAAACAAACAACAAAATTCTTCGGGGTCTTTGTAGGCTTGCAAAAAAAGGTCTAATCTTTCTTTGTCCACCAAGCCTCTTTCCACAAATTCATTGAGGAAAGAAATATAATAATTCCAACTTAAATCTGCTTCATTTTTGCCTATCAAGAGTTGCCCTACAGGTAACTCCACACTTGAGATAGGAAAAATAGGGAAAGCCGAAATTTGGCGTACTCTTAATTGGTAAGAAGCCTCTTTGAGGGTGTCTGCAACTACGGCAAAATCTTTTGTAATTTTTCCTAAATATTTACCGTCTAATTCAGGGCTGTTCGTCATAGTTTTTTTGCTGCAAATATATACTTTTTAGCCAAAAAATAGGGTACATTAAGGTCTGTAGCATAGACTTTAGTATGTGAAATCATTATTTATGCACAGACTAAAGTCTATGCTACAGACCTTAATGCACTCTATTTTACCTTCATATTTTTCAATTTACTTTTAAGTATCAAGACAGGTAATTTGCTATGATACGCCATTTTTCGGCTGATACTCGAATGGAACAGGTTTTCTAAGAAACTTCTTTCTTGTGGCAATACCGCAATGATATTTGGTTGATTTTCATGGATATAACGGTCTATGCCTTTCTCTACAGACTGTCCTTGTACCAACTCAAATTGTAATTTACTGAAAGGCGTAAACCAAAACTGTTCTTCTAATGAAGTCAGTTGGTTCAAGTCTTTTGCTAATTTGTCTTTGTCTGTATTGACGTGCAAACAAATAATATCTGCATCAAAAGAATGTGCAAATTCCAATAATTCATCTATTACTACTATATCTCTTTCATCGAAATTAGTAGCATATAAAATTTGTTTGATGCCTTTAAATTCTGCTTCTGCGGGTACAGCCAATGTAGGACAATGCACTGCCTCTGCCACCTGCCCTGCTACCGAACCAAAAATCACTTCGTCAAGTCCAGATACACCTTTTGTTCCCATTACTACCAAATCATACTCACCTTTTTCGGTAGCTTCGGCTATTTTTTCTACCCACATACCTAAAACCACTAATTTTTCAATGACTAAGGCATCTGCACTATCTTCATAACCAACAGCTTTATATGGGCGAATAACCTCCTCTAATTTTGCGTAGTTTTCTGTTTCTATTTCCTCTATATTTTTATGAAATCTTGGGTCAGAAATTACCCAATCGGCAGGCAGCCCAAAACCGTGCATCACAGTTACCTTAGCATGAAATTTTTTAGCTATAGCCACTGCGTAATCCAAAGCTACTTTAGAGGTAGCAGAGTAGTCGACTGGGACAAGAATATTGGCGATTTTTTGTTCTGAATTTGCCATGATTTATTGAGAAGTTTGGGTGAAGTCAATGTTTTATTACACCGTTAAAGGTGTAATCTTTTGTAGTGTCGTTCTATGAATTGTTATACGTAGTCTTCAAGAAGCTCTATAAAGATGACATCTTTCTAAAAGATGTCATCTTTATAGAGCTTCTTGAAGACAATCAAACTTA
>CANGYA010000212.1 GCA_947457925.1 Cytophagales bacterium | reverse complement strand
CTCGGCAGGGCTAAAAAGCCACTGCCGAGGTTGAAAAAAGCTACTCCTCCAAAAACCGCATCATTTTCTCCACCTCTGCGGGTTTCTTTGCGGGGACTTTTGCTTCTGCTACGGCTCGCAAATCTCCTAAAAATATTTCTTTGCCTGTTTTGCCTTCGCTATCTTTTTCATTTTTGTATTGGGCATAAATAGCTTTTGCTTTTTCGTAATCTCCATTATAGAGATAGCCCATAGCTAAATAAGACAAATAAGCTATTTCTTTTTCGCCACTTGCTACATACCTTTCTCCTGCCCAAATAGCCCCTTCAAAATAATGGGTAAAAATAAACCACCCAGATAACTCACCATAATTGGTATTTGGCAATTTTTGTTTGTCTTTAATGCCTTCATAAATCTCTTTGGCAAAGGCAAAGTTTGCATTATTTATTGCACTTTTAACAAGTTCTTCATATTTTAGAGTTTCGCTTACTTTCAAAGTAAAAAAACTTGAAGGCAAGGACTTTAAAGAAGCAAAATCTAAATATAAGAAAGTTAAATTTTTGAGTTCGCCGATTTGGGCAGGTAAAGTCGTTAATTCACTAGAACTTAAATCTAAGTAAGTCAAATTTTTGAGTTCTCCGATTTCGGCAGGCAAAGTCGTTAATTCACTAGAACTTAAATCTAAGTAAGTCAAATTTTTGAGTTCCCTAATTTGGGCAGGTAAAGTCGTTAATTTGGCATAAAAGGTGATTAATAAAGTATTGATATCATTATTGTAATCATAATGTGCAATTATTATTTTTTTAGGGTTTTTGGCAAAGGCTACACATAGACTTGCAAAATCTAAATCAGGATTACCACTTAAATCTAACCAATTCAATTTTTTTAGTTCCCCGATTTGTATAGGCAATTCCTTTAATTCATTTCTTCGTAAATCTAACCTTGTCAAATTTTTGAGTTCTCCGATTTGGGCAGGCAAAAACGTTAATTGGTTATAAGTTAAATCTAACCTTGTCAAATTTTTGAGTTCTCCGATTTGGGCAGGCAAAAACGTTAATTGGTTATAAGTTAAATCTAAGTCAGTCAAATTTTTGAGTTCTCCGATTTGGGCAGGTAAAGTCGTTAATTGAGTATCTCCTAAATATAAATTTGTCAAATTTTTGAGTTCCCCAATTTGGGCAGGCAAAGATGTTAATTGATTACTACCTAAACCTAAACTTGTCAAATCTTTGAGTTCCCCGATTTGGGCGGGTAAAGTCGTTAATTGATTATCAAATAAATATAAGGTAGTCAACTTTTTGAGTTCCCCGATTTGGGCAGGCAAAGTCGTTAATTTGTTATCACTTAAATATAAGGTAGTCAACTTTTTGAGTTCGCCGATTTGGGCAGGCAAAGTCGTTAATTTGTTATCACTTAAATATAAGGTAGTCAACTTTTTGAGTTCGCCGATTTGGGCAGGTAAATACGTTAATTTATTACCATATAAATTTAATTCAGTCAAATTTTTGAGTTCACCGATTTGTGCAGGTAAAGACGTTAATTGGTTATAATCTAAATTTAATGTTGTCAAATTTTTGAGTTCTCCGATTTGGGCAGGTAAAGACGTTAATTTGTTATTGCTTAAATCTAAGGTTGTCAAATTTTTGAGTTCGCCGATTTGGGCAGGTAATTCCTCTAATTGATTAAATTCTAAATTTAAGGTTGTCAACTTATTGAGTTCCCCGATTTGGGAAGGCAAAGTTATTAGTTTATTACTACCTAAATTTAAGGTTGTCAACTTATTGAGTTCCCCAATTTGGGCAGGCAAACTACCTATTTGGCAAGATTTGAGTTGCAAGTTTTTAAGGTTCTGCAACTTAGCTATTTCAGTGGGCAATGTTTTAAAACCTCTATTATAACCATTCAAAATTAAGACTTGTAATTGTGTGTGTTGCAAAACAAGTGTAGGAAAACTATCTAATTGGACATCAGACAAATCTAAGGCAACCACGCTGCTATCCATATCTGCAAGGTCGTAAGCCACTCGGTAGGTATTGCCCATCGTATCTAAAATATGGTCTTTGCCATCTTTTTTGATATATGCAAAGCCTGTTTGCCATTCAAACTGTTCTGCTTTGTCCCATTTGCCTAATTTTTTTACTTCGTCTCCGTTTTTATCAATAAAGTAAAATACATTTGTGCTGCTATTTTTTTCTTTTTTTCCATAAGCTAAGGCAAATCTATCCTCATAAAAATAAAAAGCATTGACAAGTTTGTTTGCTTTGGCTAAGTTATCAGTGGCAAGTTGCTTTTGTTTTTCGGTTTCTGCAAGGGCATTTTTTGTTTCTTTTTCTGCTTCCTCTGCTTTAACTCTCAGTTTATCAACCTCCACAAAAATCTCCCGCAGTTTGCCTTTCACAAATTTTGCATTATCGGGACATACCGCCAATGCAGAGCTATACGCATTAACCGCAGCCAAATAATCAGGTTTTGCACCTTTTAAGGCTTTTTCTGCATCTTTGAGGTAAGTATCATAATGTTCTTTGGCACAATTTCCATTTTGTGCTGTGAGATTAAGGGCAAAAAAGCCCAAAATCAGCGTAAAAATTACTATTTTCATAAGTTTAATTTTTTTAGTAAAGTTTTCAATTCGTTTTCCGTAGGCAAATAGAGTTGGTATTGTGCCACCCAAAGTTGGCTTTGTTTGCATAAGCCTCGTTAGAGGCGTACCCGTTGGTAGCAAAAGTAATATATTAGATTTTCAAGCACCATAGGTGCGTACCTACACGCACTGGTACGCACCTATGGTGCTTGAAAAGAAACCAAAACCTACTTTCTACCAACGGTATGCACCTATGGTGCTTTAAAACAAACATTACATTTATAAAACTACACAATTTTCGTTAAGGCATTGCTTTTCATAAAAACTCTGTTCCAAAGGGTGTTCTATTTTTAGCAATTCTACATAATGCGACCAACTCAATTTTTGCGACACTGTCGCAAAAATTGGAATAGCTTGTCATTTTTTATTTTAATTTTTTGATTAAATTTTGTAAACTATCTATTTGGATAGTATATTGTGCTACGGCTTTTGTTTTACCATCACTTTCCATAATAGATTTTAAACCTTCTAATTTCTTTACTTCCCCTTCATAAAAATCAGCTAAGGCTTTTTGTGCCTCTTTTTGTGCTTTTTCTGCTTTATCTCTTGCTATTCTTGCTTCTTTTACTGCATTTAATGCTCTTTCTTTCTGTTTTTGTGCATCAAATCCAAAATAAACAGCCCCAACAACTGCCAAAATAGCTATCACAAAAGCAATAGATAAATTGCGGACTTGCTTTTTTATCTTTGCATTTTCTATCCGTTCTGCTTCAGCTTTGGCAAGTGCAGCTACTCTTTCGGCTTCTTTGCGTTGTTCTTCGGCTTGTTTTTGTTCTGCTGTTTCTCGCAGTTCTTTTGCCCGCAACACAGGAGCCAAAAGTGTGTCGTGGCTTAGTTCATAGTTATTTCGTTGGGTGCTGGTGTTATATTCTGGTCGCAGCAAGTGTTCGGCTACTAAGGTAGTTAAGGTATTTGCATCTACACTATCCAAACAAGTCAAATCTGATACCGATACCCGTTGTCCTTTTTTCACCAATTCATTTTCCACAAATTTTCGGGCTTTGTCTTGGTTTTCGGGTGCAATTTTGGCTATTGTATCGTTATAAAACTGCAAAAAGATGTCTTCAAATTCGGGAATATTAGCAATGCCGATAGTGGACAAGTTTTTCTTCTCCAAATTATGACACAATATTTGCAGTTGCGTAGTTTCTATGGCTTGCGTGTTATCGGCAGTCAAATAATCCAATATTTTTTGTATTGCCTCTTTTTCATAGCTAAACTTTTGGCTTGCAAAATCCCCGACCATTTGTGCAGGTTTTTCTATGGCTTCTTGTGCCTGTTCCTTGTCTAAGGCAGTCAAAGCATACCTTGTTTGCATCACATCAGGCAAATAATCTGTGAGTTGGTTCAGCAAACTATAACGGTCTTCTCTAATTCCCATCAATACCTTCACCCGCAAAGGTTGGTGCAGTTGTTTGAGTTCATTTTCCGTTAGCAAATCAGGCGTTTTCTTTTGCTTTATCTGCAAAACCTTCCTAAAATGTTGTGGCACAGTGCTATACAACAAATCCGCCATTTGTTTTTTGAACGTAAAAATCTGTTCTTCGGGATAGGTAAAAAGTTCCTCAAATTGGTCAAAAATCAATAAAGTTTCTGCTTCCTTTGCCAAAATTATTCCTTTTTCGGCAGCTTTTACCTCTTTTTGACTTTCCTTTTGCCTACTTTTCAGAGTGTACCACAAAGATTTTTCGTTCTCAATAATCTGGTCTAAATACGTGGCTTTGTTGGCGGGCAAAGTCGCCAAAAGTTTATCGAGAAATTTATCAAGTAACGTAAAACTATCATTTTCTTGATAAGCCCCAAACCGTATAAAAATAATTTGCCATTCTTTGGGCAGTTGTGGCAATACGCCCGCATTAATCAAAGAACTTTTGCCCATTCCCGACTTAGAATACAACAAAATTTGTTGATGTGCCGTAACGAGTTGGGCAAGTTTTTGGCTATCTTGCTCACGCCCAAAGAAAATTTGTTGTTGTGCAGTCGTAAACGGTGCCACACCTACATATCGAAAGTTGTTGTTCATAAATTACAAAATTTTGTAGCATAGACTTTAGTCTGTGCTTTTTATGGTAATGCACAGACTAAAGTCTATGCTATTAAGCTAAGAAATTGTCTTTTTAGTGCCGTTAGGCACGAAATATTTATAGCAAAAGAGAGCATTAACTCCTCAAAGTGCCGTAGGCACGACATATATTTCGTGCCTACGGCACTTTGGGAAATAGAAAAATAGCACTGCTATAAATATTTCGTTCCTAACGGAACTTTAAAAACATAATTACTTGATAATCAATTAATTATAAACATTACAATTCTTAGCTTAATAGCACAGACTAAAGTCTATGCTACAATTTTTATTCATAATACGGTGCAAAATTTTTGAATTGCACAGGGTTTTCTTCTTCTGCACCTGCCAACAAAGTTTCGTAGGCTGCGTGCCTTTCTACATAATCTAACAACATATTGATACGTTTTGACTGTCCTTGTTCGGGTGTAAATTCTTCGTGTACGGTTTCAAAATTACACAAACAAAAAGTTTCAAAATCAGTAGGATTAAAAGCCTTGCTGAGTAATTTGACAATATTATTTTTCAAATATTTGCGGTTTTGCTTGTGTGCATCTGTTACAGGTTGTCGCAAAGGAAATTCTTTTGCAAATTTTTCGTGTAGCGTATTCACAAAACTATCGAGGTCGTGGTTTACAAAATGAATTTTGAATTGCGTGTTAAAAAAAGCTACAAAATCCACATCTACTTTTGCAATGGTATTAGCAAAACTTTTATTAGCTGCTCCTTTAATTTTTAGCAAATGCAACAATAATTGAAAATACCATTTACCAAAATCAAAACCCAAAAAGATAATATGACGAGTATTTTCCTTGTTCAACAAATTTGTAAGCATCGTTGGCAGAGTTTGCGAAGCATATACCGACTCGACAAAATTAAACAAATCGTAGTGCGAAGTGATTAGACTTTCGTCATCTTCTGCCGAGCCGAGCAAATTATACAACAAAGGTTTTTCTTTGCTTGGCATTTCGGCAACTTCCTTTTTTACTTTTGCTCTGTGATAACCTTTGCTAAACAAAAACTTATTTTTCTCAAAAATAGTGTTCATCGTCAAATCGGGCGTAGTCGTCAAAATGGCGTGAAAAGGAATTTCAGCCAACTTTTCTAACAACGGATTTGTAAAATCTTCGGCATAAAATTTTTGTAACTTGTGTAAATTGCTTGACCTTGCATCACTGTCTTTAAAAACCAAAAAACCATCTTGTTCGTGGAAAGAAATAATTTCTTCCTTATTTTTTTGGTACAGTTGCCTAAAAAAATCGGCTTCTTTCTGCGAATTTTTATAATTTAGGGTAATATCGTGTCCTAAAAACAAAATAGCTTTTTGTTTATGAATGGAGTCGATAAGGGTTTCCCAAGTTTCGTCTGTGTTGTTCATTATTTTGTGGTTTTAGTTGTTTAAAAACTTTGTAGAGATGTCATCTTTCCAAAAAGATGACATCTCTACAAAGTTTTTAAAAATACGGTGCATATTGTTGATATTCTGTTTCTTTATCACCTTGCAACAATTCTAATAAATTATCTAATTGAATAGACCTTTTACAATAATCTATCAATGCCATTACTTTTTGTTGTTTGCTTTGTCCGTTTGTAAAGTTATTAAACACTTTTTCAAAGTTAAATTGACAAAAAGCCATTAAATCTTCATCATTGTAACCATTCATCAAAAGTTTATTGATATTGCCTAATTTGTAGCTGCGATTTGCTTTCTCTCTAATTTTGCCTTGTTCATCGGCTAAGTATTTGCTATAAAACATTCGCAGTTCCTTCTCAAAATTGCGTGCTAAGGTATCAAAGTGGTCATAATTTCCCCAAAAATATTCTTTATCTTTTTGAAGTAATGAAGTGATAAAATCTTTCAAACTTTGTTCTTGATTTTCGGGATTTGCAGCTTTTTGATACACTAATACACGAGGTTTCCCTGTTTCTTGGAATAGTTTTTTGGCAAGCGTAAATTCTTCGTGAGTATATTTCCCGACTTTTGTCCAGAAAAGCATCACAAAAATATCAACCTCTTTGATAATTTTATTGTATTCGTCTTGCGACCTTGTGGCAGACATCGCATCTGAGGCTTCCTCCCAAATTTGTAATTCAAGGTAGGGTTTGCCTTCAGCTATCCATTCGTTATTTTTTCTGCGGATAAAGATTTCAAATTGGTCACGGTCAGCCTTCAATTCATTAGACGAGGCGAGGAATGTTTTTATTTTTTGCATGATTGGTTAGATTGTAGGTAGCTATCTACCAAAAATAGCAAAAAACAAATAACTTGTAGTAAAAGTAAGGTAAAAAATAGAGAAAGACAGTTAAGAAAATCTTTATTTTATTTTGTTTTTGGTGCAAAAAATACTTTTGTTCTATTTTGCTTAAAATAGTAACATCAAACCTGCCGTTTGAGCATAAAAAAATGGCTGAACAAATTGCAGCCATTATATTTTAGTATAGTAAATCACCTCTGTACTCTCAAATCTTCAATACTCTCAACCATTTGAGCTATGGTAGTAAACAGTGTCATATTGTCTTGCAACTCTACATCTTGTCCTATCACTTGGTAGCCTGTTAGCCATAGTTGAGTTTCTTTGAATTTTTCTCCCAAAGAGTTAATATAGCTTTGCACTTGGTCTGGTGGTGGTGCAGAAGTAATTACAGTAAATATATAATCTGGTTTATGTACCCTATGCACTTCTACCAAATCGTGTAAAGGCAAACTTTGCCCCAAATAATACACTTTGTTGCCACGAGATTTAGCCAAATAGTAGGCAAATAACAAGCTCAATTCATGAAGTTCTCCTTCGGGCAAAAACATCATGAACTTTTTAGGATTAATTTTATTCGGCTCAAAACAACCGTCAATAGCTACAATGACTTTTTGACGAATCAAATTAGAAATAAAATGTTCTTGTGCAGGATTTACTGTATTTGCTAACCACAATGTACCAATTCGAATTAGAAACGGATAAATAATATTTATCATGGTCTTTTCAAAACCATGTTGTATGATGTTAGAAGACATAATTTTTTCAAATCTGTCCTCGTCAAGGTCTATCATAGCTACTGAAAGTGCATGAATTTGGTCTTCGTAACTATTGTGTTTCTCAATAGTTTCCAAAACCCTTTCTTTCACTTCAACAGGACTCATCTCTGCAATGCGAGAAATTTTATAGCCATTGTTGTTCAATAAAGCAATATTGAGCATCAACTTCAATTCATCTGCTCCATACAATCGAATATTAGAGTCTGTCCGTTCTGGTTTAATGATACCATAGCGTTGCTCCCACATCCGAATGGTGTGTGCTTTGATACCTGTTAGGTTTTCTAAATCTTTAATAGAATAGTAACTCACAACGAATGGGATTTAGGGTGAAAAATATATGCGTATAAGAAACATTGCTCTAAAAATGCTTGATAAATTAAGCCCAGTAGGGTCGTGCTTTAAAAACTTATAGTGAAACTAATTTTTTTCAAAGAAATAAGTTTGATTGTCTTCAAGAAGCTCTATAAAGATGACATCTTTTAGAAAGATGTCATCTTTATAGAGCTTCTTGAAGACTACGTATAACAATTCATAG
>CANGYA010000211.1 GCA_947457925.1 Cytophagales bacterium | reverse complement strand
TTTGAGTAAAAGGTCTTGCTCGTCTGTTGGAAGTTCTAATAAACTGTCATATACTCTTACAACTGTGTGTAAAGTGAGTGTTTGAATCATAGGCAGGGTGTATAAAAAAAAGGAAATCAATTTATTTCTTTTTTTTTAGAAAAGCAAGTTTTTAGTGTATTTTTTACAATAACAGCCCAACCTCGGCAGGGTCTATCAACCACTGCCGAGGTTGGGTTATTCACGTTATTTATTAAAATAGGGAGCTAAAACTTCCAGCATCTCTTCGTGGATGTGTCCACTTGCCAAAATTTGCCCACTAAACATATAGTCTTGTTCATTGCGGAAGTTACTTACTTGCCCACCAGCTTCGGTAACTATCAAAGCCCCTGCTGCTACGTCCCAAGCATTGAGGTTGTGTTCGTAGAAAGCCTCAAAACGACCACACGCCACATACGCCAAATCTACGGCAGCCGAGCCTATGCGTCTGAAACCGTGAGATTTGTAAATAAAATCGGTGAGTAGTTTCATGTATTCAGGCATTCTGTCTAAGTGCGAATACGGAAAACCTGTAGCAATAAGGCTATCTGCTAATTGATTGACAGGCGAAACCTGAATACGTTTACCGTTGAGCCACGCACCGCCGCCTTTGGTGGCATAAAAACATTCTTTGAGATTTACTTCATACACTACGCCTAACAAGGGGTTTTCGTCTTGTACTAAGGCTATGCTTGTACAGAAAATAGGCAAACCATGTATAAAATTTGTTGTACCGTCTAAGGGGTCGACTATCCAATTCAGTCCACCTACTTTGCGTTTGCCTGTGCCTTCTTCGGCTATTACACCTGCTTGTGGGAGGAGTTCTGTCAAGTGGTGTACGATACGCCTTTCAGCTTCTTTGTCCACATAAGACACCATATTGCTTACACCTTTGTATTCTGTAAGGCTACGGTCAAAGTTTTCGGCTTCTTTGCGTATAAATTCGCCTACTTCTTTGGAGATATGTATAACTTCTTTGAGTAAATGGTCTAAGTTGAATGTTGTTTCCACGTTGTTTGTATTGGTTTAAGTTGTCTGATTAATAGAGTTTTTTAGGCATAAAACTGTATATCTTTGAGCATTAACTGTAAACTTACCCTGCCCTTATATTCATTTTCGACTATCTGATAGGCTATTTTAAACGGTTTTCCGGTGGCAATCTGTTCATAATGATGGGCTAAGCCAAAGCCTACAGCCTCTACGGTGCGGTGGCTGCCTTGTTGTTTCACAAACATTTTGATATGTTCACCCTTAATCGTCTTAATTACGCTGTCGGCTACTACTTCTTCGGAGGCAAAAACAGGGGTCATATTTTCGGGACCGAAGGGCTGCATTTGTTTCAAAACACTTAAAAATTTAAAACTAATCCAATCTAAGTTGAGCAATAAGTCTATATTTAATGTAGGTGTTAAAATCTCTGCGGTAATTTTTTCAGCCACAATTTGCTGAAATTTAGACTTAAAGGCGGGCAGTTGTTCGTAAGACAATGTTAAACCTGCTGCGTGAGTATGTCCGCCATACTGCTCCAATACGTCTGCACAATATTCTAAGGCTTCATAAATATCAAAACCCTGAATAGACCTTGCCGAACCTGTAATTTTGTTGTTGGAGGACGTGAGTACAATCGTAGGTCTGTAATATTTATCTATACAACGCGAAGCCACAATGCCAATTACGCCTTTGTGCCAATCTTCTTTGTAAATAATGGTGGCTAAATGGGTTTGTTTGTCTTGGCTTTGTAACTCTATCATTTCAAAAGCCTCTTGTGTAATATTGACATCAAAATCCCGCCTTTGTTCATTCGTATTGTTGGCTTGTAGTGCCAAAGTAGCTGCTTTGGTGTAATCATCGCACAACAAAAGTTCTATGGCTTGGCGGGCATGGGTAATTCGCCCACTTGCATTGATGCGCGGAGCTATACCGAAAACAATAGAAGAAACTTCTAAAGGTCGTTTCAATCCTGCCGTTTCTATGATAGCCTTCAGCCCTGTGCGAGGGTTGGCATTTAGTTTTTTCAAGCCGTAGTAGGCTAAAATGCGGTTTTCACCGTTCATAGGCACGATGTCTGCCCCGATACTAACGGCTACTAAGTCCAGAAAATCGTATAATTTTTCTAAGGGAATGTTGTTGTTGATACAAAAGGCTTGCAAAAATTTGAAGCCAATACCACAACCCGATAATTCTTTGTAAGGATACGGGCAATCATCTCTTTTAGGGTCTAAAACGGCTACTGCTAATGGTAAATTGTCTTTGTCGGGGCGGTGGTGGTCGCAAATGATAAAATCTACGCCCAAATTTTTGGCATAGGCTATTTTTTCCTGTGCCTTAATCCCACAATCTAAGGCAATAATCAATTTTACATTTTGGTCATAGCCCCACTTAATACCTTGTTCAGAAATGCCATAACCTTCTGTATTTCTGTCGGGAGTGTAATACTCTAAATTGGTGTAAAATTTTCGGAGAAAACCATACAAAACTGCCACAGAAGTAGTGCCGTCCACGTCATAGTCGCCATACACCATGATTTTTTCCCTTCTAAAAATAGCCTCTTCCAGTCTTGCTACGGCTTTGTCCATGTCTTTCATCAAAAAGGGATTGTGAAGGTCTTGGAGGGAAGGTCTAAAAAAATGTTTGGCTTGCTCATAACTGTCCACACCACGCTGCACCAACAACGCAGTAATCGCCGTATTGATGTTTAGGTCTTTTGCGAGTTGTGCAGTTTTTGCTTCATCGGGTAGGGGTTTGTATGACCATCTTTTTTGCATAAAAGCAAAGATAACAAATTATAGATAAAATTAAAGTGAAAGCCGTTTTTTTTTGGTTTTCTAAAGCCATTTATACCCAATAAAGCAGCCAAAGTTTTAGTGTAAGGTACAACTATTTTATATTCACAACTAACTATTTTGTGCAATTTAGGTTTTACCTTTGCACCTCAAAACCTATTAACAAATGGAAATAAACGCCATCAAAAATCAATATATCAACTATGTCAATATAAAAAACCGCCGTCCCGTTACAGAGTATGGTTTTCTGAAAGATACGACTATAGACGAGAAAGTTTTTAAAAGTCATTTTTCGTCTTTGTTGGCGGTTGAGCAGGCTATTTGGGCAGATTGGTTCAATGATACGCTGGAGGTATTACATACAGACAGTGTGTTTGATGAATATTCGATTCGTGAAAAAATATTGGCATTGAACTATACTTTTGTAGAAAAAATAAAGGCACAGCAGACTTTTGTACAAGTTACACTGCAACCGATGAGTATGTTTCGGGTGGATACAGATACTTTAGACGAGGTGAAGGTTAATTTCAATGATTTTGTGGGTGGATTAGTGCAAATGGGTATTCATGTGGGCGAAATTATAGAAAGACCATTTTTGACAGACCACTACCGCAAGTTTTTGTGGTTACAATTTGCCTTAGTCATTCGTTTTTGGGCAAATGATAGTTCGGAAAACTATGAAAAAACAGATGCTTTTATAGAAAAGTCTGTCAATTTTGCCTTTGACTTATTGGCTCGTAATGTGGCTGATGCAGCCTTTGATTTCATCAAGTTTTTATGGCAAAGTCGTTGAACTAAGTAGCACTTTTTTGAGTTTTAAATTTAGTTTTTTACCTGTAGAACGGACTTTAGTCCGTTTAGTTTATGAAGTTGTTTAGGATTGATAGTTAAGCTATTGATTAGCAATAAATTAATAATTTTAAATAGTTCATAAATCGTTGATTTTCAATGATATAAATAAAAATTTAAACAACTTCTAATTACAAAAATAACGGACTAAAGTCCGTTCTACAGGTTCTTTTATAGGCATTTAGCAATTTCATTCTAAAATTCATTTTGTATGGGGATTCAGGTTACAGACAAGGCGAAAGAGCAAATCATTGCGATTCGCCAGCAAGAAGGGAAAACAGATAATCATAATATTCGGGTGTCGGTAAAAGGCGGAGGTTGTTCGGGCTTGATGTATGACCTCAATTTTGATGACGAGTTACAACCCAACGACCAAGTTTTTGAGGACGGAGGTATTAGGATTTTGGTAGATAAAAAGAGTTTGTTGTACTTGTTAGGTACGATTCTCGACTTTTCAGACGGACTGAATGGCAAAGGTTTTCAGTTTGTCAATCCGAATGCCTCACGTACTTGTGGCTGTGGCGAAAGTTTTGCGGTGTAAAAATTGCTTTTATCGTCATATACTTGTAAGTAATTAGAAAGAGATTTTGTTTTGTTCAAAGACAAAAGAGATTTTGTCTTTGAACAAAACAACACTACCTTGTAAATTTATCGTATAATCAAACATATAGCAAGGCTGTTACGCCTCATAAATCTTTGTAGTACCCTTTGTAACTTATTTTCATTCCTAATGACAAGACCAATACGCTAATTTTACACAAGTCTGTTCTACGGATAAGAGTATTCAGAAATTTTGTGTATAATTCGGAATCACACCTACATTGTTGGCTATCTCTTATTTGTAAAGATGTATTGGGCTAAGTTTATTTTTTTTGTGTATGCGTCATTGGTTTGTGTACTTGGGTTTTCGCATGATATTCCTAAGGTAGATAGTCTGCGTCATGCCCTAGCTAATAAACTACCCGACAGCCTCAAAGTAGCCCTATTGAGTCATTTGGCTGATGAAGTCAAACAAACTTCGCCTGCTGATGCCTTAGAATATGCACAGCAAGGCATTGTGTTGGCACGAAAAAATAATCTGCAAAGGCTGTTAGTGGCGTGCATGCAAACAAAAGGGGTTGTGTATTACGAACAAGAGCATTTTCCGTTTGCTTTGCATTATTTATTGGAGAGTTTGGAGATTAGCAATCAACTCAATTTCCCCGATGCCAAAATCAATGCCCTTAAATGGATTGCAAGGGTGTATGCTCACCAAAGTAATTTTCAACAGAGTTTAGATTACGCTAATCAGCAGCTACGTACAGCCGAACAACTACGTAATAGAACGGAAATAGCACGGGCATTGACTAACTTAGCTCTTATCTATTTAGACCAACAAAATATTCAAAAATCTATTTATTTTTTTCATAAAGCCATTCCTATCTTCAAAACTCTTGGTGAGCAACGTCATTTGGCAGATGCCTACATCAATTTGGCGAATGTGTATATGTCACAAAAAAACTTTGCTAAGGCTTTGGAACTTTGTAAGGAGGCACATCAACTCTATCAAAAATTAGATTGGCAAAAGGGCATTATTTTGACCTATCAGAACTATGGTGAAATTCATTTAGCAATAGGGAATTATGACCAAGCTATTAAATATTATCAAGAAGCTATTGCTTTGCAAGATACCATACAAGATAATATTGGCAAGGTTTATACCATGAACCAGTTGGCTATTACGTTTTTAGCTGCTA
Source organism: Cytophagales bacterium (assembly GCA_947457925.1). GTDB lineage: Bacteria > Bacteroidota > Bacteroidia > Cytophagales > Thermoflexibacteraceae > JAAFKA01. Next base: position 3,001 of record CANGYA010000211.1, on the reverse strand, counting down.
AGAAATTGACAGATGCAATGATAACAGCCGAAAATTCTTTGTTTTTAGCACAAAGATTAGAAGAATTGGGGGGAATGAGAGATGCCTATGCTACTTTGTACCTTATTTTTAAGAGAAAGGGAGAACCTATTAAGGCTTTGTATTTCTATGAATTAGAAAGAAAAATATCGGATAGTATATTTAATGAAGAAAGAGATAGATTATTAATGGTCATGCACAAAAACTATGAGGTAGAAAAACACCAGCACCAACTTAATATTTTATCTGAACACAAGGAAAAGCAAGATGTAGAGTTAGAAAAACAAATTTGGATACGGAATATTCTATTCTTTTCGTTTTTAGGTATTTCGCTGCTAAGTTTCTTGTTGCTCAAAAGTAATATTCAGAACAAGTATATCAACAAGGAATTATTACAAAAAAATGCGGAAATAGCTCGTATGAACCAAGAGTTAGAGGCAAAAGTAACAGAAAGAACCGCAGAGTTAGCCAAAACCATAGAAAAGTTGTCTGAACAAAACCATGATTTGGCGGAGTTTGCTCACATTGTTTCGCACCAGTTACGCCAGCCTTTGGCAAGGGCAGCGGGCTTGTTGAATGTTATGGAATTATCTGCCCCAGACCTTGAGTACACGAAATTACTACGCCAAAGTTTAGAGGGTTTGGATAAAGTGATTCACCATTTAAACGAAATTTTACAAGTAAAAAACAGTATTACGCAACACTACGAAGTCATTAATTTGACTGAAGAACTGAATAAGGTTTTACATAAACAGTTGGGTAATGAGTTAATAGAAAACGAAGTAAATCTTACGATAGAAAATGAAGTGATAGATGCACACATTTTGTCGGTTCGGAAGTATATCAATAGCATTTTGTATCATCTCGTTAGCAATACGATTAAGTACAAAGACCCTGTGAAGCCATTGAACGTACAGATTAAATTGACAGAACCAGATTTAGATACGATTGCGATAGAAATTAAAGACAATGGTTTGGGGATTCCTGATGTCAATAAGCTGTTTCGGTTGTACCAACGGCAGCATTTTCACGTAGAGGGCATCGGTTTGGGCTTGTATTTGGTACAAACCCAACTGAAAGCCATAGGCGGAACTATCTCTGTGGAAAGTGAACAAGGAGAAGGGGCTATGTTTGAGGTCTTGTTGAAAAGGGGGTAAATTTATATGTACTTTTCCTAATATATCTTTTGTAAAGCATATTCTATACAAGGTCTTCATTGCTATTGTTTCAATATTTGATTAATTGATGGGGAGTTAGGTGAAGTTGTGCTAATGCAATTAGGTAATACAAGTTATGTAATATATACATTAAAAAGTGTATATTACATAACTTGTATTTATTAAAATATTAGAGTTTCTATTAACTTATAGTACTATAGTTGTAATTGCAGCATTATCAAATTCTGTATCACAAACAGGTATAGTTGGACAATCTTTACCATTAAAAGAAAGTTTGATACGTCTAAATTCTAAACATTTTGCAGTGCGTACTTTTTGGTCATCAAGAAACAGAGTGCCTTTGAGTTGCCCAATTTCTAAACAAAAAGTTTTTTCGCCTACTAATAATGTGTTTACACTTGCAGTAGCTAATTGATTAGCTTCGAGATAAGCACGTTTTAGTTTATCATTTCGGATAATCCGAGCATAAAAACTTTGTTTCGTATTACATAGTTTAATTGGAGTATTTTCTGGCATTGCATATAACAAATCTTTGCCTGTAGCATCTATAAAACGAAATCGTACTTCAATAGGTGGCGAACTACACAGAATAGGTTCGGTTGAAACTACTTCATCTACTATTTTACTAACTTGATTGGTAGGGCTACCTTGATAACAGCCACATCCTAATTGCACTTCACTAAGACTCTTTTGGCAGCTCGTAGATAATATAGAAAAACAAGCTATGATAAAAAAATAATTTTTCATAAAATTTATGGGTTTAAAGAATGAGTATAAAAAACTTATTATTGCGGATTTGCTATAATCATACTTGCAGCAACTGGATAATCTCCTAAATCTATAAACCAGCCATTAGGTGGGTTATTACTAAAGCCCCAGTTCATGTGCATAAACTCAATGGTATTACTAAAATCACATAGTATCACTTCCTTGTACCCATCAGCAATCCAAGCATGTCCTATAGGTGCTGTTTGATGATAACCCACTAAATAAACGGGCTTCCCTTGCTCTCTAATCATGCTAATTGTAGCTTGTTTGGTGTATGCTTGTGAATACGCATTATAGCCCAATTGTGTAAAAGCAGGGACGATTGACCATGAAGAAGCTCCTGAGCCATTACAACCATAATTCATATAAACCAAATTTCCCAAATCCCTCATTAGACGTGCTGTTTCAGGTGCACCAATATTATTGGGCATTAAAGAGTAGTTATAGTTGGAAGGAAACCTATAAAATTTTAGATATTGTGCCATTGCTGTAGCTACACAACCTGTGAGCATTTTTCCACAGTAACCATATTGACATGGAGGTGCATAATCATTATACCCGCAAGCTTGTCCCCAACTTGTCTGTAAAAGAGGAGGAATAGTAGATACAACATAAGGACAAGTCTCATCATTTCTCCCAGATAAAATTTCTATATAATCTTTAACAGGGTAAGGACTTTTTGCATACGCCAATAGAGCTTCCCAACTTCCTATAAATTTAGTATCTTGAAGTCCCTTTGTATTAACATACATTTGGGCATTATTAACCCAATGTTGCAAAGCTGAATTTTCATAGTCAGTTTGTTTTGTATCAAAATAACTATATTCAGAATATGCTAAGATGGGCATTGCTTGCTTATTAGCAGACAAGACAACAAAACCACCAGAAGAGTAATTAACGTAAGTTGCGTAGTGCCTGTAGAACGGACTTTAGTCCGTTTTTAGCAATAAAAACGAGGAACTTTTCCTATAAAAATCAATTTTTTCATAAGAAGCACCCAAAAACGGACTAAAGTCCGTTCTACAGTTAGGCACTAC
>CANGYA010000210.1 GCA_947457925.1 Cytophagales bacterium | reverse complement strand
TCCCCACACAAACACCGCAGACCAGCCTTCAAGAAACCAGACAGACCAGAGTTTTTGGGTTCTGACAAAGTAGTTGAAATTCAACAATTATTAGTAGAAATTCTGAAAAACGAAAGAGTAAGAGACCAATTAGTTGCGTCTATTTGTGCAGTAGAAAGATGTGATTTTGATACACAACAAATGTTATCAGACAAAAATCTAATTACGGTAGAAAATTTGGCGAAAACCCTTATCACAGGTTTTATGACTGTGCCACAGACGCATGAAGAAAGACAGATATTTCCGCCACTACCCAATTTTATTTTTACAAGAGATATTGGCATTGTGATAGACGAGTATTTGTTGTTGAGCAAAACCGCCAAACAAGCCCGTTTAAGAGAGTCTATCTTGACTAAATACATTGCGTACTTTGAATTATTCCCAAAAAATCATCAAAAAGTAATAGAAGTAACCGAAGATGACGAGTATTTTTTGTGTGAAGATACCGAAAAAGAAAGCAAAGTAGTAACGATAGAAGGCGGAGATTTGATGATGATAGCCCCTAATCATTTGTTAATTGGTTACAGTGAAAGAACTTCGTCAAACGCCATTGATAAGTTGATTAAAAGATTATTTTCTTTGAAAAAAAGCAATGGTACGCCATTATTACAAAAAATATCGGTGATTGTCATTCCAAAATGGCGTGGTACAATGCACATAGACACCATATTTACGCAAGTAGATAGAGGAACTTGGGTGCTACACAGCCCCATGTCTTTGGAAGGACAACCGCAGTACAATACGACTATCAACTACATCAGTGATTTGGACGGCAAGCCCGACAGCAAACCACAAGACATGACAGGCATACGCATTGTGCAGTTTATCAACGAACCTAACAAAGACGGCAGGTATAAAGTCAATCACGAGTTTAACGGTTTGGAAGATATTATGCGTCATGTGAGCCGAGAAGATTTTAAGTTTACAGACGAGGTAAAATTTATTTACAGTGGCAATGCCGAATACCCTTATGACGAGAGAGAACAGTGGACAGATGCGTGTAACGTAGTGGCGGTACAAGAGGGCATTGTCTTAGGTTATGACCGTAACCACAAAACGAATGAGGCATTTGGCAAGGCTGGTTTTGGTGTCCTCAAAGCCAAAGACATGATAGCACAACTAAAAGAGGCGTATTTGGCAAACAAAACAGTGGATTTGACACAGTTGTTACATACGATTGTACCGAAAAAGTGCCTTATTTTGATACCTTCTTCGGAACTTTCACGAGCAAGGGGCGGTACACACTGTATGACCATGCCACTTTGGAGAGAAATTGTGCAGCTTTAGTACCAAAACTATTATCTTTTACTTAATTTTGCAGTAAAATTAAACTGTAGAACGGACTTTAGTCCGTTTATGATAGTATAAAACGGACTAAAGTCCGTTCTACAGCCATTAACTTTTCTCAATACTATTAATACTATTTTCACAAATGAAAAAAATTATTCTTACTGTGTTTGCCCTTGCTGTAACTCTTACGGCTTTTGGTCAAAAAAACCCGTTGAAACGTGCTGAAAACGAACTTAAAAAAGGCGACCTTACGGCTGCCAAAGCAAGTATTGAAGAAGCAATGACCAATGAGAAAACTAAAGATGAAGCTGATTTGTGGTTAGTGCGTGGCGATGTTTACAGAGCTATGATGAACAAAGGAGATGATGCAGCGTTTGACGAGGTGGTGAAAAGCTATAAAAAATTTACGGAAGTAGGCAAAAAAGGATTTTTTCCTATGCAAGCCGACTCTGCTACAAGAGGTTTGTATGCACAAGTAATGAATGACGGCATTGTGGGATTCAATGATAAAAATTGGGCAAGAGCCATGAAAGGCTTTGACAGAGGGGCTGTAGTAATGGTAGGCGACACATTGGCACTACAAAATTTTTTAGCTGCTGCCGAACAAGAAGACCCTGCTAAAGTAGATAGAGCCAAAGTAATGCAAAAATGTGAAGTGTTTATTAACGTGCCTACCTACAAAGGCGACAGAAGTTGGGTGTATCAAAAAGTAATTTCTATGCACTTGGCAGAAGACCCAGACGACAAATCAGGCAAAGCTGTAGCAATGTTAGATAAAGCTATTGCGGCGTACCCAACTATTCAGGAGTTTATGGCTCAAAAAATCAATATCTACATCAAGGCTAACAAAACTAATGAAGCTATCAAGTCTATTGAAGATGTAATAGCCAAAGGTGGTGCTAACATGGAATTGTACTATGTAAACTTGGGTATTTTGCATGATACCAATAAAAATGCAGCAAAAGCCGAAGAAGCCTACAAAAAAGCACTAGAAATTAAACCAGACTACTACGAAGCATTGTTCAATTTGGGTGCTTTCTATGTAAATAAAGACGAAAAATTAAAAAAATATCGTGAGTTTGACTACAAAAAACTCAACACACCAGAAGGAAAACAACTTACAGAGGAATTAAAAGTATTATTTAATTCTGCTATTCCTTATTTAGAAAAAGCTGCTAACTTTACAGATAAAACTGAATACGGTCAAGTATTAAATACCTTGAAAGATGCTTACAATTTCACAGGTCAAAAAGATAAGGCTACAGCTTTACAAGCTAAAATTGAGGCATATTACAATAGCAAATAATTTTGTGGTGGTATTAAAGATGTAATCTTTTAGAAAGATTACATCTTTTTTTACGTATATAGCATTACTTATTATACACTACCAAAAAAAACCTAAGATGAATAGCATCTTAGGTTTTTTTATTAAGCCTCTATCAATACAGCACAAGTTGATAATTTTTCTTGGCATTGTTCCCAAATTTTTTTGGGAATTTCTAAGGTCATAGAGCATTGATTATCAAAAGTTTGAGCCAAAATTTTTAGCTCTTCGTCTTTAATTACTTTCATTACCTCATTCATTGCCAAATAATCAAATTCTATCTGTACGGTTTTCGTAAGCATTTTTTCCACCACAGTCGCATTGTCCAACGCAAGTTGGGTAGCTGTTTTATAGGCACTCACCAAGCCACTTGCCCCCAATTTTGTGCCACCATAATACCGCACTACCACCACCAAGACATACGTAAGTTTTTTAGATTTAATTTGATTGAGAATAGGCAAGCCTGCCGTACCGTTGGGTTCGCCATCGTCATTGGCACGTTGATAGACCAACTCTACACCTAACTGATAGGCGTAACAGTGGTGGGTAGCATCAAAATATTTCTTTTTGAGTTGGGCAAGGTGGCTTTTTACGTCTTCTTCTGTTTTAACGTGGTAGGCAAAGGATAAAAATTTGCTGCCTTTTTCTTTGAATAAACCCTCGCCGACAGACTGTTCGGCTAAGGTAAAATAAGTAGTAGGAATGAATAATTGTGCCATGAACTTAGTTGTCTAACCAATTTAGCTGAATATCTAACCCTGCTGCCACCGCAAAATACTGTACCTCGTCTTCTAAGTCCTCGTCTTGTCGGCTCAAATACCAATTTATACGCAAACTACCCCCCTTTTCTTTGTGTTTTCGTAGAATCCGCAACATCTCTAAAATACATTTAGAACTGCTCGTATTAAAATAGGTGATTTTGAGGTTAAAATCAACGTCTTTATGCGAACCACCAGCTACAGTTACAAATTCCTCTAACCAAGCATAAAGAGGTTCGTAAAACGCATACGTATTAGCAATGTAAGATTGTCCTTCTATTTCACAGATACCCGTTTCAGCATTGAAATTTACGTAAGGGGTTACAGGACTTGTTTTTTCTACAATTAAGTTATTCATTGCAGCGAGGAGGTAGAAAATGATTGATGCCGTTGATTGATTAAAAATAAAGATATTTTATCATTTTTCAAAATTTTACTTAAAATCTACATAGATTTTACGTTAAACCCTTGAAAGAATGCCAGTATTTTCAAAATAATAAGCTCTTTATTGTTGTTTAACGTAGATTGAGTTCTTTAGTAGTAATTTATTACAACTATTTTTTAAAAATACCACAATTTTGTATTTACGGTAGCCAATAGTAATTAGATACAGAGGTTAGCAAAAGAAGGTATTTAAAACAATACTATTTATGTAATGTTTGTTAATGAATTAAATATTAAACCTCAAAACTTAGTTTTTTCCTTGTAAACTCACATTTTAGCTAACTAAACTAACTATGATTTAAGGCTTTTTCTTTTATTGTTGCTAAAATCTTTTTTACCTTTGTTTCACAGTTTTGCGAATACACTAAAAGTAGATTCGTGAGGTTGGCTTTTTGTAATCATGTTCATAAAAAATTGCAAAAAGTACGGTCAAAAACAGCAACCGTTGGCGAAGTTGTTACAACTTGCGAAATTACTGTTTGGAACAAATACTCATTATATGGGTGTCATCTTTTTAATTTTTAGAGATAAGTTTAACATTATCATCATCTTAGCAACTTGTTTGCTCATCTATTCCACAAGTTCATGCGATAGACATGGACACGCAGGCGAAAAAAACCTTGAAAATATTAAAGTAGAGGTGAATATTAACCGAATCGAAAATCAAATCAAAAATATTAAACAAAAAGAAGACGTAGCCAAGTTCTTAGACAAGAACGAAACCTTTGCACGTATATTTTTGCAAAAAGGGGTGATTCCAGATTCTGTGGTAGAAAATTCAATTTGGAAAATTTCCCAAAGCACCTACATAGACACCCTCACTCGCCAAACTAATCACTATTTTGGCGACATGGCAGACCTCAAGGCTCAGTTCGAAAAAGCCTTTAAAATCATCAAATTAAACTATCCAGAGTTTACACCACCACCCATTTACACAGTAGTTACAGGCTTTGAAAATGATGTTTATGTTTCTGATAGCTTGATTGTGATAGGTTTGGACTGTTTCTTAGGGGATAAGGCTCACTACCGAATGAGAGATGTGCCTAATTATATTTACAGACGTTACCGCAAAGAGTATGTAGTGCCTTCTGTGATGATGTTTTTGTCTAACAAGTACAATGAAGTGGAAACAGATTTTCGCAAAAAGACACTGTTAAATGAAATGATATATCATGGTAAAACGTATTATTTCATGGAAAGAGTCATTCCAAATGTGCCAGACAGTTTGGTAATTGGCTATACGGGCAGAGAAGTAGAAAATTGTAGATTCAATCAAGATATTATTTGGGGACATTTTGTAGAAAATAACTTGTTTTTTGATGCGTCTTTGGACAAAATCAACCGTTATATTGGCGAAAGACCCTTTGTAGGTGAAATTGGCGATGAATGTCCCGGTAGAATTGGGCGGTGGTTAGGTTGGCAGATTGTTAGAAAATACATGGAAAGTAACCCTACCGTTACACTCCCCAACTTGATGAAAGATATGAATGCAAAGGTGATTTTCGAAAAGTCTAACTACAAACCCTTGCAACAATAAATAATGCTTAATTAAAAGTTATTTGTAGCATAGACTTTAGTCTGTGTACTTAATAAACTGAAAATCAAATGTTTATAGCACAGACTACAGTCTATGCTACAGACCTTGATAACCTCTAATTAGTAAATTATTAATCAATACTTTCCAAGTCTTGAAGACTTGGAAAGTATAAAAATCACTCTTACCAATTTTAAAGTGATTATTTCAAAACGTGTCTTGAAATCACAATTTTCTGAATTTCAGAAGTTCCTTCATAAATCTGTGTAATCTTGGCATCACGCATCATACGTTCTACATGGAACTCACGCACATAACCATAACCGCCATGTACTTGTACGGCTTCGGTAGCTACTTCCATAGCCACTGTAGAGGCGTATAATTTCGCCATTGCACCTTGTAGGGCAATGTCATGTCCTAAATCTCTCATGCGGGCAGCTTGTAAGCACAACAAACGGGCAGCTTCTATTTTAGTCGCCATGTCTGCTAATTTAAAGGCAATAGCTTGGTGTTCAGAGATAGGTTTGCCAAAAGATTTTCGTTCTTTAGAGTATTTCAAAGACAATTCGTAAGCACCTTGAGCAATACCCAATGCTTGAGAAGCAATACCAATACGACCACCATTCAAGGTATTCATGGCAAAGGCAAAACCGAAACCGTCTTCGCCAATACGGTTAGCTTTCGGCACTTTTACGTCTGTAAACATCAAAGAGTGTGTGTCAGAGGCACGAATCCCCATTTTATCCTCTTTTTTACCTACTACAAAACCCTCCATACCTTTCTCCACTATCAAACAGTTGATACCTTTGTGTTTCTTTTCAGGGTTCGTTTGTGCCATTACCAAGTACGTAGAAGCAGAATTACCGTTAGTAATCCAGTTTTTTGTACCGTTTAGTAGGTAATAGTCGCCCATATCTACGGCTGTGGTGTGCTGTTGAGTGGCATCACTACCTGCTTCGGGTTCTGACAAACAGAAAGCACCGATTTTTTCGCCTTTTGCCAAAGGCACTAAATATTTTTGTTTTTGTTCTTCAGAACCGTATTTTTCCAAACCAAAACACACCAAAGAGTTGTTTACAGACATCACAACGGCTGCTGAGGCATCTACTTTTGCAATTTCTTCCATTGCCAAAACGTAAGATACTGCATCCATACCGCCACCGCCATATTTAGGGTCGACCATCATGCCCATAAAGCCTAATTCCGCCATTTTTTTCACTTGTTCAGTAGGGAATTTGGCGTGTTCATCTCTTTCTATTACCCCCGGTAATAGTTCTTTTTGTGCAAACTCTCTGGCTGCCTGACGCACCGCCAAATGTTCTTCGGTAAGTTCGAAAATCATAATCTATTTATGGATAAGTGAATGTATAAAATTCGTGAAAGCCGTTTTATGGTTTGCAATTTACAGAAATTATTAACAAGATATTAGAGGTTATTAAGGTTTTGTATCACAGACTTTAGTCTGTGTGGTAATTACTTGATTAACAATATTTTAAAAGCACAGACTAAAGTCTATGCTACAGACCTTAATAAACTCTAATGTAGCAATTAAATATTATGCAAACATAAGGTTTTGAGTAGGGAAGTTGTTTTGAGGAACTATAAGAAAGTTATGTAATGTTTGCAATACAAACTTCCACATTCATGCTTTCTTCCTCAATCCATTGCTGGGTTTGTACTAAAAAACGCAAAACTACTTGGGCTTTGGGCGGAAACAGATGAAAAGGGAAATCTGCTTTCCATTGGCTGCGGTGTTGCGTTTGTGTAATATTTTTAGCCAATTCTTTGTAGTTAGGTGGCAATAAAAGTTGAATAGAAGGCAAATATTTTTGTACCTTCAAGAAAATATCCATGCCGTCTTGGTCAAAATCTCCCAAATAAAAAATTGGGCAAAAAGGTTGAGGCAAAAAATCTAATTTGGGTACATTGTAGCCACCTGCTACCCATATTTCTATGTTAGTTTTTCTTTTTTTGTGCAGTTGGTTTTCATTTTCACACAACACAATATAAGCTGGTGAGCCTTGCGTACAATGCAGCACTTGTAAAAACTGTTGCCCTTTGGCAAAATCCTCACGAGCTAAAATTTTACAGATTGCCTTGTACAAATTACTCCCTTCTTTTACCGTTTTGGCATCATCAAAATACAAACTTGATACTTCTTTCAGTGTTAAATCTTCTTGTTGGCATAATTCGTCAGTTTGTTGTACTATTTTGATAAGTCCTTCTAATTGTTGCAGGGTACATTCTTCAAGCCAATGATTGAGTGCATACTTATTCACAATCATTTGAATTTGTGAATAAGTCCTGTCAAATTGTTTATTTTCATACCAATTTTTGAAGTACAGTTGTTTGTTGGGGCGAATACTTATCTCTTTTTTGTTCTCCAATCGCAACCAATCTGTTTGCGTAAGTATATAGCCCGTAGCTTCATACGCAGACAAATCGTAGGCTTTACACACTTGTTTCGTATAAAGTTCTTGTAATAGTTGGACAACTTTCCATGTAATAGCTTTTTTTCCCATGTCATTGAGCTATAGGTAATTTCACATAAAACACACTTCCTTTTCCCTCTTCACTTTCTACCGAGATACTCCCGCCATTTTTTTCTGCAAATTCTTTACACAAAAGCAAACCTAAACCTGTTCCCTTTTCGCCCATTGTGCCTCTCAAACTGAAATGGGTTTGCATACCAAACAAATTGCGTAGCTGTTCGGGTGTCATGCCTACGCCTGTATCTGTAACCGAAATAATTACTTCGTTGGTTTGTTGTTCGGCTGCTATCACAATACTTCCTTTGCTGGGTGTAAATTTAATAGCATTGGCTATGAGGTTGCGTATAATGACCAATAACTGCTGGTAATCTGCCACCACTGTTACGTTTGGGCTAACTGTAGAGGTCAAAGTAATGTCTTTGGCAAGGGCGGTGGCGTACAATAAAGACACATTTTCGGCTACTAACTCTGCTACATTTATTTGTTCTGGGTGCAAAATTTCCCCTGAAAGTTGGCTTTTTGCCCAATGTAGTAAATTGTGTAAGGTGTTTTCTATACTTCCTA
>CANGYA010000209.1 GCA_947457925.1 Cytophagales bacterium | reverse complement strand
TGTTATACGATTGTCAAGGTCTTCGACCATTGCCAACGTATTTTAAACCGTTGGCAATGGTCGAAGACCTTGACAATCGGTGCAAGAGGTATAACAATTCATAGCACGACCCTATAAAAGATAAAGACTTGCGAACTATCATGTGTAATACAGCCTTTGCACAAGCTGTAGGCAAAAGTCCCGAACAGTTGATGGGTAAAACAGACATAGAGGCGGGTTGGTTGCCCGAATTAGTCTATGGGAATCCAGAAAAAGGAATAAAAGGTTATATTCATGACGATAAGGCAGTCTTGAACGGTGAAACAATAACGATACCCGTAGAGCCTGCCAATATAAACGGCAAAATAGAGTTCTTTGAAACGATTAAACTACCATTGAAAGACAAAAGCCAAACTATAATAGGATTGGTAGCTGTTGCCCGCAATATTACAGAAAGAAAAAAATCGGAGGATAAAATAAGAGAATATGCTGCCCGTTTAGGGGAAGCACAACGTCTGGCGAAGTTAGGGAGCTGGTCGTTTAATTTGCAAACTAACGAACTGCAATGGTCTGATGAGGTGTACCGTATTTTTGAAATTCCTTTTAAAAATACAATTTTGACTTATGAATATTTCTTGGAAAAAGTACACCCAGATGACAGAGAAATGGTGGATAAGGCGTATCATGATGCTGTAGTTTCTCGTACAAAATATGATATTATACACAGAGTTTTGTTGAATGATGACCGTATAAAGTTTGTCAATGACCAATGCGAAACTTTTTATGACGAAAACAATATTCCAATATTATCAATAGGCACAATCCAAGATATTACGGCAAGTAAAGAAGCTGAACAACGAATTGTAGAACAAAACAAGGCTTTGAATGCCTCTGAAGAAGAACTAAGGCAACATTTAGAAGAATTGAAAGTGGCACAGTCGGCTTTGCAGGAACAAAAACTGTATTTGGAGGCTATCACAAGGTCATTAGACAACAGTGCCATTGTTACGATTACAGACAAACAAGGTGTTATTTTAAAAGCAAATCATAAGTTTTGTGAAATTTCCAAGTACGAAATGCACGAAATAATTGGACAAGACCATAGTATTGTTAATTCGGGGCATCACTCTAAAAGTTTTTGGCGAGAGATGTGGCAAACCATAGCTGGTGGTAAGACATGGTACGGAGAAGTAAAAAACAAAGCCAAAGATGGCAGTTATTATTGGGTTTATACGATTAACAACCCCATTTTAGATGCAGAAGGTAATACTTACCAATACTTATCTATTCGTTTTGACATTACAGCTCAAAAAGAAGCCGAAGAAAAAGTATGGCTCAAAAACGAACAACTTACTGAAATAGCCTATATCCAATCTCATATTTTACGCAGACCGTTGGCAAATATTTTAGGACTTATCCAACTGATAGAAATGGAAAAAATAGAAGTTGGTGAAGAACTAAACACCTATCTTAACTTACTACTTCAGGCTGCCAAAGAAACAGATGAGGTATTGCATGACATTGTACACAAGGCAAATCATGTGATGAATGAATAGCTATTGTAAAATTATTAATTTGGTATTTTTCCTATGCACTTCTATAATTGGCGGTTACACGCCGAACAGCTTTTTTACTTGCTTGCCCAACACCCTACGGCTCGTAAATTTTGGACGGTGTTTTTCGCTTTGTTCATGACTTTTCAAGCCCTGAATTGGCTATTTCCTTTGCCCGATACTATTCAGTATTCGCAAATTGTTACGGCTAAAGATGGTACAGTGTTGAGTGGTTTTTTAAGCCCAGACGACAAATGGCGAATGAAAACCGAATTGCACGAAATTACACCCGACTTACAAAAGGCTTTTATAGAAAAAGAAGATAAATATTTCTACTATCATTTTGGTATTAATCCTTTGGCAATAGGTCGTGCTTTATTGCAAAACATAGTGAAAGGCAAAAAAGTATCGGGGGCATCTACAATTACTATGCAGGTAGCCCGTTTATTAGAGCCTAAAAAAAGAACTTATACCAACAAATTAAAAGAAATTTTTAGGGCTTTGCAGTTAGAATGGAAGTATTCTAAGCAAGAAATCTTGCAATTATACCTTAACTTAGTGCCGTATGGCAGTAATATAGAGGGTGTAAAAGCTGCATCATTATTGTACTATAACCAGTTGCCTAATCAGCTAAGTATTGCACAAATTACAGCTCTTACCATTATCCCGAACCGACCAACGTCTTTGTCTTTGGGCAAAAACAATGATAAAATTTTACAAGAACGTAACCGTTGGCTCAAAAGATTTGAGGAAGAAGGAGTTTTTAGTAGTACGGTCATTGCAGATGCCGTAGCCGAACCGTTTAAGGCACAACGATACAAAGCCCCCAAAATGGCGGTACATTTTGCTTCGTGGCTACACCGCAAACAGCCCACTACGCCCATTATTCACACGACTATACAAACAGATTTGCAGCGAAAAGTAGAGGACATCACCACGACTTACTGCCGTTCTTTACAATATTTGGGGATTTACAATGCTGCCGTATTGGTTTTGGACAATAAAACCAGCGAAGTAGCTGCTTATTTGGGTTCACCCAATTTCTACGATATGCACCATAACGGACAAGTGGACGGAGTGAGAGCCTATCGCAGCCCCGGTAGTGCCTTAAAACCCTTGATTTACGGAATGGCTTTTGACAAAGGCATTATTACACCTAAGACAAAATTGTTGGACGTGCCTGTAGATTTTGACGGTTACACCCCCGAAAATTTTAACAGAGAATTTAACGGTTTAATTACTGCCGAAAAAGCCTTAGCCGTATCTCTCAACGTGCCTGCCGTAAGTCTGTTGAATGAAGTAGGGGTAAAAGATATGGTGCAAAAATTGAAACAAACTCAATTTCAGTTAGTTACGCACCAACAAGAAATTTTGGGCTTGTCTTTGGCTTTGGGTGGTTGTGGTGTTAGTTTGTGGGAAATGGTGGGTTTGTACGCCTCTTTTGCGAATGGCGGAGTTTTTCAGCCTGTCAAGTACCAATACGATATGCCAATTTCGCACAAACAAGCTGCTGCTATTAGCCAACAACGCATTTTGTCGCCAGAGGCAAATTTTATGCTAACCGAAATTTTGACCAAAGTAGAAAGACCCGCCGAACTACCCAACAGCTACGAACATAACCCGAAAGTTCCCAAAATAGCATGGAAAACAGGCACGTCTTACGGCAGACGTGATGCGTGGAGCATTGGTTTCAACCAACAGTACACTGTAGGCGTGTGGGTAGGCAATTTTTCGGGAGAAGGTCGTCCAGAACTCACAGGGGCAACCATTGCTACGCCCTTGTTGTTCAAGTTGTTCAATGTGTTGTCGTACAATGCGGGGGCTTTGTGGTTTCAGATGCCCAAAAGTTTAGATGTCCGCCCCGTTTGTGCAGAAACAGGCAAAAGCCCCAACCAGTTTTGTGAGCATTTTGTAGGAGATTATTTCATTGCAGGGGTAACGGACAATCAGCCTTGCCAGCACCTCAAAAATGTGTTTGTGGACACCAGAGAAGTGATGAGTTATTGTACCCACTGTTTGCCTACGACCAATTTTAAGCAAGTAGCTTACCCGAATATTTCGCCACAGTTGCAGATTTTTTATGAGCAAAGGGCGGTGGCTTACCGAAAAATTCCGCCACATAACCCCGACTGCACCGCCATTAAGGAAGGAAAAGCCCCCACTATCATTTCGCCTATGCACCAAAGGGACTATTTTATAGATGACCAAACTACGGAGCTACTGCTACAGGCACAGGTGGATAATGACGTGAAACAGTTGTATTGGTACATAGATGATGTGTTTTACAAGGCTGCACCGCCCAATAGCAAGGTGTTTTTTGTACCCGAAAAAGGTAAGGTGAAGATTTCGTGTAGTGATGATAAGGGGAGGAATAGTAATATTTGGGTGAAGGTGAGGTAGAGAGTAAAGTATTACCTAAACTACCTTTTTAACCATTCTTTTAGAATGCCTTTGGTTTTGTTAGATAAATAACTTAGCTCACTTTCAAGTTCTTGTTCATTATTTATATCCTCTAAATGATAAGCATGGTAAATTCCTTGTTCTAAATCTTCTGGCATGAACTCGATTAACTTACGATAGCCTTGACTACTAGGATTAACATCAATATTATACCGTTTCTTTTCTCCTTTCTCGTCAATAATAGATGTTAATAATAACTCTTGTGCCTCTTTATGACTACATAGTAATCTATTCACTGGACTACCTTTTTGTTTACGCCTTGTAGGAATATTATCATGCTTAGGATTGTGTTTAAATATTAGCTTTTTCTTTATAGCATTAAACCAATTTTGAAAATCTGTTTCACTAAAAAGTTTTATACAATTGATTTTTGATAGAATAACTTGTAATGGATTGGTATTAAGATTACTTCTTAGTACATGAATTAAACTAGTAGTTGGATTTTTTTGAATTAATAACCATACTTCACCATAGGAAAGTTGTTTTTCAACTATCTTTACTTTTATATCGTCTATGGACAATATACAAGAAGAACTTCCAAACCATTCATGAAACTCCAGAGAATTTTCTATTATCATGGTATGGTTATCAATGATTTCAGCTTGATTAATTAACTTGTTAAGGTTCTCTATATTAGAATTAAGATATTCCGTAATTTTTTCATTATGTAAATCATCTGTAAAACTTTTTGATATAAATACATCTGTATTTTCTTGCTTGAAAATAAAATCTAAATATTTTTCAAGATGTTTAATTTCTTCCTTTGAAAATCCATCAATTATATTTATATCTAAATCAAGAAAAATATATGCTTTCATTATTTTATCAGTCGTTTAAGGTCAATATTAAATTGGTCAAAGAAATCTTTTGGTGGTAATTTAATTCTGCCTGAAGCACTTGGTTTGATTTGAACTACCTCCGAAACAGCCTCACTTTCTTTTTTCCTGAAAAATAAGATATTTACATTTTCATGGCTAATACCTTTGGTTTGGTCTTTTGAATGTTCATAGACACTTACCAAAGTTCCATTCACAATATGGTCTGAATGTGTTTCACAAAAAATCTGTACGCCTGCTTGTGCAGCCAGACACATTAGTTCGGCTAATTTAGATTGTCCTTTGGGGTGTAGGTGGGCTTCGGGGTTTTCTATGATGATGAGGTCGCCTGCTTGGGCAGAGAGTAAGGCTACAACTATAGGTAAGGCATAGGAAATACCAAAACCTGTATTTTCAGGCTTTACCTCTTCCATCACTTCATCGCCTATATCGTAGGTATAAGCCAAAGTTACACTTTGCTTTCTATCGTCTATATCTACTTTTACTTTTATAAAAGGGCTAATTTCTCTTAGCCACGCCTCTACCTGACTATATAAATTATCATCATTTACGGTAGAATGCTGTAAAGTTTTGATAGTCAATTTTGCATCTTTTTTTTGTTTATAGCCTAAATAATGAACAGCATATTCACATCTACCATGTATTTTTGATAATTGGTTGCGTTTTTCAACCATATCTTTGCTGTAAGAATGTTCGTAAGAAGGGTTTATTCTTTCAGCCCCTATATATTGAAAGTGATTATTGAATAGTGTAAGTGCATCTAAATCTGTATATTCATTAGGATTTTTATTTGGTATAGTATCACTTGTACTATCCTTGTTAGAAGTTATAAAGTCAAATATATAGCTCTGTTGATTGGCAATAGAAAAGCCCAAAGAAATAATATTATCTTCTACTTTTTGAGTGAGAGCATCTTTTTGAGTACCTATTTTGCATAACTCGTCTTCTTCTAATTTTAACTTTAGAGATGCAATACTTTTATCTTTGAAAGATTGCCTTAAAAGCAATAAGGATTGAACTACCGTAGATTTACCTGTTCCATTTAAGCCTGTGAGTATATTGAGGTTGCTACATGGCAATTCACATTGCTTAAATATTTTGAAGTTTTTGATGTAAAGTTTTGCTATCATAAGTTTTCAATAAGATTTTTTATACTAGAAAGGATACTATGACTATTATAGTATTTCTGTTTATTCATAATTACTTGTAATTTACTTTTAAAAACTTCTTGATTACCCTTGATTTTTGTGTGGTAGTTTTCATTCGAGAAAATAACTAATAACCAAAGTAACCAACCAGATTTTTCTTCTAATAAAGAGTTTTGCGTGATAAAATTATACGATAAATTAAATTTATCAACCACAAACTCAAGCAAGTTTTCTTCATTAGACTTTATTTTAAGTAAAGTCAGGTTTTTAAAATAATCAAAATTCATATCCTTTGTAAGTTCTTTTTGGTTGAGCAATAATGCTATAAAAGAACTTATAAAATCATTTTTTTCTTTCTTTAAATGCAATTTTTCTACAGCTATTTTTTCACCTATTTTGTTATAAAGTAAAGCTAATGAAGGTTCTAAATCGTGGGCTTTGATTAAAGTATTATTGCCTAACATTCTATACATTACCACATATTTCTCCAATTTAGGCATTCTTGCGGTGAAAGCACGAAAAGAAACAACTCTACTAAATAGCACTCTTTTATCGCCTTCTGGTAATTTATTATAATCATACCCATTTAAACGACTTAAAAATTCCAAGTTTGTCAGCTTAAATTGATTATCAAGAAAACTTTTAATAACCTTTAATAATTCATATCCAAAAATATCTACTGGACGATATTTACTATCTGTTGTTATTTCTACATATAAAATAGGTAATGGAAGATTCAATAGTATATTTTCTATGATTATACTTTTCTTACGAATTGCATTCGTTAAGTTGCTATCTTTTCCACTGTTTTTAAACACAATTTCTCCACTCTGTATTTGCTCAATCAAGGAACTCAATACTATCTCATGTGAAATAATATCTATGTTTTTGGGCAATAATTTTGGTGTAAAAAGATATTCTTCTAAATCATTCATAAACAAAATCAATAAGACAAAACCCTCCAAAACTACACAACTTTCCCCAACTTCGCAAATTATTTGCTGTAAGCCTTGCTGCCAACTTTCTCCCAAAACATGACTTGTATCATTGTTTGGCTCAAAAATAAAGGCGAAAATTGTAGGCATAAATACTATGTAGATATAGCGAAAGAAAAAACTTTGGCTGTATCTTTACACAAAGTTTCTATGAAGCTACCATAGCATATTTCTCTACAATAACCACACAACAAACATGACTTATTACTATCGTCTGGGCAAAATTCCGCCAAAAAGACATACACAATTCCGCCAAACTGACGGTACTTTGTACCAAGAAGAATTGGTGAGTTCAAGGGGTTTTTCGGGCATTTACTCTAATCTCTACCACACTTACCAACCCACAAAGGTTAAAAAAGTGCTTGACCCTACGCCCTGTCCTATCAACTTTGTGCAAGATTATGCCTTACAGATGACACACCTCAAAACTTGTGAGGCAGACACCACAGGCAGAGATTTCTTGAATGCACGTATTCCCTTGTTAGCCAATAATGACGTAGTAATTTCTATTTGTAACCCCGCCGACAACACAATGGATTATTTCTACAAAAACGGCGAGGCAGACGAAATGCTCTACGTACACGAAGGCACAGGCGAATTGCACACACAATTTGGTCGTTTACCTTTCAAAAAAGGCGACTATGTGGTCATTCCACGTACCACCATTTACAGAGTAGTTTTCCATCAACCTACTCGTTTGTTGGTCGTTGAATCAAAATCTCCGTTGGAAACTGTAGATAGATACCGCAACGAATTAGGGCAGTTGTTAGAACATTCGCCTTATTGCGAAAGAGATATTCACCCACCCGTAGAGTTGATAGAAGAATTGGGCGAAAGAGATACGATTGTGAAAATACGAAAAGGTGGTATGTTATACGAATACTTGTATGCTTTCAGTCCTTTGAATGTCGTAGGTTGGGACGGGTTTTTGTACCCTTACACCCTATCCATCTACGATTTTGAGCCGATAACAGGGCGTATTCACCAACCACCTCCTGTGCATCAAACTTTCCAAGCTCAAAATGCCTTTGTGATTTGTTCGTTTGTGCCACGTTTGTTTGACTACCACCCTTTGGCAGTTCCTGCTCCTTACAACCACTCGAACATAGATTCTGATGAGGTGTTGTTCTATGCCGAAGGGCATTTTATGAGCCGTAAAGGAATAGAAAGAGGGTCATTTACCCTACACCCCGGGGGCTTGACACACGGGCCTCACCCCGGTACAATGGAAGCAAGTATTGGCAAGAAAGAAACGCATGAATACGCTGTAATGATAGATACATTCAGACCTTTGTATATTACAGAACAGGCTTTGCGGTTTGTAGATAAGAACTATCCGTATAGTTGGAATTAATGATTTTGACCTCACCCCCAACCCCCTCTCCATTTGGAGAGGGGGTTTTTATTTTTGACCTTAATAGGGTCGTGCTATGAATTGTTATACCTCTTGCACCGATTGTCAAGGTCTTCGACCATTGCCAACGGTTTAAAATACGTTGGCAATGGTCGAAGACCTTGA
>CANGYA010000208.1 GCA_947457925.1 Cytophagales bacterium | reverse complement strand
CTGGTCTTAACAACCTGTCCAATGTAGTTACCGTCAAGAAATGGTAGTTCCCTCTTGCTTTTTTGTACGTTTGTAAAGCCCAATTCTTGGCTTTTTCGTCTTTGTTGGTGTAAAGAGCATGATAAACAGGCACAACAAATTTTCGGCGACCTACTTGTGTTAAAAACCTGTCTATGGCATAATAGGCAGGTTCATAGCTTTTCTTGCCCGCCAAAGTCAGCCATACGCAGGCTATTTCGGAGTTGTTAGAGGCGGTGAATTGAAAATATTTGTCCAATTCTTTTAACTGTTCAACGGTGATGTCTTCGGGCAAATTTCTAATGAAACGCAGCCATTCATGCGAAGACCAATCGGCAGTTTGTGTTTTGATGTGTGCCAATGTCGTGCCGTTGAGCCATGCAGCAATGTTTCTGTCCACTTGCAAAAATCTTTCAGAAGCAATTTTCGGGCAGTTTTCGGGTATGCCTACATTGTAAATCCACTGTTCCGCCTGTACTTTGGCTTTGGCTTCGGGCAGTCCATTCAATAAATTTTCGTTGAGATAATCTAAAAATTCTTCGGTATTAATGCTTTTATAGGCAAAAGTGGCAAAATATTTTTTGACAAAAGTATCAAATTTTTCTCTCCCTACGGCTTCTTCAATGGTTCGTAAGAAGAAATAGCCTTTTTCGTAAGCAATATGCGTTACACCGTCATCAGGATTTTTTTCTGTTAAGTCTAATTTTAGTTTAGTAGCCTCGCCATTGTTCATGTTTTTTACTTCTTCTTGCAAATCTTGTAAACCTATCAATTCCAACATATCACTGTACGGTTTGCCTGAAATGGCAGCCATAATTCTCCGTTCAAAATAGACAGTGAAACCTTCATTTAACCAAAAATCTTCCCAAGTGGCATTGGTTACTAAATTACCTGACCAAGAGTGGGCTAATTCGTGAGCTACCAAACTTACCAAAGATTTGTCGCCTGTGATAATGGTAGGCGTAGCAAAAGTTAGTTTAGGGTTTTCCATGCCTCCAAACGGAAAACTTGGGGGCATCACCAATACGTCATACCGTCCCCAGTCGTATTTACCGTACAAGTTTTCGGCTGCTGATGTCATCGCCTCCATGTCATCAAACTCTTTGGCAGCTTTGTTGAGCATAGAAGATTCAGCATATACACCTGTGCGTGGACTAAGGGATTTGAAAGCAAAATCTCCTACTGCCAATGCTAACAAATACGCAGGAATCGGCTTGTTCATTTTGAATTGGTACTTGCCTTGTGGATTTTTTTCGGTAGGGTTGTCCGCACTCATCAACGCCAACAAGCCGTTAGGCACTTTCACGTTGGCATCATACGTAAACCGAATGGCGGGGCTGTCTTGGCAAGGCACCCATGTTCTTGCCAAAATAGCTTGCGACTGCGTAAACATAAAAGGGTGTTTTTTGTCTGCCGTTTGTTGTGGCGACAACCACTGCAAAGCCTCCGCCTCTGGCGAAGTTTTGTAGAAAACCGTTACGCTGTCTGTGTTTGAGAAAATGTCTATTTCAAGAGCCTGCCCCACAAAAGGCTTTTCTTCGCCTATTTTAAAGGTGGTAGGCTGCTGTCCCAACAATACTTTTTCTATTTGTAAGCCTTTGGTATCTAAATATAACTTATTGGTTTTGTTTATGTTACGTATAATACAAGTGGCTTTGCCTGCAATAATTTTTTCCTTAAAATTAACTTCTATATCAAGGCTCAAATGTTGCATTACTGTTTCTTGTGGTTTGGCAAAGCTGTGCTTGTCTGTTTTGTCATATACTTTTTTTTGTGCAGGAGTCATGGTTGTGGTTTTTTGAGTATTGGAATTGTTGTTGAATGGATTGCAAGCTACACACATACTTGCAAATACGCAGAGATAATATAGGTATAAATTTGTTTTTTTCATGGATTTAATAAATTAAAATTTAATGTAAGATATGAGGAAAGTTGCCTTTAGGCAATTTAGTTCTTTGCTGTTGGCGAGTCGTCTAATAAATCTGCAATGAACTGTAAATCAGGGCTTTTATCAGCAACTAATTTTAGAATGGCGGTGAATGGTAAGAACAAAACCATGCCCGAAGCACCCCATATTAGTCCACCCAATAACAAAGCCATAAGAGTTGCAAAAGTATTGATGCGTAATTGATGCCCTACGGCTATAGGAAAAATTATATTTGCTTCTATGTATTGCACCGCCATAAATACTAACACGACTCCCAATGGATACCACAGGGAGTCATGTACTAACCACGCCTCTGTAATAGGTAGCAAAGCCCCGATAAGTATGCCAAAATAAGGAATGACTGTAAGAATGGCGGTAAGCACACCATAAAAAACAGCATTTTCTAAGCCTAAAAGCAGTAAACCAATGCTATTCAGGATAGCCACAATGACATAAACCACTAATAAACCTTTGATATAACTATAAAAAGTAGTAATACTACTATGCAAAATAGGTAAAATATTTTTGTGTTGTGAGGCGGGCAATAGATGTTTGATAAAAGCTAAGAACTTTTCACGATTAAATAAAAATAATATACTTAGAAACGGTACTAAAACTACGAAAATAAAAAGGTCAATGGTAATGCCAATAGTACCTTTTAAAGATGAACCAATATATTTAGCTACTTCTTGGGCAGATTGTTGTAGCCAGAGCATTTGTTGTTCTAATGAAATAGGGGTGTTTTGGGCAATGAAAGCCTGAATTTGTGCGAAAAGCTGCGAAATTTTGTCGAAAAGTACAGGAATTTTATCGCCTACAGTGTTGAGTTGATACAAAATCACGAGGAGTAACAAGCCCAGCACACTACTTACTATCAAAAAACTAAGGCTAATAGCCCAAGTTCGGGGTACTTTTCGTTCTTCGAACCACTTACAAATAGGGAACAAAATAAAACTCAACAGCACCGAAAAGCCCAAAGGAATAAAAAACGGTTTGCCGATATACAACAACACAAGGGTAAAAACAATGACTTGCGGAATTTGATACCAAGATAGGGTAGAGGTAGCAGGAAATTTCATGGTGAGTTTGTTAGTTACTATGTAAACCTAACAAAAGTAGCAAGTTTGAAAGAGGCAACCAATTAAAATACACCAAGAATAATAAAATCTCAAGGACTTTTCCCTACCTTTGCAATGTAATTAGCAAGTAATTTTTGGCACTCGAAGCTATAAAATCATACTTTGAGGCTTCTTTTTTTCATTCTACTAATTCTTTTTGTGTATGTTTGGGCAAGGATTTATGAAACTCACTTCTTTTTTTTATATTATTGTTTTTATTTTTTTTACTACCAACCTGCGAGCCTCCAAAGCCCAGCAGCCTACCGCCACGATTGATAGTTTACAAAGATTATTGCAAAAACCCCGCCTACATGACTCTACTAAATTGGTCATACTCTTGCAGTTAGCTAAGGCTCAAAAAAATAGAGAACCCCAAAAATGTATTACTTTGGCAGAACAAGCCATAGAGATTTGCCAACGCAGCAACCGTAGAGAGAGTCTGGTAGAAGCCTATAATTTGATTGGCTTAGCCTACTTGTTACAAAGTAACTTCGGAAATTCTTTGGCTTATTTCCAAAAAGCCTTACTCTTAGGCGAAAAATACGATAATGATAGCTATGTAGCTCAAACCTATAATAATATTGCGAATGTTTATAACCAACAAGGCGACTATTTAACGGCTTTGGGCTGTTACGAACAGTCTTATCAACTGCGAGTAAAACTCAAAGACTCTTTGGGGATTTCGGCTTGTTTGAATAATATCGGTTTGTTATTTGAAAAGCAAGGGCATTACAACAAAGCATTAGAATTGTTGTTGCAAGCCCTTCGGATTCGTGAAAGGTTAGAAGATAATTTGGGCAAAGCAAGTATTTTGAGCAATGTTGGGCGGATTTATTACCACTTAGAAAATGACTCCTCTGCCATTAAATACCAAGAGGCTGCCCTCAAAATCAGAAAAGCTAACAAGGATTTTTACGGAATAGCCATTTGTCTAATGGAATTGGGCAAGGTCTATCAGGAATTTAAAGACTACGAAAAAGCCTTAGATTACTTTTTTCAAGCCCTTCGCTATCAAGAAAGTATCGGAGATTTAAAAGGAACAGCCGAGTCTTCTGCCCACATTGGCGAAATTTATTATGCTACGAACAGCGTAAGTGCAGCAGACGACTACCTGAATAAAGCCCTAAAATTAGCTGAACAGATTAACGACAGGGAAGGCGTGGCGTATATCCTGAACAAATTAGCCAATATTTACCAAAAAACCAACCGTTTAGATAGGGCTACGTTGTACGCACAACACTCTTTGCAGTTAGCTACAACAATGCAGGCGATGCAAATGATGCGGGACAACTATTTTGTCTTGTACGAAATTTATAAGAAACGTAAACAGCCCCAACAAGCCCTTTTGTACTATGAAAAAGGGACTGCCTTGCACGATAGTTTGTTCAATGAAGACAAAAATTTAGAAATTCACAAACTACAAAGTGATTATGAAATAGATAAAAGAGAACACCAAATAAAGGCGTTAAATGTGCAGCATTTGTTGAAAGAAGACGAGCTGAAAATTCGCACTTTAGAAAGAAATATGTTGATTGGTGGGGCATTAGGTTTATTGTTATTAGTCTATTTTTTGTACCGACTTTTTAAACAAAAACAGCAAGCTAATAAGCTATTAGAGCAACAAAAACAAGAGATTACAGCTAAAAATCAAGAAATATTGCTCCATCAAGCAAGATTAACAGAACGGAACGAAAGTTTACGAATATTAAACGACCAAGTTTCTGCACAAAAAACAGAAATAGAAGGATTGAACAATACCCTTGAACACAAAATAAAGGAAAGAACGGAACAGTTAGAAGAAGCTGTAGAAAGGTTGGCAACCCAAAACAAAGACTTAGAACAGTTTTCTTACATTGTATCACACCATTTAAGGGCTCCTATTGCACATATTTTGGGTTTGACCAATTTGTTTAAAATGGGTGTAAATATTTATATAGCTGAAAATGAGAATATTATAGACAAACTGGGTGAGGCTGCCACTAATCTGGATTTTGTGATTAAAGACCTTAATCAAATCTTAGATGTACGAGGCAGTACCATAAAAGTCTATGAACAAGTGAACATGATAGAGGTCATTACGGCACAACTACTGGAATTGGCAGAGGAAATTCATCAAGCTGGTGCAGTGGTGCAAACACATTTTGGGAGCAATGCCATGATTGTTGCAGTAAAGCCGTACATACAAAATATTGTTTTTCAGTTATTGCAAAATGCCATTAAATTTAGGTCAAAAGAACGCCAAACCGTTATAGACATTACGACTTACCAAACGGATAAGTTGTTAATGGTAAAAATACAAGATAACGGCATGGGGATTCAGGACTTAACCAAGTTGTTTAGACTCTACCAACGCCAACATTTGGAAATAGATGGTAAAGGCTTAGGGTTGTACCTTGCCAAAACACAAGTAGAAGTATTGGAGGGTACAATAGACGTAGAAAGCATTGAAAATGAAGGAACTACGTTTATTTTAAGTTTTAAATTGCAAAACTTCTAACCGCATGGTCGGCGTGTCGTATAGGTTCTGGTTGTCTGTATTGTGGACTTAGGCGAAGTATCCATTCACAGGCAGTAGTAAGACTAATTTTATGCCCTACAGACACAAATAATGGATTAATTCCGTTTTGTGTTCGCAAAGCCCTGCCGATTTCTTGACCTTTTTCGTTTCGCAAAGGCACAAAACTACCTCTTTCTTGGGCTAAATCACTGGCTACATAACTCCCCGCCAAATAAGACTTTCCGCAGCCTATAGTTGGTACGTCATACCACAGCCCCAAATGACAAGCTAAACCGAATTGGCGAGGGTGGGCTTGTCCGTGTCCATCACAGATAAAAATATCAGGAATTAAAGACAATTTTTCAAAGACTTTGGCAATAGGCGGAATTTCCCTAAAAGAAAACAAGGTAGGAATATACGGAAACTGTGTGCTGGTTTCTGCCGTTACGACTTCCACTAATTGCAGGGTAGCAGCCTCTATAATGGCTACCGCAGCCACCATTTTGTCTGTATGTTGGGCATAGGCTACATCTATGCCGCCAATGTATTTGACGGGTTGTAGGAAATTATCTGTGGCGATGACTTTTGTGGCATACGCCTCTTGCAATGCTACGGCTTCTGTTTCTGTAATATTCCAGTTGGTGGGTAGAGAAGTAAATAGTGGCATGATTGTATAAATTCTAATAAAATAATTAGTAATAAAAAGCAATAAGTAAGAGTAACTAATTAATTGATAATATTGTACCACAGACTTTAGTCTGTGAATCTTTGATTATCAAGAGATTACAGACTAAAGTCTGTGGTACATTTATTTTTTTCAATTACTTATAAAAATTACCTAAACCTTATAGGTTTGATACAATAGGATTTGATGAGCAAGAATAGTTGTTAGTCTATTTTTCTTTTTTTCGTGGGGCTGCTGGGGCTTCCATGACCAACTGCCCTTTTTGCCAAAGTCCAACTAATTTTTGCCCTTCTTTCAGGTTCAATGTACCTTTGCCGTTGTGTTGGTCTTGTCGCCACTGTCCTATATACATATCTCCGTTTGAATATTTTGCAATGCCGTAGCCTTGTCTTTTATCATTTTTCCAATTTCCCTCATAACGGTCTTTGTTGGCATACGTCATTTTGCCTTTGCCACTGCGGGTATTCGCCGTCCAATTTCCTTTGTACACACTGCCATCTGTCCATCTATGTTCGCCGTAGCCACTTTTGGCGTTGTTTTTAAAGTGTCCTTTGTAAGTTCCGCCATTGGTAAAAAACAAAGTGCCTTCACCATTAAACATTTCATTTTTAAAATAACCTCTGTACCGCCCAAAAGCCGTAATTACCTCGCCATAGCCGTTTTTGCAGTTGCCTTTTATGCAAGTACCTTTGGCTTTTTGCTGTAAAACTTTGGCAGAATTTACTAAACTCACATTGATACTTTGTAACTGCTTTTTGGGGTTAAAATAAAAAACTTGTTTATGCACAGAGTCTGTGTATATCCAAAGGGCATATTTGCCACCATCTTTCCACAGTTCTTTTTTCTCGTCTGGTTCTCCTAACAGAAATAGTATTTGCTTTTGTTGTGTTTCTTTCTGAAAATATTTGGTGAGGGAAGGGGCAAAATCACCAATACCCGCCAACGAAACGTCCATGCGTTGCACAAAACCGTACTCGTCGAAGTGCATCAATAACTTACCATTGCTAAACAGATATTCTTGATTATCAAAACTTTGCTGCCTTACCTCAAAACTTTTGCTGTAGTTTTCTGTTAGTAACCGTACTTGTTCATTGCCTTTGTGCTTACCCAAAAGTTCAAATAACAGATTCTTTTTAAAGTCTATTTCGCCTATAAAATTACCTTCTTCCCACAAACCTTTTTGCACTTTTCCGTCTTTGGCAGTAAAAACACCTCTACCGTTAAACTGGTCGTGTTGCCATAACCCCTCGTACATTTCGCCGTTGGCATACGTACAAGTGCCTTGTCCATGTCTTTTGCCTTGTTTCCAATTGCCTTTATAAATATCTCCGTTGCGGCTCAAATATATGCCGTAACCGT
Organism: Cytophagales bacterium; assembly: GCA_947457925.1. Classification (GTDB taxonomy): domain Bacteria; phylum Bacteroidota; class Bacteroidia; order Cytophagales; family Thermoflexibacteraceae; genus JAAFKA01. The sequence goes on along the minus strand of CANGYA010000208.1, from coordinate 928 downwards.
CATTACAGTTGCCTTCTTTGCAACGGCGGTACGCCAAACTAACTAACTGAATATTTTTCTTAAACTCTATACTAATGTCGCCTTCTATAAGGTGGTAAATAAAAGTTTGGTCGTGTACCACAGACGGTTTGCCCATTTTTCTTACAACAGAGTTTTTATTGTCGCCAAACTGTAAGTTATAAAAAAGTTTATTCGGAAACTTATTGAATAACAAGCCTTTATATTCTGTATCTTGATTACAAAATGTAATTTTTTCTACCATTTCGCCTGTCCATTCTATCATAATGCCTACTTGTGGGTAGTAGGTTTGGGTAGCTGTACTAATGCTGGCTTGAATACCACAGTACGTAAGAAAATCTTTGATTTCTGCTTGATTTTGGCGTTTTCCTACCAATTCAAGCAATTTATTGCCTACAAATTGCTGGGTGTTTTGGGCTACCAAATTTGTAGAGTAGAGGCAAGAAAAGTAGCAGCAAAAAACGAAAAATAGTAGAAAAGGGGAAATTTGAGAACGAAAAAGGCGTATAACATAAAAAATACCATTATCGGCTGTGGCGGAGCAAGGCGGAAAGTTGTTGGGTAAATAAGTTTGCTTGTCGGTTGTATCGGCTAACATAGGCTATTGCCTTTGGGTTAAGATATTGGTAATCAATGAATTGATAGTAAGCTCACTGTCATAGGAGTATTATACGAATGTAAGAAATTTATTGATAAAAATTACTACAAAACCTTTTATTTGTTACATGGTGTATAAAATATGCGTTATTAAGTCTAATAATCAAACCTATAAGGTTTTTTAGTGTCGTGCCGTAAATTGTTATACTTAGTATTCAAGAAGTTCTCTAAAGATGTCATCTTTTGAAAAGATGACATCTTTAGAGAACTTCTTGAATACTATCAACTTTTTTCTCTGAAAGAAATTAGTTTT
>CANGYA010000207.1 GCA_947457925.1 Cytophagales bacterium | reverse complement strand
TTATAGTGAAACTAATTTTTTTCAAAGAAATAAGTTTGATTGTCTTCAAGAAGCTCTATAAAGATGACATCTTTTAGAAAGATGTCATCTTTATAGAGCTTCTTGAAGACTACGTATAACAATTCATAGCACGACACTATAAAACCTTACGGGGGTTATGCTTGAATCAACAAGAACTACCCAAAAACCTCCTCCTTAAAATACAATAAAACATGTTCTTTGAGTAGGTCTTCTTGTTTGTCTAAACGCAAATAAGGTAGTTTGGCGGTAGGCTGCCAATGCACCCAACCGTCTTGGTCTATCCCTTCTATTTCATAAAAACCCGATAAACTTAGGACTTTACAAATAGCCCAGTGCATCAAATCTTGTTTTTCTTCTTTACTAAAATTGCGTTTGCCTTGTCCCAATTCTTGCACGCCTATCAAAAACAAAATACCGTTGAGGTCGGGAGCTTTACCAAAACTTTCATGCAGTTTTTGGAGTAGCAGTTGCCATTCTTGTTCTATTGCTGGATTTGTCATTGTATTTTTTATGGTTGTTTTTCAATCGTGGTTTTGTATAAAATATTGCCTCTTTCATCTACAATTTGCACTAACATTTTATTGTCATACAAACTCACCGCCATAAAGCCATGTGAAGAGGCACTGAATTTAGTCATTGGGGCTTTGCCTGTTTCACGAATTTCAGACCCTGCCCCTGATACAAAATGATGTGTAACCTTATTTTCGGGAGTTTGGTGTTGTAAATCATGTTCATGCCCCGCAAAATACACATCTACCTTATGTTGCTGAAACACTTTGTCAAAGGCATTAATAATGTCTTGCGTTTTGCCTAATCTTTTGCCCGAAGTATAAAGAGGGTGATGCCCCACTACTATTTTCCATTTGGCTTTTGAATTTGCTAATGTTTCATCTAACCATTTCTTCTGGGCTGCCGTATCTTGTTTGGCGAGGTCGGGGTGTCTTTCTATATCTAAACCTGTATCAAAAGGGTTAGTGTCTATAAAAACAAATAATACTTTTTCTTCATTTTTTTTATAGCTTATTGCTTTTTCAAAAGAATAATAACGGTCAGGAAATACCCATCTACGGCTTTTTTTAGAATAATCTATTTGTGCTTGACTGCTGCCTCTGTAGTCGTGGTTGCCCAAAACAGGATACCAATTACACATAAGGGCATGGGTGGTGTAAATTCCCTCGAAAGAAGACTGCCAAGCGGGGTCTTCGGTGCTTGCCACTCCATTCAAATAAAAGTTATCGCCTGTCGAAATCACAAATTGAGCTTTTAATTGGTGGGCTGCCTCACCCATTCTCTCTGCCACTTCTTTTTGTCTAAACTGCCCGTTGCGTCCCCAATCTCCTACTACCAAAAAATTCATGGCATTTTCGTCTGTAAGCAGCTCTTTGATTCGGTTGCCTTCATAACCTGTTTCTTCTCTAACAGACTGTAGAGGTTGGCTACTTTTCTTTTGGGCAAAACTTGTTGGTAGGCTCAAAAAGGCACAAGCAAGCCCTATCAAAAATGTTTTTGTTATTACATTCATCTTTTTCTTAGGTTTTATGACAAAAATACGTTTTTTAGGGCTTGCTAACAAATAATGTAATCAAACTAAATTAAAGTATATTCGCATTCAGGCGAATAGATTGACTATCATTGATTTGCCTGAAGGTGAATATACTTTGATTATACCAATTATAGATAAGATACACTCCAAAGATGTCATCTTTTTACGAGTGTAGCAACTTGCAATTTTGCTGTTTTTACAAAAGATGACATCTTTACGCATTGAACTAAATACTACTTATAGTTGGTATTAAATCTATTTTGTAACAAGTTATTATCAGTAGAGTTTACTCAAAAACCTAATGTTATTTTCAATCATGTTTGTTGATAACTTTCAAAATTCCTTATTTTTACAGACTTTAATACAGAGAAAAAAATGACAGAAAAAGAATTAGCAGCATTAGCATCATTGTTAGACGAAGATGATGAGAAGATACTCGGCATGATAGAACAACAAATTTATATGTTGGGAACACAAATGATACCTTATTTAGAGGCAGAGTGGCAAACCCAAACCAATGAACATACGCAAAAAAGAATAGAAAATATTGTCCACCACTTACAATATGACGGGGTGTTACAAGCCCTGAAACATTGGTATGAACACGAACAAGAGGACTTGCTCAAAGGACTATGGATTATAGCCAAATATCGTTATCATCAATGTAGTTTAGAGGCATTGCAAGAAGAAATAGAAAATATATATACAGATGTTTGGCAGTTATTCAGAGATGATTTACACCCTTACGACCAAGTGCGTATGCTCAATAGCATCATTTTTGGCAAACATAAACTTCGCCCAAACAGAGATTTTCAGGCGGTAGATAACTCTATGATTAACAAGGTCTTAGAAACAAGAGTAGGTAATCCTATTGCCCTGTGTTGTGTGTATATGCTGGTCGCAAAAAGACTGAATTTACCTGTTTACGGAGTGAACTTGCCTAATATTTTTATTTTAACCTATAAAAATGATTTATTCCAATTTTACATAAACCCAACAAACAAAGGGGTTATTTTTCAACGAAGTGATATAGACAATTACATAGAACAGCTCAAAATAAGCAACTCTCCTATGTATTATGAGCCATGCAGTCATGTAGATATGTTGCGTAGGGTGCTTCGCAATTTGTTGTATGCGTATGAAAAAGCTGAAGCTTCACAAAATATGAAAGAAGTGAAAAAATTATTAGAACTTTTGAGTTAATTTTAAAATGCTTATTTTATAATTCTAAATTAGTTCCTTAATAAATAAATTTTCCATAGCGTAGAGTTTGCAAATCCAGCACTATGCAAAGATGTACAGCCCACTGTGGAAAGGAGTCTGCAAACAGACAAAAAACTTTCCAAGTCATGAAGATTTGGAAAGTTTTTTTAATTAGGCTCTAAGTAGCAAGAAAAAATTAGTTTAAAATAATTTTTAATTAAAAACTATCTACGTTTTCCTTGTTGTTGTTGCTGCATTTTTTGCATATCCATAGACGACACTTGTTTCAACATCTTACGCAACTGCTCAAACTGCTTGATAAGGTTGTTTACTTGCTGAACAGTCGTGCCACTACCTTTGGCAATGCGTTTGCGTCTGCTCGTGTCCAATATGTCTGGGTGTTCTCTTTCATATTTGGTCATCGAGTGAATGATAGCCTCAATAGGTTTAAAAGAATCATCATCTATTTCAATGTCTTGCATGGCTTTGTTCATGCCCGGTATCATGCCCATCAAGTCTTTGATGTTACCCATTTTCTTGATTTGCTGCAACTGCGACAAGAAGTCATTGAAATTCAGTTGGTTTTGGCGAATTTTTTGGCTAATTCTTTTGGCTTCTTCTTCGTCAAAAGCACGTTGAGCCCTGTCCACCAAAGACAATACGTCCCCGAAGCCCAAAATACGTTGAGCCATACGGTCTGGATAGAACAAGTCAATAGCCTCCATTTTTTCGCCTGTACTGATGAACTTGATAGGCTTGTTCACTTCTCTGCGAATAGACAAGGCAGCACCCCCACGAGAATCACCGTCTAATTTTGTAAGGACTACGCCATCAAAGTCAATTTTTTCGTTGAAAGCCTTAGCCGTTGTTACGGCATCTTGCCCTGTCATAGAGTCAACTACAAACAAGGTTTCGGCAGGTTTCAAGGCAGATTTTAGCTCTGCAATTTCACGCATCAGGGCATCGTCCAATGTCAAACGACCTGCCGTATCCACAATTACAATTTTCTTGCCTGTGGCTTTGGCTTGGTTAATGGCATTTTGAGCAATAGACAAAGGGTTTTTGTTTTCAGGCTCAAGATATACATCTACACCAATTTGCTCACCCAAAACACGCAACTGTTCCATCGCAGCAGGACGGTACACGTCGCAGGCTGCCATTAATACTACTTTGCCTTGTCTTTTCAAATAGCTGGCTAATTTGCCTGTAAAAGTCGTTTTACCTGCACCGTTCAGACCTGCAATCATGATAACGGCAGGCTCACCCTTCAAATTAATAGATTTTTGTTCGCCGCCCATCAAATCTACCAATCTGTCATAAACAATTTTGGTAAATAACTCACCGGGTTTTACGGCAATGAGGACTTGTCTGTCCATTGCTTCGTCTTTTATCTCATCGGTGATGTCTTTGGCAACTTTATAGTTTACATCGGCATCTACCAATGCCTTACGAATTTCTTTGATAGTCGTAGCAACGTTTACTTCCGTAATAGAACCTTGACCTTTCAAGGTTTTCATTGCTTTGTCGAGGCGTGAACTTAAACTTTCGAACATGATTGTATATCAACAGTTTTTTGCAAAGGTGCTAATTTTTTATGAATTTCCCACAAAATTAAACAAAAACTATTCCTAAGCTATTTTTGGCAGTGCTTGGAAATAAAATCAACTACTTGTACGATTGTCAAGGTCTGCAACCATTGCTAATGTTAGAGTTATTAATTTTATACATCATTGTAAATCCCCAAAAAACTCTAAAGGAATGTTAAGAAAAAAGCCAAAGAAACTTTTTAGGCAGCTATTTGTTGAAAGAATATACCGTAACATTATTTTTTGCAACTCATAGAAACCAACCTTGGCAATGAACACAATGAAAATAGGGGTAGTTTGTTATCCTACTTTTGGCGGAAGTGGCGTAGTAGCTACCGAATTAGGCAAAGCTATGGCAGCAGCAGGGCATGAAATCCACTTTATTACCTACGAACAACCCGCCAGATTAGACCTTTTGAGTGAAAACCTGTACTATCACAAAGTAAATATCCGCAACTATCCACTGTTCCAATACGCCCCTTATGAGTTGGCATTAGCCAGCAAGATGGTAGAAGTTGTCAAAAAAGTAGGCTTAGATGTCTTGCACGTACATTACGCTATCCCGCATGCTTCGGCGGCGTACATGGCAAAGCAGATTTTGAAAACGGAAGGCATCAATATTCCTGTCGTTACGACCTTGCACGGCACAGACATTACGTTAGTGGGCAAAGACGAGTCTTATGCTCCCGTAGTTACGTTTAGCATTAATCAATCTGATGTAGTTACTACGGTTTCTGCCAATTTGAAAGAAGATACTTACAAACATTTTGCGGTGAATAAAGACATTATTGTTGTACCTAATTTTATAGATTTACAAAGATTTCAACGCCAAAAGAAAGAACATTTCAAAAAAGCAATTTGCCCGAATGGAGAAAAATTATTGATTCACACTTCAAATTTCCGCAAAGTAAAACGTATAGAAGACGTAGTACATATTTTTAATGAAGTCCGCCAACATATTCCTGCCAAATTATTGTTAGTAGGCGATGGACCTGAAAGAAGTGGCATAGAAGAATTATGTTTGTCTTTGAATTTGATAGATGATGTCCGTTTTATTGGTAAGTTAGAGGCTATAGAAGAAGTTTTGTCTATTGCAGATGTATTTTTGATGCCTTCTGAAACAGAAAGTTTCGGTTTGGCAGCCTTAGAAGCTATGGCTTGCGAAGTTCCTGTGATTTCAAGTAATACAGGCGGTTTGCCCGAACTGAATGTGCATGGAGTAACAGGCTTTTTGAGCAATGTGGGAGATGTGGCGGACATGGCAAAAAACACCTTGCTAGTATTGGACGACAACCAACTACCGACTTTCAGAGAAAATGCCCTCAAACGTGCCAAAGAGTTTGACATTGCTTTCATTAGACCTTTGTACGAAGAAGTCTATCAAAAAGCTGTGGAAACAGCACCACAAACGGCTGTAATGTTGTAAGTAATAATGATTTTTTCTGAATAAACTTCTGTTCTTGTGGTTCATTTACAGTAGTTACACAATATAAATTATTTTAATAATAAATACTTGATAATCAAGACTTTCTAATTCTTTAAGATTTGGAAAGTCTATAAATCTCCTCCCGACTATTAGTTTTCTAAAAAGGCATCTATTTCTTGTAATGCTGCCAATGCTCCCTTAGCAATACCAATATTGGGCAGACTGATTTTGAAATCTTTGGGATTAATACGTATGATTTTTGCCCCATATTCACTTCTCAACATTCTTGTTTTCATACGTACAGTTTGCACATGAGGTCCCGAACCTATCTCAAAAACCACTATATTTTTACCTTTGTTATGGTGCAGAAAGTCCTGAAAACGTGCTTCTTGTTCTTTTGACCTTGTATTGATATAAGTGTCATCTCGAAACATATAGACGTTGGGGCGTGCAGGTACGTTAGTTTGTGGACAAATAGGAAAAATTCCTTTGGTGGCGTTGTCCATAATTTCCTCACCTGTCAGTTCATTCAGCCAAATCTGGTTAGATAATTTGGGCTGCGAGCTTTGAAAGTACGCCAAACTACCATGTAATTCTCTGATACGGTCATCTGCAAAACCAGCCTTCTGAAAATGTCCATCAATATTAGAAGTCAAACAAAAATAGTCTAATTCATATTTTTCAATCCATTTTTTTAGGAGATAGAAACCTTCGTGGGGTTGTGTATTTTGGTATTCTTTGATACGTTGCCCGAAAAGCTGCCAACAATAACTCGGATTGTCTAAAAACTCTTGTGGATTAACCACTTCAAATACACTTTTGCCATTAGTAGCTTCTACTTGTCCCCACTGTCCGCCGTTGCCTCTGTAGTCTGCCAAGCCTGAATCTACCCCCATGCCTGCCCCTGTGTTAATCACAAGAGCATCTGCGGAAGATAACCATTCTTTGATAATTGCTAAGTTTTCCATAGTGGTTTATCGTAAAAATTATATAAAAGTAGGAAAAAGTTGGTGTCAATTAAAATTTTGCTTGCGTTGTTTCCATTCCACAGCCAATGCTCCACCCACAAAAATTACTGTGAGGACAAAATGCCATAGTTGATTGTACCAAAAAGCAGGAAATTTCACATACCAACCTATGCCTACAAATACAACGCCTATTGTCCAATAGCTAAGTGCGTGGACAGTAGGGTAGGGGACAGGATAATATTTTTGTCCCCAATAATAACACAAAATCATCATGGTTGCATAACAAATGAGTGTAGTAATGGCACTACCCAAATAACCCCAAAGAGGTATCAAAGCCAAGTTACCTATAACGGTAATGCCCGCACCCAAAAAGCCTAATAATGTACCGTAGGCGGTATGGTCTGTGATTTTGAACCAAACAGAAATATTGTAATAAATACCTAAAAACAAGTTAGCCAATAATAAAAATGGCACAATAACAAGTCCTTCTTCATAATCCGATTTACCTAAAACCAATGTTTTTACCAAATCTATATTCAGGCTGATGCCCACAAACATCATGGTAAGAGCTACATTAAAATATTTGGTTACATAGGCAAAAACTACAGGCGAATTTTTGTCTTGAGCTTGTGTAAAGAAAAATGGTTCGGCTGCATACTTAAAGGCTTGCACTGCCAACGTAATAAAAATGGAAAATTTGTAACAAGCCGAAAAAATACCTACGGCTTCCAAATTAGTTCTATTAGGATAAAAACCATCTGGTAACCAATATTTTATGAAATCTCTGCTTAATACTTCGTTTATCATGGCTGCCAAACCTGTAAACAAAATAGGATAGGCGTACAGTAAAATAGGGCGTAAAGTTTGCCAAGAAAAAGACCACCGCCACTGCAAAAAGTAACGCCACAAAAGAGGTATGGCTAAAAAATTGCCTAAAAAATTAGCCAAAAAGACATAGAAAACGTCATCATAACTATAAAAAACTGAACTAAGTAGATGTGTTGTACTGCCTTTTTCTATCCAATTTTTGCAAGCCCACAAGAAAAAGAAATTGAGCAAAACATTGGCTACAATACTACTAATTTTGACTAATGCAAAGAGTTTAGCTTTTTGTTCTTGTCTAATTTTAGCAAAAGGAATCACTACGATTGTATCTATGGCAAATAAACACGCAAACAAAATAATGTGTTGGCTAAAATTATCGGGGTAACTCATCAAACGAGCCAGAGGAACAGCCCCCAAAACCAATAGCAAAGACAAGCAAAAACTTGTAAGCAATAAACACGACAAAACTTGATTATAGACAGTCTGCTGTTCTTCAGGTGTTTTTTTTGAGGTAAACCGAAAATAGGCGGTTTCCATGCCGTAGGTGTAAAGCACATTAAAAAAAGCTGCTTTGGCATAAAAATCTGAAATAATACCGTATTGTTCAGGAGCAAAAATGTAGGTGTGAAACGGTACTAAGGCATAGTTGAGCAGGCGACCAAAGTTGCTACTAATGCCGTAAATGGCGGTTTGGGAGGCTAATTTTTTGAGAATGGACATAAAAAGACAAAGTATAGATGTAGGCAAATTACGTGAAGTTCACATAATTTACCAAATCAAAAACTTGTATGTCAAATGAATAAGTTTAACTAGTTCAAGTTAATAAGAATGCTATACTATATCTTTTTTTATAACCTCACCCCAACCCCTCTCCAAATGGAGAGGGGCTTTTTTACCTTTTTAATGTGAAAATAGATATAAAGACTCCCCTCTCCAAATGGAGAGGGGCTTTTTTTACCTTTTTAATG
>CANGYA010000206.1 GCA_947457925.1 Cytophagales bacterium | reverse complement strand
GTAGTCTTCAAGAAGCTCTATAAAGATGACATCTTTCTAAAAGATGTCATCTTTATAGAGCTTCTTGAAGACAATCAAACTTATTTCTTTGAAAAAAATTAGTTTCACTATAAGTTTTTAAAGCACGACCCTAAAAAACCTTATAGGTTTTGTATGATTAGTCTTTTTTCTTAAACTCCAACGAAACAGAGTTTACACAGTAACGTAAGCCTGTCGGTTCGGGACCATCTTCGAAGATATGCCCCAAATGTCCATCACAATTAGCACACAAAATTTCGACTCTTGTCATGCCATGTGATTTATCTACTTGTTTTTTGATACGGTCACCTGCCATTTCATTGAAGAAAGAAGGCCAGCCACAATGTGAATCAAATTTTTGGTCGGAAGTAAACAATTCAAAGCCACACGCAGCACAACAGTACACTCCTTTTGCTTTGTTGTCCAACAATTTACCTGTGTAGGGTCTTTCTGTGCCTTTTTGTCGCAAAATGTAATATTGTTCTGGACTCAAAATAGCTTTCCATTCTTCCTCTGTTTTCACTACTTTTGGTTGCATACTTTTTGGTTGTTTATAGTTCAACATCGTTTCGTTAGAGTGCTGTTGGGCTTGCGTACACCCCACAGCTCCCAACAATAATACTAGCAAGACTAACAAAGTTTTTTGATACATAATTTTTAGCAGTGGTTAGACATTATGAAGGTCTGTAGCATAGGCTTTAGCCTGTGCAATTAATTAATTGATTTTCCGTTTTGTGGTTATTACAGCAATTTTTGTATTTCGGCTGCCGTAGGCGTATCGTTATGATGCCACTTGCCAACTACCACACCACTTCTCAACAAGATAATCGCAGGATTTGCACGTATCATTGTTTTCAAAACTTTACCATCTCCGTAATAAAACGGTATAGCTAAACCATTGGCAGCAGCAAATTTTCTGTATTCCTCTTGCAAAGAAGCCGTAAAAACTACTTTTTCCACATTTTTTACTTCTTTACATAACGAAATGATAGCGAGGAGGTTTGCAGTAGAGGCTTTATTTACATTTTGAATAACAATAATTAACTTATTGCCTGTAAAAGACTCTTGCGTATAGTTTGTGCTGTCATTCCAAATGCTATAATCCGTAATTTTAGCATTGCATTTTTCAGGATTTAACGTAATCAATGACTTATAAACATAAGTTGTATCAGTAGGGTAGGTATCAAATTCATGTTCTTTGCCGTCTTTGGTCATAATGTATTTGTATTGGCAAGGCTCTTGGGGTTTCATTAAGGTAGGAATATGGTTGCCCACTTTGTAGTCAGACGTATCCACGAAAGGCAAGTGTAAATACGCATAAATCCCAGCCCCAAAAGAAAGTAACACACTTAGCAAAGTAAGTATAGCAGGTGTAGCTGTTTGTTTGGCATATCTTTTAGGCTTAAATTCCTTGAGTTGGAAGGTAAACAACAACAAAGGCAACAATAAAGCTATGTCTTTGCCAAAAGATTGCCAAGGTGTTAGTTTGATGACAGTACCAAAACAACCGCAGTCTGTTACTTTGTTGAAATAAGCAGAGTAAAACGTAAGGAAAGTAAAAAACACAATCATGGCTAATAAACTCACAATGACTGTAGGTCTTTTGTAATTGACCAAAAGAGCCACGCCCAAAATGATTTCAAAAGCACATAAAAAAATGGACAAATAAAGGGCGTAAGGCGTAAAAACCTGAAACAGTGGAGTAAAGTCTGCACTAAACACATCGAAATATTCTTCTAATTTAATGGCAGTACCTACAGGGTCATTGATTTTAATAGCTCCTGAAAATATAAATAACAAGCCTATAGCCCAGATAAAAAACTGATTGATGTATTTCATTTTATAAGTAAATAAAGTGTAAAATAAGATGTTTGACTAACAAAGTTAGGCACGAACTTAGTTTTATAGCTATGATTAAAAAGGATTTTTTATGCTTTAACAATTATATAACAAATCGCAATAACTTCATTATATCAAAATTAAAAACGCAAAAAGTCTTTGTTAATTCTAACTATCTACATATATTTCCCGTTTACAAGACAGACCAAGCACACCTATCTACAACACATTATCTGACTTACATGAACTTGACTTTACATGATGACTATTGGTATTTCCTTATCGGGCGGAGGGGTTAAAGGTATTGCACATTTAGGCGTATTACAAGCCTTAGAAGAAGCAAATATTAAGATTAATAATATAGTGGGCGTAAGTGCGGGGGCTATAGCAGGAGCTTTGTATGCAGCAGGCTACCGACCCAAGCATATTTTAAAGTTTTTTAATTCACCACAAATGCTCAAGTTTTTCCAACCAACTTTCAGCTTTAATGGCGTGTTGGACATGGAAAAAACGTATAAGATTTACAGAGTTTTTTTCCCTGATGACAGGTTCGAAACCTTAGAAATTCCTCTCACAATTTCAGCTACCGAAATGCACCAAGGCAAAACGGTGTTTTTTAACAGTGGCGAATTGATTAGACCTATTCAAGCATCTTCTTGTATTCCTATCATTTTCAAGCCTTTACGCATAGGTGGACATTATTACATAGACGGTGGCACTATCAATAATCTGCCTTACGAACCCTTAGTTACGGCTTGCGATTTCAAAATAGGTGTGCATATCAATCCTATTGGTTATATGGGAAATATGAACATGAAAAATATCGTAGAAAGAACTTTTCATTTGGGTGCAGTGGCAAATGTAGAAGAACGGAAAAGATTTTTTGATTGTTTCATAGAACCGCCACATCTGGGCAATTACTCTATTTATGACTTTCACAAAATCAAAGAAATTTACCAAATCGGCTATGATTATACTAAAGGTGTAATGCCTGATATTCTCAAAAAAATGGAAAAAGTTGCCTCCAAAAAGACTATTGAGGGAGATTGGTCTATACAAGGGCAATAAAAAAGACAGCATCAAATTGATTTGATGCTGTCTTTTTTGCTATTACCTCTACTAATCTCCACCTCCTCCGTCTCCGCCACCATCTCCTCCGTCTGCACTGCCCGCATCACCCATTACATCGCCTATGTCATTAATGATGTCCGTTAGTACGTCTATGGCTTCTGCCAACTCCTCTAAATCTTTGCCCTGCCGTAACTGAAGTAAGAAGGAAATAATAGCCTCATTTTCAACAGCTTGTGAGGTAAACAAGTCAAGTTTCTCTATAAATAGTTTATGAATTTTCTTGGGTTGTCTAATCGTAACAATGTCTGCAATGGCACAACTTTTAATTACTTTTAGTAAAATATAATCATGTACGGAGCAGTTCGTAAGATTAATTTTTACTACTTGTCTCAAATAGTTTTTGTAGCCTATTTGCTCTTTTGCATCTACCAACACACGATAAGTATGTGGGAAAATGCCCATGACATTTTGTTTTTGAAATTGTAATACTTGTTTGTGGACAAGTTGCTGTTCTATTTTTTGGGGCATATCATCTACCTTTAGAGCAGCCACCTTCACCCAATCTTTCAGAGATAGTGCAACGTCTTGGCGTTTGCCTGCCCACCAAAACCAATTAATTTTGTTGGGGGTGCTACATAGCTCCCATACTTGTAACAACAAGGCATGTTGTGGAGGATTTTCTGGACAGGCTACTAAATTATCTTTGTCCTGCCATTGGATATGCTTGTTCGACAACATATCAATAATCATCAAGCCGCCTAAGGCGTAAAGGTAATTAGCTTGGTAGTGTTTGTAAATGGGCTGATGTTTGATGGCATCAATATTCAACAAAGCTAATTGTTCATGTAAGGTCAAATGAGATGGTAACATAATAATGGTTTAAAAGTAATGAGGTTGGTTTATTGCAAAAATAAAACAACAAAAGACCTAACAAAAGAAATATTTTGTAGGTCTTTTTGTGATAAGCAACGAGTGATTAATTCTCAATAACGTTCATCACAATTGGTATATCAATAATTTCTTTGAAGTCCTCGCCAGATTCTTGCATATCCTCATCATCTTCTTCATAAAACCAATTGATGACTATATCTTTGTTTTTAATTAACTCCAAACGTCTAAATATTTCTACCAAACATTTAGAAGAACTTGTATTAAAATATTCTAAACGTATATCAAAAACAGTTTTTCCGTTAGGAGATTTTACATAGTTATCCAACCACTCAAAAAGAGGTTTGTAGAACTCTATGGAGTTTTCTGGAATAGACCTGCCCTGCATCAAAAATTTTCCTATTTGTGCATTAAAGCTAAGTTTTGGGGTCTTAGATGTTTCCTCTAAATAAAAGTTTTCCATATCTATCAATTGCTTATGAAGCAGCTACTTTAACCGTTAAACTGAAAAATGAGAACTTATCGTTAATTATACGAAATTCGTAGTCGAGTTTATTGCTCGATTTTCTGGCAATTTCTATGATACCTAATCCCGCCCCTCCTTTAGGAGATATTTGTCCGTTATCCAATCTATCTCGGTACATAGCTTTCAGGTCGTCAGCAGATAAAGCATTGACATAATCTATGCGTTTCTTTAAAGAAGGCACGTCTTCGGTAGCTACATAATTTCCAGAGATAAGTTTGTAATAACCGTCTTCTGTTTTAGCCATAATAAACATTATAGCAACATCTTCTCGTATTTCTTCAGCAGAAATATAATCAAAATGGTTCTGAATATTTTGCAATATCTCTACCAATATTGTAAACACCCTGCGTCTTATTACCGATTTTTGCTCCACTTCGTTTAGCTTAGTTTGAGCTATGGCAATAATACTATTGAGCAAGTCGCCAGAGGCAGCTCCCTTATATGCCATGATGATGCCATTTGACTGCATCTGCTGATAGTATTGATGTACGTCCAATGTTATTGAAGTTTTTTTTACTAAAACACTTAACCGTATTGAGGTTGAGAGTAGGGTGTTATCTGTTGTATTCTTTACGCAATTATACATTTTTTTTTAACAAACAACACTTTCAGCTCAAAAATATTAATAGTCAATTTTAGAAAGTTTTTTTCAAACCCCAAAGAATTTTGAAAACTTTATTTCTTCTACTTATTATTTGCAAGGCGTATGCCATCTTGTGCAATGGTAATTACCTTTTGTTTGTATAGATTACCAATAAGTTGCTTAAATGTTTTTTTGCTCATCTGAAATACTCTTTTGATGTCTTCAGGCGAACTGTCGTCATTGTAAGGCAGAAAACCGTCTGATTTTTCCAACTTGTCCAAAATGATTTGCTGTTCGTGTTGTACGCCCCGAAAACCAACTTTCCGTAAAGATAAGTCTATTTTTTGGTCTTCGCGTATCTTTTTAATATAGCCAATTATATTTTCCCCAACAGCCAATGGTTTAAAGACTTCATTTCTATACAAAATACCTACATACTTTGCATTGATGATGCACATATAACCCAAATCAGTTTCTTCATAGACAAACAACTGCACTTCATCATTTTCTTCTAAATCTATGTAGTTTTTTTCTATAAAAGCCCCTATTTTGCCTACCCCTATTACTCTTTCTGTACGTTGGTCTAACACTACTTTTACAACATATTTATTACCTAACAACATTTTGCGGTGCTGTTCTTTTAGCGGAACAAAAAGGTCTTTTTCTAAGCCCCAATCCAAAAAAGAACCAAAAGGAGTAACTTGTACCACTTCCAAACACGCAAAATCACCTACTTCGGCTTTGGGTATAAGGGTGGTGGCGATGAGACGGTCTTCCGAGTCTGTGTAGATAAATACGTTTAATTCATCTCCTACTTTGGTATTTTGTGGAATGTACTTTTTGGGAAGCAAAATTTCTCCTTTGCTTGATTCTAAATACAATCCAAAAGGTACTTCCTTAACTACCTTTAACCGATTGAAACGTCCTACCTGTAGCATAATTTGTGATGTTTGTAATAGAAGTAAGTTTGTATGTTGAGTGTTACTTAGCCAAATTAGATGTTGGTACAAATAAAAACTAAGTAGTTTACAAATCTCTAAATTTTTTACCAATTTTGCGGTACTTAGAGGTAAATTCCTACATTTGTAACACTTTTTAACATATTCATTCCAACAACTATTTGTGGACGCATCTGCACCTATCGGCATATTTGATAGTGGTATTGGCGGGCTAACTTTTGCCAATGCCTTACAACAACTATTACCCCAAGAAAGTTTTATTTACTTCGGCGATACGGCACACCTTCCTTATGGCGAAAAATCTACGGCTGCTATTCAGGCATACACCATCAAGACGATTGACGTGCTGCTCAAATATCGGTGCAAAGCCATAGTTATAGCTTGCTATTCGGCTTCTACGGCTGCCTACGAATTGGCTACAGAGTACACCGCCAGCCGAGCAAAGGTCATCAGCATGATAGAACCTGTAGTCGACTATTTGGCTACACACTACGCCCACAAAAACGTAGGCTTGATAGGCACAAAACAAACCGTAAGCAAGGGAATTTTAGCTAATAAGGTACACCAAGTACAACGTGATATTGTGGTGAAAAGCTTGGCAACCCCTTTATTAGTAACGATGATTGAGGAAGGTTTTTTTAACAATTCCATTAGTCATAGCATCATAGAACAATACCTACAACAACCTATTTTGCAGGAAATAGATGCGTTGGTCTTAGGTTGCACGCACTTTCCTCTCATAAAACAGGAAATAGACTTGTTTTATCAACAACACAGCCGTTCTGTAACAACCATAGATGCGTCTATGATTGTTGCCGAATACCTCAAAGATTATTTGGAACAACATCATTTATTGACCCTAAGTACCGAAAAACCTTTGAGGAAGTTTTTAGTTTCAGACTATACACAATCTTTTGAAGCCTCTACAACGATATTTTTTGGCGAACAAGTGCAGTTAGAACAGTATAGGTTGTGGGAGTAAAGTCAGTATAGCTAACATTTCTTATAAGTAACTAATAATCAACAACTTACAATATTTAATATTTTAACTTATAGTTAGTTGATAAGCAAGACTTTCCAAGTCTTAAAGACTTGGAAAGTTTAGAAAATGTAACCTATACTTAAAGTAAATTACTAATTTTAAAATCTAATGTCAGATACCATTATTGCCCTTTCTACCCCCGCAGGGACAAGTGCCATTGCCGTCATTCGTTTGTCGGGTAACCAAGCTGTACGCATTGTCAATCAATTCTTTAAGGGCAAAGACCTTAACCAACAAGCCAGCCATACGGCACATTTTGGGCGGTTGATAGACCAGCAGGGTACGGTTATCGACGAAGTGGTAGTAACCTTATTTATAGCCCCTGCATCTTTTACAGGCGAGGACAGTGTGGAGATTTCTTGTCATGGTTCTCAATATATAGTACAAAAAATTTTACAATTATTTGTTGAAAATGGAATAAGATTAGCCAAAGCAGGGGAATTTACACAAAGGGCTTTTTTGAATGGAAAAATGGATTTGGCACAAGCCGAAGCCGTAGCAGACTTGATTCATGCAGAATCTGAAACGGCTCACCGTACTGCCCTCTACCAGATGCGTGGCGGTTTTTCCAAAGAAATTAAAGCCTTGCGAGAACAGTTGATTCAGTTTGCCTCTTTGGTAGAATTAGAGTTGGATTTTGGCGAAGAAGATGTAGAATTTGCTGATAGACAACAACTTAGGCAATTAATTTTGAACCTACAAAAAGTAATTGCCCAATTATTGGCTTCTTTCAAAGTAGGAAATGTACTGAAAAACGGTGTGCCTACGGTCATTGCAGGGAAACCGAATGCGGGCAAATCTACACTACTCAATGCCTTATTGAACGAAGAAAAAGCCATTGTTTCTGAAATTGCAGGCACAACGAGAGATGTCATAGAAGATGAAATGGTGATAGAGGGCATACGTTTTCGATTCATAGATACGGCAGGGCTACGAGAAACAGAGGATAAAATAGAAAAAATTGGCGTGCAGCGTAGCTATGAAAAAATACAATCTGCCTCTCTCCTACTCTATGTTTTTGACAGTAGTGAAATTCAATCTATGCAGGACTTTAGAGAAGAACAAAAAATTGCAGAAAATTTTGGGATTCCCTACCTACTGTTAGCAAATAAAGTAGATATAGGTAATCGTACTGTTTTGGAAGAATTGGCAAAAATGCCCGATACGGTTCTATTGACTGCCCAAACGCAAGAAGGCGTAGAAGACCTCAAAGCCAAATTGTTGGCAATGGTGCAGGTGGATAAGTTCCGCACTGGCGATACGATTGTAACCAATGCCCGCCACTATGCCTCGTTATTTTCCACACAAAATGCCCTTTCAGACGTACAGAATGGCTTGGACAATGGCACTACAGGCGACTTGCTGGCAATGGATATTCGCATGGCTTTGCACTATTTGGGGGAAATCACAGGAGAAATTACGACAGAAGACCTGTTGGACAATATCTTTAGCAAGTTTTGTATTGGGAAATAATCAATATAAGTTGCTTTATGCCCATAGTGTGCTGAAGCCCGCACTACACATAAAATTGTGATAGTCTTAAAGATGTAATGCCAAAGGCGTAATCTTTTGTAGTATCGTGCTTTAAAAACTTATAGCAAAACTAATTTCTTTCAGAGAAAAAAGTTGATAGTATTCAAGAAGTTCTCTAAAGATGTCATCTTTTCTAGGGTCGTGCTTTAAAAACTTATAGTGAAACTAATTTTTTTCAAAGAAATAAGTTTGATTGTCTTCAAGAAGCTCTATAAAGATGACATCTTTTAGAAAGATGTCATCTTTATAGAGCTTCTTG
>CANGYA010000205.1 GCA_947457925.1 Cytophagales bacterium | reverse complement strand
CATTGTCAATTTGTTATTTATCATACATTTTTTACCACTACCAAGTTGCAAACTACATTTTTTGTTTCCTATTACTTAAATTTCTAATTTTGAATAAAAAATACTTAGCATACCCAAGTAGCCTTTAAAACAGCCGTTTATGAGCAGTACAATTTTAGCTATAGAATCTTCTTGTGATGAAACTTCCGCAGCCATTATTCGAGATGGAAAAGTCTTGAACAATGTCATTGCTACCCAAAAAATTCATGAACAGTACGGCGGTGTAGTACCCGAATTGGCTTCAAGGGCTCACCAACAACACATAGTGCCTGTGGTGCAACAAGCCTTACAACAAGCCAACATCATCCCAAAAGATTTGAGTGCTGTTGCTTTTACGCGGGGACCGGGGCTATTGGGTGCTTTGTTGGTAGGGGTGTCTTTTGCTAAATCTTTGGCGTATGGTTTGGGCATACCATTGATAGAAGTAAACCACATGCAGGCTCATATTTTGGCTCTTTTTATAGACAATCCACGACCCAAATTTCCGTTTATTTGCCTTACGGTAAGTGGTGGACATACGCAGTTAGTCTTGGTAAAAGACTATTTAAAAATGGAAGTCATAGGAGAAACACAAGACGATGCCGTAGGCGAAGCCTTTGATAAAACAGCTAAAATTTTAGGCTTACCCTATCCCGGAGGCCCTTTGATAGATAAGTATGCAGCACAAGGTAATCCTACTGCTTTTCCTTTTCCAGAGGTAGCTATGGAAGGACTTAATTTTTCTTTTAGTGGAATAAAAACCTCTTTTTTGTATTTTATTCAAAAAAACGTACAAAAAAATCCTAATTTTATACAAGAAAACTTAGCCGATATTTGTGCTTCTATGCAGCAAACTCTTGTAACTATGTTATTGCAAAAACTAAAAAGAGCAGCTAAAGAATACAAAATCAACCAGATAGCCATAGCAGGAGGCGTAGCAGCCAATAGTGGTTTACGCAAAACACTTACAGAGGTAGCCCAAAAACAACAGTGGGAAGTCTATATCCCCGCCTTTCATTATTGCACAGACAACGCAGGCATGATAGCTATGGCAGCTCACTACAAATATTTAGCAGGAGAATTTTGCGACCAAACAGTTAGCCCTTTACCACGTTTGCATATTTAAACAAAAACCTACTACTCAAAAAGTAGTAGGTTTTTCATGGTATTCATTGAAGTTAAGAGAGATTTAATACCAATTTTAGATACAGTCCAAAGATGTCATCTTTTATTAAGAGTGTAAAACCTTGTAATTTTACTGCTTTTACAAAAGATGACATCTTTAGGCATTGAACTAAATACTACTTGTAATTGTTATAAATGGTGTTCTTACTCAAATTTCTTTGTGCCATTTGCTTGGTACACATAACGAAACGTAAAATAACGAGCCGTAGCCGTAGGGCTTGGTGTAGTAGGAGCATCTTTATAGTAGCTCAAAATTTCTACTTTGGCAAATTTACCTTCTGCGGTACGAATCAATAAAATTTTACCAGCAATAGGACTAATCCAATTATTAGCGGGGTTGTAGTTGTACCAACCAAGACCAGAACCTGTAGGAATAGCCAAAGCCGTAGCCGATTGGTCGGTATTAAATACTTGATTAACAGCTATATTTTTGATTTCTTCAAACAAACCTGTAGCTATAGCTGCACCGCCTTGTCCTGTTCGCACTGCACCACCATTGACAATAATTGTTGTACCCCTAAAACCAATATCCCATTTTGTACTTGCACTATCCAAATTAGATACAATTTTATTGTCTTTCAAACTGAATAAGGTAAATTTACCTGTAGGTGCTTGTGGTTGCCCTGTACTGATGTTCATAGTAGGGTCGGCAGGCAAATTTGTTACGGTTTGTGTTACTATGCTTGGCGT
Organism: Cytophagales bacterium; assembly: GCA_947457925.1. GTDB lineage: Bacteria > Bacteroidota > Bacteroidia > Cytophagales > Thermoflexibacteraceae > JAAFKA01. The sequence goes on along the minus strand of CANGYA010000205.1, from coordinate 6,866 downwards.
AGGTTTTGCATCTTCTGATGTAGAGCAAGCCCCAAAAGCACTTGTGATGAATAAGCCTAATACAGCTTGTTTAAGTTTTAAATACTTCATATTCAAGAAGTTATTTTAGTTAAAGTGAAAAATAATTTATAAGTGTTTGTTAATTCAAAGGTAAATTTTTGAGCAATCTCACCAAGCCCAAAGCATTATGAGCCTCCTCCAATAAACGATGAAGTTGGTGCAATTCTGCTACTGTAAGCAACATGGCTACTGCGTGTTCGGTTACGGGTATCATGATGCGTTTTGTGCCACAATCCCTGTCATATTTGGGAAAGAAATTGGTGAGGTAGTCATAAAAAGACTCGAATTGCCCTTGTGTAAGGCGTAGGGCTGTTGTTCCAAAAATCACTTGGATACCTTCGCAGGCGTAACAGTAAGTAACGCAACCCTCCGAAGAATGATGTAAAATTTTAGTTTGACACATAAAAGTTTGTTGTTAGTTAGTAAATTTAGCTTATCCTTCCCCATTTGTATAACCTCACCCCAACCCCTCTCCATTTGGAGAGGGGCTTTTTGTTGAAATAACTTCTTAATAAGAATCCATTTCTAACGACCCCAACCCCTTTCCATTTGGAGAGGGGCTTTTTGAACTTTTAAAGTAAAAACTCTATTCCTTCTCCAAATGAAAAGATGCTTTTTGACTTTTTAACGTAAAAATTGACCTAAAACCTCCCCTCTCCATTTGGAGAGGGGCTGGGGGTGGTTATTTGTTTTATTCTTTCTTAAATAATTGCAAATGCAGGCTTGTCCACAATAACCTGCCTGCCACATTAGGCAGATAATCAGGTTGGGTGCTTCCCAAAAGATTATCAACGCCAATTTGCCAACGAATTTTTTTACTCCAAAATTCTTTGCTTATACTTGCATTAAAAGTACAAAAATTTGGCATATATTCATTGTCTTCATCTAATATCAAATTGCCGTTTCGGTCTGCCCAACCTTGTCGCCCTCTGTAAATAGCCCTGAAAGTAGCCGACCAACCTTTGGCATTTTGGTAAAAAACTTTACCGTTGAAAGTATGCCGACTTCGCCCCATCAAACCGCCATAATCGGCTGCTTTTACTCTGGTCGTTACTAAGGTTGTTGGGTTTCTACGGAAAATTTCGCCTTTGGCTATTTTTTCTTCTATGGCTTTGTCTTTTGCATCTAAATATTGGTAACCTACTGATAAAGAAATAGTTGAGTGAATTTGATAGGTAGCATCAACTTCTATTCCTTGCGTATAAATGCTTTGTAAATTACGGTAACTGAAAATATTTTGCCCGTTAGTTCGTCTGGCTACGGCTTGACTTTCTATCAAATTTTCTACATCATTCCTAAAAAAATTGATGTTTACCTGTAGCTTTTTCGAGGGTTGTAACTTTGCACCAAGATTATACGAAAAAGAACTTTCAGCTTTTAATTGTGTTAAAGCCTCTGTACTTATCAATATTTCGGCTAATTGGTTTTGTTGTTGCAACTGTTTTAGCATAGTTACAATTTCTTCTGTCCCAAAAACTGAATATCCTGCTACGGTATTAGTAAAGTTTAAATACAACTGTCTAAAATCTGGGGCTTTGAAACCCCGTCCCCAAGAACCCCGCACCGTTAGCCATTGGTTAGCTTCGTATTGCACCGCTAATTTTGGACTCAACTGTGAGCCGTAAACTGTATGCACGTCTGCACGCCCTCCCAACACTATATTCCAGCGTTGTGTAGGCAACCATTCGTATTGTGCGTAGGCATAGAGATTTTGAAAATATTTTGTGCCTTCGTAACGAGTGGCTGTTACACTTTCCCATGTGTTGCCGATGCCCAACGTAAAAATGTGTTTTTCAGATAAAATATAATTGCTTTGTAGTTCGGGGCGAAAAAATGTTTGATGAAAATTAGTAGCCTCAAATAATTGATTATCAGGCGTATATAGTTCCGATTGAGCTTGATAGCTACTGTAATATAACCGTTGTTGTAATTTCCAACGAGTAGAAGGTTGATAGGTAAACGTAGGTAAGATGTTCCAATCTTGCACCCTGCCCCCTCCCGAAATCCATTGGGACGGTGAACCTACCTCAAAACCACTTTCTTGGTATTCATTGAAATAACGACCTGAAAATGAGGCTTGTAACTTTTTATTAATAGCATAATTCCACTTAGTTTGGGCGGTGTAGGTATGAAACGGCTCTACTGTTTTGCCTTTGGTTTCGGGGGTCAGGTCGTAACCTATCGAACTGTAACGGTTCAAAAAAATATTGCCTTTCAACTTTGCTTTGTGCATACTTGCCTGCATACTAAGGTCAGTTAGTTGGTTAGTGCCATAACGACCTGAAAAACTAAGTTGTTGATTACGAGGATTTTCTGTAATAATATTGATGACACCAGCTAAGGCTTCTGAACCGTACAAACTCGAAGTTGCCCCTTTGACAATTTCAATTTGTTTAATATTCCCAACGGCAATGCGTGAAAGTTCTAACGTGCCTGCTGTTCTCCCAATCAAGGGTTCGCCATCTATCAAAATCAAGGTGTAGTCAGGATTAAAGCCCTGCAACTGTACGCCTTGCCCATGCGAAGAAGTCAGTGTAAGCCCTGTTTGTTCTTGCAAGACTTCTTGTAGTCGTACACTTCCCATTTGTTGAATTTGAGATTTTGTAATTATAGTAACAGGCATAGGGACAGTAGATAGCATTTTTTCACTACGGGTTGCCGTAACCACTACTTCCTCTATGTCTTTGCCCTTTAAAGTATCTTGTTGCTGGGCTTGGGCAGTCAAAGAAAGTAGTGATAAGCAAAAAAGAAGTTGTTTGTTAGTCATGTTCATTCAGTTTGGTGATGCAAAAGAAGTTTTTATTTAGACTAATTCCAAATAAAATTTGAAAATTATTTGTAATTAGTCTAAATAAGAATAATATTTGCAAAACAAATTATTCAAAAAACCACTTAATAAATTGATTATGAGAAAATTAACTTTTTTTGCTTTGGCTTGTGTACTTACAAGCACACTGCAAGCACAAGACAAACAAGACGCACAAGCTATTAAAAATATGTGTGGTTGCTACGAAGTTTCGTTTGAATTTGGCGAAACTTTCTCTCCTCAAAAAGATTATCAGTTCAAAAACAACTACCAATCTAAGGGTTTGGAATGGGTACAGTTAGTAGAAGACGATAAGAAAAAGATAGTTTTACAACATTTGTTGATTATAGAAGATAGTGTAGGAAAAAAATCTATTGTAAAACATTGGCGACAAGATTGGCTTTTTGAAAATACAGAGTTTTATTTTTTCAATAAAGAAAATCAATGGAAATATGTCGAAAAACCTAAAAATACAGTCAAAGGGCAATGGACACAAAAAGTGTATCAGGTAGATGACAGCCCTCGTTATGAAAGTTCGGCAACGTGGGTGCATTTAGATGGTCGCCATTATTGGGAAGCTACTACGGACAGTCCCCTGCCAAGACGTGAGTTTACAACACGCAACGACTATAACGTATTGAAACGCCGTAACCGCCACGAAATAACAACAGAAGGCTGGTTACACGAACAAGACAATGACAAAATTTTACGCCAAGACGGGCAACAAGACGTAACGATAGCCAAAGAAAAGGGCTGGGACGTTTACAAAAAAGTGGACAATAGCCGTTGCCAATTAGCTCAAGAATGGTGGGCTACTCATCAGGCTTTTTGGGCAAAAGTACGCCAAGAGTGGAATACTATTTTTACCCTTCGCAAAGATTTAGCGTTGCAGAAAACAGTGGACAACAAACCGTTGTTTATGCACCTTTTTAACCTAAAACCCGAAGAAACAGCTCAAATTCAGCCTGTTATCCAACGATTTGTAAAGAAATAAACAAGTATTCCTCCTTCTTATTGCCCTTAACAACTTATGCTTTGTTAAGGGCTTTTATACTCAATCAAAAATGAATTTTCTGTAGCATAGGCTTTAGCCTGTGCCTACACAGGCTAAAGCCTATGCTACAGATTAAAACCAATTTAGTTTCAGTATAGTATTTTATTTAACGGCATTTTGCGAATTTTTGAGAAAAAAACAGACAAATTTTTGAATACTGTTTATCTTTCCAATCATTTTAAGCAAATAGACGTATGCAACTATTTTACAGAGAAATCAACGAAACACCGCAAGCCGATGCCACACCTTTATTGATTTTGCATGGCTTTTTAGGCTCTTGCGATAACTGGCTGACTGTTTCTAAGCAAATAGCTCAAAGGTTCAGAGTTTTTTTGATAGACCTCCGCAATCATGGGCGAAGTGAGTGGGCAGAAGAACATAACTATACGGTCATGGCAAATGACCTCAAGGAGTTTATAGACACACATCAACTCCACCAACCTATTATCATGGGGCATTCTATGGGCGGAAAAACAGCTATGCAATTTGCTGCTATGTACCCCGATGCCCTGCAAAAGTTGGTGGTAGTGGACATTTCGCTAAGAAAAAATATTGGGAATCATCAATACATTTTGGCTGCACTACAAGCCATTGACTTACCTACTTTGCCCAGCCGAAACGAGGCAGATGCCACCATCGCCCAATACGAGCCTGACATGGGCGTAAGGCAGTTTTTGCTAAAAAATTTATACAGAGATGACCAAAATCAATTTGCGTGGCGAATGAATTTGAAAGGTTTAGTGGAAAATTATGAAAATATTTTGGCTGCGGTAGAGTTTTCAAAACCTTTTCAAAAGCCTACTTTGTTTATTCGTGGCGAAAAATCTGATTATGTCTTAGATGCCGAATTGTACTCTTTACAAGTGCAATTCCCCAATTTTACCCTTAAAACGGTAAAAAATGCAGGGCATTGGGTACAAGCCGAACAGCCACAAGCATTTTTAGACGCATTAATGACTTGGGTGTAAGTATAAGACAAAATACAGTACATTTGCCTTTAGGCGAATCATCACTATCAAACAGCTAATCGAACAACAATGATACAAATTCAACGAACAAGTACCGAAAACGCAGACTTTTTGGCTTTGGTCAAGGAGTTAGACGCAGAGTTAGCCATTAGAGATGGCGATGAACACGATTTTTATGACCAATTCAATAAACTGCACAACATCAAATATGTCGTGGTGGCGTATTTGGACGGAGTAGCCGTAGGTTGTGGGGCTATCAAAGAGTATTCACCCGATACGATGGAAGTAAAAAGAATGTTTGTGCCTTTGTCGCAACGAGGGAAGGGCATAGCTACGGCAGTTTTGCAAGCCTTAGAAACGTGGGCAAAAGAGTTGGGCTACGCAAAATGTATTTTGGAAACGGGCATCAGACAGCCCGAAGCCATTAGTTTATACAAAAAAAATCAATACCGCATTACGGCTAACTACGGACAATACAAAGATGCCGTAGGGAGTGTTTGTTTTGAAAAGTTATTATGACCTTATGCGAGGTTGTACCAAAAGTCAAAAATTGTAGCATAGACTTTAGTCTGTGAATATTTAAGTCATTGATAGTCAATGGTTCACAGGCTAAAGCCTATGCTACACATCTGCTTTTCGGAGAGGGGCTTTTTTTAACTAATCCGTTTTGCCACTTCTTCTGCTTTATGAATACAGTCGGGCAGCGAAACCCCTTTGTACCAGTTGGCGACAATGTGAATGCCTTCTTGCTCCAAATTTTTGATAAAGGTGTGTAAAGGCAAAACATTTAGGTCATATTGTGGTATAGCTTGTTGCCAACGGCTTACTTGCTGAAAAACAGGCTGTTCGTTAATGCCATATAAACTACTTAGTTCTGCGTGTACCTTTGCAAGTATTTCGTTATCAGGTAGTTGAAAATGCTTTGCACCCAAAGTTCCCCCAACAAAAACAGTGAGTAAAACTTCGTCTTCGGGGCATTTATTGCTAAAAACAGCACTTGACCAAATGACACCTGCCGTAAATTTACCTTCTTGGGTAGGGTGCAAACCGCCAAAACCGTTGAGAGGGTGCGAAAAAGCTGCTTTTTTGTAGGCGATATGTACGGCAGCCATAGGCGGATAATACACTTTGCGGAGGGCTGCTGCAAAATCGGGGGCATAATTTTCTATAAAATTGGCAGTCTGAAAAGTAGGGGACGTAATGATTAATTTGCTGAACAAAAAATCCCCTTTATTTGTTTTTACTCGCCATTCCTGCGTGCTATCTTTTTGTATATCAATTACTTGTATGTCATATTGTACGTTTACTTGTTGGGCTAAAGTCAAAGGAAGTTGTTGCATACCACCTTTCAGGGTAATTACTTTTTTTCGCCCTCCTGCCTTATTTTTAATGAAACCTTTGATAATAGAACCGTATTCTTTTTCGTATTGTACCAGCGTAGGGAAAGTTTCTTTGACCAACAATTCGGCAGGATTACCCGCATAAATGCCCATGACAAAAGGATTAACGGCATACTCTACAATTTCTTTGCAAAAATGTCTTTCAAAAAATTGGCTAATACTTTCATTTTCAGGGCTTTGTGTTTTATTTTTAAATTCTTTCCAAATACTTTTTTTGGCGTGCCAACTAAAATAGTTGCTCCACAACAAAGCCAAAGGCGAAGTAGGCAAAGCCTTGTAGCTACCATTTTTGAGGATAAAACGGTTTTTGCTAACGGCATTGCTTTCTGTAATTTTATCTTCCAACCCAATTTTTACCAAAAAATCTAACAAGGCTTGGTCGCAAAGCAGAGAATTAGCCCCAATGTCTATAGTATAAGCCCCTTTTTGTTGTGATTGGAGATAGCCACCAGCTTTCGCTGCACTTTCTAAGACCACATAAGGAATAGCTTGTTGCTGCAAAAAATAGGCGGTGCTAAGTCCAGAAATTCCCGCCCCAATAATACCTACCATAAGTTCTATGATTTTTTCATAAAAGT
>CANGYA010000204.1 GCA_947457925.1 Cytophagales bacterium | reverse complement strand
CGGCAAGACCTTCTGGCACAGAACCCAAAATTAAGTTTTATATCAGTGTAAAAGGGCAACTCAACAACAAAGCCGACTACTACGCTGTAGAACAAACTTTAAAAGACAAGATTGATGCTATAGCCAAAGATTTGAAATTGGTGTAAAAGGCATTAGTGTAAGTTATATTGCCTTTGGCTCAAATATTTACTGAAAAGGATTTAAAGAATAGTTCTTTAAATCCTTTTGTCTGATGTAATTTCTTCTAAAAATTGATATTTATTAGCAAGTTTCTGAGTAAAAGACACAACCTCTTGTGCAGTCTTCATAAGTACGTGGAGTAGTATCTGTAAAACAGCCACCATTTTGAGTTTCACAGTAAGAAGAACACATTTCTTGAGTTGTATCTGATGGCGGAATGCACTCAAAATAAGGGTCATTCGTAAAATTAAAACCACCTTTTACATTTTTTTGTTGGTTAGCATCTAATTGTGTAAGAGATACTTTCTTTAATGATAACTTTTTCATGATTTTTGAGAGTATTTGATAAGTAATTAAACCACTCAAAATTATGTAAGTTTTTACTAAATAAAAGCATTTTTTGGAAAATTAACACTTTTATTACACATCTTAGTTACTTGACACTTTCGTCTTGTTGTGTGCAGCTTTTACAAATCCCTTGTGCCAAAAATTCCATTTTTTGTAGTTGGTAGTCAGCAGGGAGTTGCACCTTCGGAATAGGCACATGGTCTAAACAGTAAGTCCGCCCACAAGCTGTACAATTAAAGTGAATATGTTGGTCTGCGTGGTGGTGCGGTACGTCATGGTGATGATGACAAAGTGCATATTTGGCTGCCCCCGACTCGTCCAAAACTCTATGTATCAAGCCTTGTTCCTCAAAAGATTTGAGGGTGCGGTAAATGGTAACTCTATCAAAATCTTTGCTGATACTATCTTCTATTTCGCTGTGTGCCAAAGCATATTGTTTTTCCATAAATAACTCCAATACATCTTCTCTGATTTTCGTTCTCCTCAATTTGTGTTGTTGAAGTAACTTGGCTATTTTAGCACGAGGCGTAAGCACTACTGCCATAGTACATGGGGGTTAAGGTTTCGTTTTCACAGTACCAAACAAAATACTGCGTTTGGGTACTAATTTATAAGCTGGTTTATTACTTTCCTCTATGCCCAAACGTGCAGCTTTCTTGGCAACTTCTGTGCGTTTGCCCGCCAACATATATTCAGACTTCAAGGTCGTATAATCTAATCGGTATTCATCAACTTCATTTTTCAACTTATTGATTTTGCGAATGTTACGTTCTGCATAATGCGTATTTGCAATGTATAAAATACCAAAAAAAGCTACATACAAAAAGTAGGGCAAGAAACGAGTAGATGAATCTGCCTGACTGCCACTCCACCGAAAAAACTTTTTCAACCCTTGTGGGCGAGGCGTAGCTTGCTCCTCTTGGGGTCTTTTTTTGAATGTATTTTGTGCCATGACAACGGTAGTGTTTTACAACAAATATACACTTTATTCGACAATAACCTCACCATACTCCGCAAAAATTCCTGTGTCTTGTTCTATACTTACTTTTTTCCCTTTGCGTTTAAATTTCAATGGTGTGTCATCTTTGGAGTTTTTGTGTAAAGGCTGCAAAGATTTGGTGTATTTTATATCAAATTTTGGTGGAATGACCAAGTAATCATCTATTTGTATTTTTTCCTTGATGTCTTCGCCATCTACCAAAATTTGCCTTTTGGCATCATTATACCTAAAAAAAAGTTTGTCGTTGGGCTGCCCCACCGCAAAAACCTCGTACAAGCTATCTTTTTTGACCACCTGCAACACCAATTTCTTATTGGCATACTCTGGGTCTGTATAAGTTACTTTCCAAGAGTTCTCTTGTGGTTTGGTTAGGGTAGCTACGTATAGTAAGAGAAATAGTGCATATTTAAACATAGTTGTTAAGAATTAAGGCATGATGTAGTTAGTTTAAGTTGTGTAGTAGCTATAGAACGGACTTTAGTCCGTTTTTAGTAATGAAAATGAGGAATTTTCTATATAGGAATAAATTTTTTATAGAAAATAACCAAAAACGGACTAAATTCCGTTCTACAGCAGCTACTACACTACTGCAACTATACGATTAAATCTCGTAAGATGTTAGACTAAAAATAAATAAAACCATAAAATAGCTACGAAAATCAGGGCTTTATAGCTACCGCAAATCTATCATTTCCACTCAAATCTTTTAGAATTTCCACCTCAATATAATTGTAGTGTAACAACATTGCTCGCATCGCCTCACCATACAGTTGGTTAATTTCAAAAAATAAGTAACCACCACTCACCAAAGTATCTAAACCGTACAAAGCCATTTTTTCATAAAATAATAAGGGCGTTTCATTAGCTACAAACAAAGCTATATCGGGTTCGTAGTCCATTACAGTTTTATTCATAGTTGTTTTTTCGTTTACACAAATATAAGGAGGGTTGCTAATTATGATATGTAAGGGGAAAATACGAAGTAAATTTTTTGTAAGAATATCTTGCTGAATAAAAGAAATTCTTACATCATTTTTTTTGGCGTTGTCTTTTGCTACTGCCAATGTGTTTGGGCTAATATCTACGGCAAAATATTGATTATCAGGTAGTTGTTTAGCTAAGGCAATAGGGATACAACCCGACCCCGTACCAATGTCTGCGATACGTAAAAGATTTTTTTTGCCTATTCTTTGAATAATTAATTCGACCAATTCTTCGGTTTCTGGTCTTGGAATAAGGGTGTGTTCATTTACGGACAGTTCTAAACCGTAAAAATAGGCTTTTTGAGTAATATATTGTATTGGCTCACCCTTAATTAACCGTTGTAAGTAGCTTTGTAGGCTTAATTCATCATATTCTATGCTTTTTTCTAACAAAATAGCTGTTTTGTCTATTTCATACAAAAATTCCATTAGATAGTACGCAAGTAATTTAGCTTCTTGTAAATCACTTTTTTTTTCTTCTACCAAAGTATTTACAATTTTTTCATGCAGTTTTTTGGCATTACTTACAGAGAAAGACGTTTTCATGTGTGTTTTTTATGTTTAAATATTTGCTAAAACAACTAAGCAAATATTATTAATTACAAAATTGTTCGTATTTAGTACAACGATTGTTCAAAAATGAACACTTTAAAATATTTTTAAACAGTTGTAAAATATTAACTAATTGATTACCAATGATATGCGTTTTTTGGCATACATTTAGCATACTATATAAACGTAAGCCGATAAGCAAATTAAGAGTTGTAAGAGATTACAACCATGAAATATAAAAGGTTCATAATTTGATAAGGTGAAACATAGATAGGTTGATAGTAAAATAGCCACTTCGTTTTGCGGGGTGGCTATTTTTATTATAATAATTTCCGTTTTTCCCCTACGGTTGCTTAAATTTAGGGTTATTAATAAACTCCTCGTCTGTCAAAGTCCTTAAAAACGCAATAATATCGGCTTTTTCTTGTGCCGTTAGCCCCAAATCTACTGTATTAGGCGGAACAAATAAATTATTAGAGGCTTCTGTTATCAAAACGTCTAAGCTACTACTCATTTTGATATGTTCGTTGTAGTGATTCAAGACTTCTTCTAAGGTCTGAAACCTGCCATCGTGCATATAGGGGGCAGTCAGGGCAATATTTCTTAGCGAAGGAGCTTTGAATTTGCCTTTGTCATTCGGATTTTTAGTAATATCAAACAAGCCATTTTTAAGATTTGCGTCTGTGTCCAACCCGTTGTTATGAAAACCCTGAAAATCTGGTGCAGTACCGCCTACCATGAGTCCACCATGACAGTCGCCACAATTTCCGCCTCTCAACTGCCCTGCTATGGGGTGCGTAAAAAATAAAACCCTGCCTCGCTGTTCACTTTCAGTAAGTTGTGCTTCGCCACGTAACACCTTGTCAAATTTTGAATTGGCACTAATCAAAGTCCGCAAGAATTGGGCTAAGGCTTTGGCGATATTTTGCGGAGTGATTTGCTCGGATTTAAAAACTTCTTTGAATTTTTGCGGATAATTGTTGGTAGCTTGTAGTTTTTGGGCGGAAATTGCCAAAGACTGGTTCATCTCGTTGGGGTGTTGTATCGGCATCACGACTTGTTCTTCTAAAGTACTGGCACTGCCATTCCAATTGAATTTTTTTTGCCATAACAAATTAGACAAAGACATACTTCCCACGTCCCTTTTTCGCCCTTCTACGCCCACAGATACCGCCAAACCGTCTGTAAAAGCCTTACTTTGTTGGTGGCAAGAGGCACAGGAAATTTGGTTATTAGCAGATAACTTTGTTTCATAAAACAACATTCTACCCAATTCTACACCTTCATAGGTCAGTAGATTATCGGCAGGGATTTGAAAATTTTTGCCAAAGTAAGCAGGAAGTTGCTCTAAAGGATATTGCCCTTTGGGTGCGGGAAAAGTGTTATTATCTTCACAAGCCACTAAAATAATTGCCGTAGCACTGCCCCAAACAGCCGATAAAAGATATTTTTTGATATTTTTCATGTTTTCAAATCCGTTTTTTTAGCTTTGTTACACACTTTACGCAGTGTACCAACGCAATATAACATTTTGTCAGTTTTAAAGTTAATAGCTTTTAACCTCTAAAGGTTTCTGAAACCTTTAGGGTGGGGTCGATTAATTCTAATTTTTAGCCCCTCCCCCGACCCCTCCCCACAGGGAGGGGAGTTTATAACTCTTAGATTATCAAACTCCCTCCCTTGCGGGGGAGGGCTGGGGTGGGGGCTTTTTCAGAGAACTAATTGGCTTTGCCTTTAGGGTTTAAAATTTTAGTCATCTTCCAATTTATTCTTAAAATTTACGCCTTCTTGCTGCATTTTTTATGGTTACAGAATCTCCGTTGTTTCATTCCAAAATCTTACTCTTTGGCGAGTATAGCATTATTTTACATTCTATGGGTTTGGCTTTGCCGTATCCTTTGTTTGAAGGGCGACTACTTATCAAACACATTACGGACAGTTCGAGGCGTATCCAACAGTCTAACAATGAGTTGCGTGCTGTAGCTCAATACATTAAGTACAAGTTGAAAAACAACGAGTTAGATTGTGATTTTGATGTAAAATCAATGGAATTTGATGTGGCACAAGGTTTATTTTTCCAATCTAATATTCCGCAGGGCTTTGGTGTGGGTAGTTCGGGGGCATTGACAGCAAGTTTATATGAAAGGTATGTTTACCAAAAAGATATTTTGCCTTCACACCTCCGCAAAGGCAACCCACCTACGAATGAAGAAGTGTTGCAACTCAAAAAAGTGTTGGGGCAGTTAGAATCACATTTTCATGGTTCAAGTTCGGGCATAGACCCTTTAATTTGCTACCTGAACACGCCAATTTTGATGAAGTCTAAAACCGAAATGGAACTGCCACAATTACCCAAAACGACAGGGGCAAATGGGGGCATTTTCTTGCTAAATACGGGCAGACCACGCAAAACAGAACCTTTGGTGAACTTGTTTTTAGAAAAATGTAAGCAAACGGCTTTTTATGATTTGTGTAAAAACGAATTGATGGTATATAGTGATAACTGTATTCGTGCATTTTTGGCATCTAATCACGAGGAGCTTTTTGAGAATGTAAAAGTGCTTTCGCAGTTCCAATACACGCATTTTGAGCAAATGATACCGCCTTTGTTCAGAGAAATTTGGCGAAATGGTTTAGAAACAGACCATTATTACCTCAAATTGTGCGGTGCGGGTGGCGGAGGCTTCATTTTGGGCTTTACAAAGGATATTAATGTGTTGTTGAAGGATTTAGACGGTTATCAATTAAGAGTAGCTTACAAATTGTAACATTGGTGTAATTTTCAGGTACGATTGTCAAGGTCTATGACCATTGCCAACGTACCTGAAAAATTATATTAGTTTTTCTCCAATAGCATCACCGCCAATTTTTCTCCCAAACGTGAGCCTAATGCCACGCCCATACCACCACAACGGGCTCCTAACAATACTTTTGGGCTATGCCACTGCACTATAGGCTGTTTGGTAGCTCCAAATGCCATGATACCAGCCCATTGTTGGGCTATTGTTACAGGTTCATACGGACAAATTACGTCTTTTAACAGTTCTTCTAAATAGTTGATAATAGGTTTTGTAGTCAAAAGTTCTGTACTTGTTTCGCCTTCAAAGTCTAAATTTCTGCCACCGCCTAACAAAATACGCTGCCCTACGTGCCTGAAATAGAAAAAACCTTCGTCATAATGAAAAGCACCTTTGAACCGCAAATTTTTGAGGGGTTCTGTAATTAATACTTGCCCTCTACCAGCCCGAATGTCCAGTTTCGGTAGTAATTGGGGCGTAAAAGCATTGGTACAAACAACTAAATGTTGGGCAGTAAAATCAATATGCGTTTTTGTAGCTTGATTTTGCACTTTTATAGTGATACTTTGCGGGTTTTCTTCCCAAGCCAGCACTTCGCAACCTGTCAAAATCCTTACACCTTTTTGCTGTACGTAGCCCCACAAAGACTGCATCATTTTGCCTGTGTCTATTTGCCCTTCAAATGTATTGCGTACTAAGGCTTTTACTTTTTGGGTATTGAAACCAAAATTTTCAATTTGGTCATTTTCCAACACAAAAACATCTTTTGGAAAAATAGCTTTTAGCCAATGATTGATACGTTGCAGTTCGTCTAAAGCATACAGTTCTTTTTCGCCTAACAATTCATAGCCTCCCAAACCTTCATAGCCTATATTTTCATCTCCCAACCGTTGGCGTAAGGCTAATAAGCCCAAGTACCTTTCTTGTACCAAGTCTAAAACGGCTGTTTCGGGAGTGCTGCGGAGGTCTGCCAAGAGTTCTGTCAAGCTACCAAAACACGCAAACCCCGCATTTTTGGTGCTTGCCCCTGTGGGTAATAAGCCCCTTTCTAACACCAATATCTTTTTTTGAGGGTGTTTTTCGGCAATGCTCGCAGCCGTAGAAAGCCCTACAATGCCTGCACCTATGATAATGACATCATAGGCAATAAAATGCGTTGTTTCCCAATAGCTTAACATAGTATATAATATTGTATCAAGACCTTAAATAAATAAATTATTAGTTATAACCTTTTTTAAGTTTTATCGTTTTTTTTACTGTAATTAAATTTCTACAATATTATGCAAAAAAAAGTAATACTACTCTGCGTGGCTACTATAGTAATAGCTTCATCTAAATTTATTAATAGTCCAATCCCATTAGAAAGAATAGTTAAACTAATCCAAGATTTTTATATTGTTAGACCGCATGAAAAAATCTATCTGCATACAGATAAAACATCTTATTTGGCAGGTGAAACCATTTGGTTGAAAGCATACACAAAATATGATAAAAGTAGCAACTTAGACTCTTTGAGTAGTATCTTGTATGTGGAGTTAATTAGCAAAGATAATGAAGTAATAGCAGAAAGAATGATAGCCTTGCGTCAAAATATAGGTGTAGGCGAGATACTTGTACCCAAACAACTTGCTCAGGGTGAATACAAACTAAGAGCTTATACAACTTGGTTACAAAATTTAGGAGAAGAATTCTTTTATGATAAGTATATTAGTATTTACCAAAAAGACGTGGAGGAAGTACCGCAAGAAAAGGTAGCTAATAAGGTAAGTATTACGTTTTTCCCAGAAGGTGGAGAACTTATATATGGTTTACGAAACATGGTAGCTTTTAAAGCTAATGACCAAAAGGGCTTGCCAGTAGAGTGTAGTGGTATTATAGTGAACAAGCAACAAGCAGTATTTGCCAAATTTGAAAGCAATTTTTTAGGCACAGGTAAATTCCGTATCACTCCTATAGATAAAACTTTATTTGCAAAGGTAATTTTTAAAGGCACAACGGACACTATTACCGTAGAACTTCCGAATATTGAGCCTAAAGGTCTGAATATGATTGTTGAATCTACGAACAGAGATACTATTAAAATTACTACACAATCCAATTTAGGCACATTTGAAGATGGTAGTGCTGAATACACCTTAATTGGACATATTAACGGAGAAATTGTATTTACATCTAACTGTAGTTTGGCTAACCCTATACAAGCTAAATATATTCCGAAAAAAGATTTGCCCACAGGAATATTACACATTACAGCTATTAGCTATGCAGGAGTTCCGTATGCAGAAAGATTGGTGTTTATTAATCAAAAAGATTATTTAAACATACAACTTACAAGTAATCAAATTAAGTATAGAAAAAGAGAAAAAGTTATAGTAGATATTCTTACAACTGATAAACAAGGTAATCCTATACCTGCAAACTTATCATTGGCAGTAATAGATGCTAACAAAGTACCTGTCATGCCATATAGCGAAAATATTAAAACACATTTACTGCTAACAGCCGATTTACGAGGTAGTGTCTATGCACCTGATTACTATTTTCAACATACAGAAGCTTCAGAAAAAGCCTTAGACGAACTCTTAATGACACAAGGATGGAGGCGTTTTAAGTGGAAAGAGCTACTAAAACAAGAACTCAATCCTATTAAATATCCTATTGAGCAGACCCTTACTATTAATGGAGTCGTAGAGGGTGCATATAAAAAAATAAAAAATGGTTCAATCGTGGGTTTATTACCCAATAAGAGTGTCTTGACAACAGACATTGATGAAAAAGGAAATTTTAGCCTTACAGGATTTGATTTTTATGATACAATGACTGTTGTCTTACAAGCTCGTAATGCTAAAAACAAGGATAATGTATCTATAAAATTAGAGAATAAAGAAAAGCCAGCAGTTACTATTCCTTTTTTAGCATCTTTACCAACGATAAAGAAAGAAACAACGGATAAGTATGTGGCAGTAGCCTACCAACAAAGCAAAT
>CANGYA010000203.1 GCA_947457925.1 Cytophagales bacterium | reverse complement strand
TATAAAGATGACATCTTTCTAAAAGATGTCATCTTTATAGAGCTTCTTGAAGACAATCAAACTTATTTCTTTGAAAAAAATTAGTTTCACTATAAGTTTTTAAAGCACGACCCTATAAGATGACATCTTTATTATATAACATAAAACTATATCAATTTAAACCCTACGACCAACTGGTCGTCTGTTTGTTTTTGTCCGTTTCGCCATGCGTCTATTTCATCTCCTAAACGCATTTGTTGCTCTGCAAAAGGCAAATGACTTATCTCTAAAACCAGTTGTCTGAACCGTTTTATCATAAACTTACTCCTTGTGTCACCACCAAATTGGTCGGGGTAGCCGTCTGAAAACATATAGACTACATCTCTTTCTTCGTACTCTACAATATGTTTATGATAGACTTTTTCTACCTTAAATTGCGAACTACCAATTGGGAATGGACTACCTTTTATATGTTCTATATTTCCTTTATGTACAAGGAACATCGGTGATTTTGCCCCAGCATATTCTATAATGTGGCGTTGTTTATGAATGACACAAATAGACATATCCATGCCGTCGTTACGTTTGGAGTCAGCATCTCCGCTGTGTTGGGTGTTATAAACTACTCGCCTGTCCACTTCTGCCAAAATCTTGTCGGGTTCTGTAATTTCCTTATCTACAATCACTTGGTTCAATAAGTCGTGTCCCATCATCGTCATAAATGCACCCGGTACACCATGTCCCGTACAGTCGGCTACGGCAATAAACACTTTGTCGGCTTCTTCATGAAACCAATAAAAATCCCCACTGACAATATCTCTTGGGCGGTAAAACACAAAATAATCTGAAAAATTATTTTTCAATACTTCATGCGAAGGCAAAATAGCATCTTGTATTCTCTTTGCATAACGAATACTCTGCACAATATTATTATTGGTAGCTGCCAATGTTTCGTAGGCTGCTGCGTTATCTAAGGCAATAGACGTATAAGAACCCAAGTTTCGCAGGATTTGTATTTGTGGTCTGTCGTAGGCATTTTTCTTGTAACTTTGTGCCGTAATCACACCCAAAATTTTATCTCCGACCATTAACGGAATGAAAATGATAGACTGTGGAAAATTTCCTCCAAATTCAGGGACAATAGCCACATAGTTTTTAAATTCTTTCTCTGCATCTAACATCACAATCTCCTTACGGTGCTTAATCACCCAAACAGACAAATTGTTATCGTCTGTAACTGGTATCATTTCGGAAGGCAATCTTTTTCCGTTCTCAATATTATATTTGTATTCAATCTGTTGTTTATCAGGATAATAGAAGTCCACACCAAAAATAGTTACGTCCATTACTTCGTTTAAGAAAGAGTATAAACTTGTAAAAATGCTTTCAAAATCCAAAGAGGAGGTAATTTGTTGCCCTATCTGGCTCAAAGTTTCAATTCGTTTATTGGACGACTCAAGTTCTTGTGCTTTTTGGTTAATCTCTTGTGTACGTTGCAATACTTTTTCTTCCAACTGCTCATTTACTTCTTGTTGAATTTTTAGGGCTTCTTGTTGGGCTACTGCTCTTTCTTTCTCTAATTGTTTAAATTTATCGCCTAAGGCAAACGCCAATAATGTAACTTGAATAGCTCCGCCCACTTGCACACTATATTCTGTAAAGAAATTGACGGGGACTAAATTAACGGACTTCATACCATAAATAGCCAAACCTGCCACGTAACAAGAAAAAGCTATGTAGAAATAACGAGCAGAATAACTGCCTCGCAAAGCACACAAAGCACTTGTGTATAACAGCAAAAACGACTCTGCTACGGCTACCAAAGCCGTAATTTGTACCGCATATTTATAGGGAATAAAAATAACTAAAGGCACTAATAGCAAATCTGCCCAAATAAAACCTACAAGGGTTTTGTCCCAAAGAGGTGCGTAGTTTTGTATTTCTAAGAACTTTCGGCAAAAAATCCCCATCCAGCAACCCAAAGAAAGAATAATGAAGGGTAAAATATTGTTTTGTATCCAATAAAAATCTGTCCAAACGTATTCGTAGGCGTGTCCATTGAGAGTCGCCAATAGGGTAATAGAACTTAACATGGCAAAGACATAGTACAAATAGCTTTTGTCCCGAATAGAGAAAAACAAGAACAAGTTGTCTATGATAATCAACAAGATAGTCCCATAAATGATACCTAAAATAAACTGTAAATCGTGGTTGTACTCGTCAAATGCAATAGGTTTCCACAGTGTAATAGGCACTTGCATACTACTACTTTTAGAGTCGACTTTTACGTAGTAGGTGGAACTTTCCCACACAGGCAGGAACAGCGAAAAGATAACGTGGCGGTTTTTAATTTCTCTTTTGTGAAAAGGGTGTGTATCGCCTGCCTTCTTAACTTGCCAACGGTTACTTTCTTTGTAATACAACTCTATGTTGTCCAACAAAGGATAATTGAACTCCAAAAAGAAGTTTTCATCTCTTGAAGTTTGATTATCTAAGCTAAAACGCAGCCAATAAGATGAATTGGTGTAGCCAAAATTGGGGTTTTCCTTTCTTATACGTCTAAATAAAGAATCGTATTCACCAGAGGCTATCTGATTGATAGTCAGCTCATTCGTAGGGTCTTCCAAAGCCTCCATACGCAAGCCAATCACATACTTACCTCTATCTTCATAGATAGTTGTTGTATCTGCAAACACTGTTTGTAAATTGAAAAATAAACAAACCCCCAAGCAAAAAAAATAGAGAAGTAATGATTTGAACTGCATACCTAAAGAATTGATAACCACCTTCTGCAAGTATATAAAAAAATAGATAGAAAACGAGGATTTATGAATGATTTTTTAAGGCAAAAGATTTTATGTTTCCTCAAAAGAAGTTGTGCGTATAAATTGAAATACAAAATACTAAATTTACTGTGTGAAAAAGATGTGCTTTCGCCCAAAAAATTCCCCATAAAGTTTAGAAGTCTTTACGGGGAGTGTGTAGATAAATTTTATAGGAAAATAAAATTTAAGGAGTTTTGAACAAAGAAATATGCTCATTCAATAAAATGGCATTGTCCAAATCTTTTACCCTTTGCACTTGTTGCGAAAGGTCTTCCAACTCGGCTATAATTTTGGTATCTACGTCCAAATCTATATTGCTTAAAGACTGGTCTATGCTTTTCGCTGTATTTTTCTCTTGTAAATTCTTCAAAGACTCCGCCACTCCTTGTAACTTTTGGCGTTTTGCTTCTTGGAACTTCATCGTTTCTAACTGCTTGTTGATTTTGGTGTAATAAGCAATGCGGGCTTGCACCACACTTAGATTTTTCTTAGCTGCCTCTATCAAATTTTTAGCAATATCAATACTTTCTGCATCTAACTCCGAATGAAAATCATCTTCTAAGATATATGCAGCCGAACCATCAGCATTTTTAAAGTCCATAATTACTTGTGTATTCGCCATTTTACTCAAATCAAAGGCATCTCTGATACGATAAACAGACTTATAGACTTCTTGCATATTGGCAGTAAGGGCTTGTTGAAGTTGCATATCGTCTTGTAATAGTACCGTATTTTTTTGAATAATTTGGTTAATTTTCTTTTCATTTTCTGTCAAAGGTTGTTGTGCTGGTGGCTGCACCGCAGGAGTTTCTTTTTTTGCCAGCGTTGTTTTAGGCGATGGCATAGCTTGTGCTTGTGGCGTAGGTGTCAAGGGAACAGCCTTTTCATAGCCTAAGGGTGTGCCTAATTGGTAGGCATTATAGGCTTGCTGCATAATAGACAAGAACTTAGCAAACTGCCCTTTGGAAAAATAACGAGCCTTTAGTTTAATGGTTTTGCCTGTTTTGGTCGTGATGACACAACGGGTTTCGGGGTGGTAAAAAATGCCATGCCTGTTGTCATCATGTACCAAAATAGTCTTGGTTTCGCCTTTTCTAATAGGGCTACTGCCTCTGTTTTTTTGATGTTTGTATTTTTCTATCACTTCAACACTTTGAATATCAGCAAAATCTACGGTGTATTCTTCGTGTTTATGCCCCGTAACCAAACGCAAATTGGTAGGCGTAATTTCTAAGTCTAGTAGTTGTTGTTGCAAATATTCTTTGGCAGTGGGAATAGCCAAACCCAAAAAACCAATCAGAGAAAGCACCTTTAAGCCCCCCGGTAAAAACATCATCATTGCCAATAAAGCTATAGCCCCAATAAGCCTGCCTATAAAATAGTCTTGCACTTGTGGTTTTTCACTTAAACGATACAAGATAGGTGAGTCGTTGGTTGTAAACATAGATTTTAAGTAGATTAATAGTGATTAAAGAACAAAATAGAGCAAAATATAGGCAGATATGTTGTGAATGGTAGGTAACTTTCGTAACGTAATCAATAAAAATAAGTTGAGTTTTTAGACTTTTGTCGATGAAAGTACAGCAAATCTAAAAAAAAATTTTACATTTACGCAACCTAAATTCATATAGTTAGCTATTCGTTGCGAATGACCTTAGAAGAACTTTACGCCGAAAATGAAAGGCTCAAAAAAGAGTTGGCACTACTACAGGAAATAGAGAAAGATGATTTCTTTAATCTTTCTGTAGATTTTTTATGTACTATCTTTGGTCGCCGTTTCTTACAAGTAAACCCTGCGATTGTCAAGGCGTTGGGTTATCCTAAATCAGTGCTATTGTCTAAAAACATGACTGAATTTCTGCACCCAGACGATATTGAGATAGCTAATAAAATGTTCTTGAAGTTTGCTAAAAATAGTGGTGAACTATATGAATTTGAAGTACGTTTCAGGAAAATAGACGGTGAATACATCACCATAGCTTGGCAGGCACACATCAACAGTAGAAGGGTGGCGTATGCCGTAGGACGTGATGTAACGCAACACCGCCAAATGGAGGCATTAGTACAACAATCTGAAAATCTTTTTAAAGCCATTTTCAATAGCAGTTCTTATCTATTTGTGGTAATTGATAAAAACTTTAACATTATCAAACTTAACGAAAGAGCCAAACGAACTTCTTATATTTTCTTTGGTATTCACCTTAAAGTAGGTGGCTATGCGTTGGAAGCCATACAACCTGACAAAAGAGAGGAATTTAAAGCAAGATTGTATCGTGTATTAGACGGAGCAATAGATGTTTTTGAAAGAAAAGTAACGGACAGATTAACCAATACAGACTATTGGTATCAGATTACCTTAGCACCTTTATATGTAAACCACCAAATAGAAGGTGTATGTTATGCCGCTGTAGATATTACGATTCAGAAGAAACAAGAGATAGAAATACAACAACGCCTACAGTCGGAACACCAACTTTCAGAAGAATTGAGTACGCACAATGAGGAATTAATGCAAATGGTAGAGGAGTTGCGTGCTACAGAAGATAGCCTCATAGCCAGTGAACGAAAAGCCAAAGACGCACAAGCAGAAGCATTGGCTGTAAAAGAACGTATTGAACACATTATCAATAATATAGACGACCATTATTTTTGGGTGATTGACCCACATAAATTTGAGTTTTTATATATCTCGCACAACATAGAGAAACTATTGATGGGCTACGACCAAAATATTTTATACGATGTAAAAACTTGTATGCAGGTCATTCACCCAGAGGATTTACTAAGTGTATTAGAATGGCAGAAAAAAATTTTTGCAGGTGAAAACCTACCCGCAGCTTTTCGTCTTTACAATGGTATTGGGGAAATGCGTTGGTTTCATACTTTTCCCAAAGCCGTATTTGGCGAAGACGGTAATTTATTACACATAGAAGGGCTTAGTATAGATGTTACAGAAGCAAAAATAGCTGAATTTGAGTTACAAGCACGTGCCTTAGAGTACAGTTCTATTTTTGAGCAGGCACAAGTAGGTATTATTCAATTAGATTTTGAATTTCAGTTTATCAAGTGTAACCAAAAAATGCTTGAAATCTTGCGTATTCACCCCGAAAAAGTACAAGAATACAATGCAAGAGATTTTTACCACAAAGAATTTGCGAACCAATCTGAAAATATGTTGAGCAAGGTCTTGAGAGGCGAAGTTCAGGAATACACACAAGAACGGAAATCTAAAAGACTTGATGGCGAGGAGTTTTGGACATTGATTAGTGCGTCTATGGTGAGAGATGTGCATCAAAACCCACTGTATATTCTTTGTATTGTTCAAGATATATCTGCCCTCAAAGAAACTGAAACCTTATTGGAAAAGAAAAAAGACGAGTTAGATTCTTTCTTTTACAATGTTTCTCATGCACTTAGAGGTCCCCTACGCACTATTTTAGGACTTTACGAAGTTGTCTTGTTAGAACCTACCCAAGAACAAAGTTTACACTATTTTGGTTTGGTAGCTGATACCGCCAATAAACTAAGCCGTTTGTTAGATAATCTTACACGCATTTCGGAAATTAGGAAATTAACAGCCGAACCAACAGTTATTAATTTTCAAGAAATGATTAGTCAAGTCATTACGGCATTTCATTACTTATCAACTTACGAGATTATTACTTGGAAAATTAATGTAAATGTAAGAAATAACTTTGTAGCTAATCCTGCTTTGGTACAACTAATTTTTGAAAAACTATTAGAAAACTCTATTATTTACGGGCAAAACTTTACCATTCCTCTTATCACAGTCGATGTCTATGATACTGCCTATCAACTCCTAATTATTGTGCAAGACAACGGACAAGGCATAGCCCCCGAACAACTTCCACATTTGGCAGAGATATTTAAACGAGGCAATAACGAATCTAAAGGAGCAGGTTTGGGTTTGTATGCAGTCAGAAATGCCTTAGAAATTTTGGGCGGTACGGTTCACTTTGAAAGTGAGTTGGGGAAAGGGACAAAAGTTACCATTAAAATTCCATTGCCCGAAAAAAGCAAAAATTAACAGAACTACACAAACCGTAATCCAACTACCGAAATATCATCTCTTTGTTCTTCGTTTTGTTGGTGTAACTGCAACAAGTTTAGTAAACCCTTTTGTTGTTCTGCAAATGTCCAATGGCTGTGCTTTTTAATAGTTTCTCTGAATAAATTATAGCCTAATTTATTTCTGTGTTCGTCATTTTGGTCTGCAAAACCATCTGTAAATAAGTAGAAGGTAGTCGTCATGGGTAATGTAAATGCCTGATTCTGAAACTCTTGTTTCAAAGGTCTGCCACCAATATACTGTTTATCTCCACGCACTTCGGTCAATTCGCCATTTGTAATAAAATACATAATAGATTTAGCTCCCGAAAAAATAAATTCTATTTGCTTTTCAGTGGCTCTTTTTTCAAAAAAACATACCGAAATATCCATTCCGTCCTTATTTTTGCCTTTATCTTGGTGCAATACATTGCGTAAACCTGCGTGTAAATTCCGTAAAATACGTGCAGGGTCATTGCTTACGCCTTTAATATTAATAGTTTCATGTAACAACGTGCTGCCCAACATACTCATAAAAGCACCGGGTACGCCATGCCCTGTACAGTCTGCCATGACGAAAACACCTGTAGTAGCACTTGTTTGTGAGAACCAATAAAAATCGCCAGAAACCACATCTTTGGGTTGGTAGATAGCAAAAAAATCTGAGAAGAAGTTGCGTAAATCTGCCTCCTCTGGCAATATAACTCCCTGAATTTCAGAGGCATACTTAATACTTTTGTTTAACTGCTCAGTAGTAAATTTGAGTTGTGTATAAGTCGTTTCAATTCTTTGTTTTTGGTTCTCCAATGTATCATTTAACATCAACAATTCTTCTTGCTGTTGTTTCAACTCCTCATTATTTTGGCGTAAGGTTTCGTTTTTGCTAGCAATTTCGATTTCATGTTGCAAAATTTCTTCATTTTGTTGTGCTAATAATTGGTTAGCCTTTTGTATTTTCTGGCGACTAATAAAAACATACACCAAGAAAACTGTAACCGAAAATAAGCCTGCAATTACCAAATAGTTAATCAACTGTTGTTGTTCTTTTTCCTTTTTAGCATTTTCTATCTCAATTTCCTTTGCTTTTGCTTCTGCCAACAGTTTTTCTCTTTCTGCATTATTTTTTTCCTCCTGAATACGCAATTTATCTGCCTCCAACGTGGCTTTTTGTGACGCAGCCTCCAAACTATCCGCCTTGCGTTTATCTTTTTCTTGGCGTGCCAAAGCCATTAATCTTTCTGCCTCTGCTTGTTTCTTCGTTATTTCTAATTCTCTTGCTTTTTTTTCTGTTTCAATTTGATTGAGTTGCTTATCTTTTTCCAATAATGCCACCTCCTTTTGTTTTCTTTCTAAGGCTGCTACTGCCTCTAAACTAGCAATAGACTTAGATTTTTCTAAGTTAAAAATAGTATCATTTACGTTTTTGAGTAATTCATGGTATTTCAACGCCTTATCTGGCTCACCTTTAGCCTTATACAAAAAATATAGCCTTTCTATTGCATCTTTCTCCTCTTGTTTTGCCTTTATTTCCACAGCTTTATTATAGGCTAATAGTCCTAACTCTATGGCTTTATCAAAATTTTTGAGATTTTGGTTTACTTCTGCCAAACCAATATAAGAATAAATAATTCCCCTACGTTCTTTAATTTCTTCATTAATAACCAATGCCTTTGTATAATAGTCTAATGCCTCTTGATACTGTTTTTGTTGGCTATAATGCGTACCTAAGACTACATAACTTGAACCTAAGCCTTGTTTATCTTTAATAGCTTCTCGGATTTGTAACGACTGTTTAAAAACGGTCAGAGCTTCTTCTTCTTTACCCTGACGGCGATAAATTAGCCCCATATTATGCAAAGTTTGCCCAATACCTAATTTATCATTAAGTTCTTCTCGTAACTTTAGTGCCTTTCTATGATACTCTAAAGCTAATTCATTCTCATTTTGTAACTGGTAGATATTGCCTATATTGTTGTAGGTAATAGACACTCCAAATTTATCATTCATTAAGTTATTCATTTCTCTTACTTTGAGAGATTGAAGATAAGTAG
>CANGYA010000202.1 GCA_947457925.1 Cytophagales bacterium | reverse complement strand
TACGATTGTCAAGGTCTGCTACCATTGCCAACGTTTAACTAACTACAAAAACAATAAAAAAGTCTTTAACCATGTACGCAACACTCCAACCTGTATTACAAGAAGAACTGCAAAAAATTCACGAGGCAGGGCTTTTTAAAAGAGAAAGAATTATTACATCGCCACAAGGTGCAGAAATTACGGTGCAACTGCCTTCTGGCGAAGTGAAAACGGTACTAAATTTTTGTGCCAATAACTATTTGGGCTTGTCTTCACACCCAAAAGTATTGGAAGCAGCCCACAAAGCCCTTGACTCACATGGTTTTGGTATGTCGTCTGTCCGTTTTATTTGCGGTACGCAGGACATTCACAAAGAATTGGAACAAAAAATAGCTAAGTTTTTAGGGACAGAGGACACCATTTTATACGCAGCAGCTTTTGATGCGAATGGCGGTGTTTTTGAACCTTTGTTCAATGAACAAGATGCTATTATTTCTGATGAACTCAACCATGCCTCTATCATAGACGGTGTACGTTTGTGTAAGGCAAAGAGATTCCGCTATAAGCATAACAACATGGCGGACTTAGAAGAACAACTCAAAGCTACACAGGACTGTCGCCACAGAATTATTGTAACAGATGGGGCATTTTCTATGGACGGTACAATAGCCCAACTCGACAAAATTTGTGATTTGGCAGATAAATATAAGGCGTTGGTCATGTCTGATGAATGTCATAGCATGGGCTTTTTGGGCAAAACAGGGCGTGGTGTACCCGAACATTGTGGCGTGGTGGGTCGTGTGGACATCATCACAGGCACGTTGGGCAAGGCGTTGGGCGGTGCTATTGGCGGTTTTACGTCTGGTCGCAAAGAAATTATTGAGATGCTCCGCCAAAGGTCAAGACCCTACTTGTTCTCCAATACGCTGCCTCCTGCGGTGGTAGGTGCGGGCATTGCGGTAATGGATATGCTCACAGAAACAACGGCATTGAGAGATAAATTAGAAGAAAATACCAAGTATTTCAGAGAAAAAATGACGGCTGCGGGCTTTGACATCTTGAAAGGTGAACACCCCATTACGCCTATCATGTTATACGAAGCTCCTTTGGCTCAAAAATTTGCTGAAAAATTATTGGAAAAAGGCATTTATGTCATTGGTTTCTACTACCCTGTGGTGGCACATGGCAAGGCTCGTATTCGTGTGCAGATTTCGGCAGTACATGAAAGACACCATTTAGACAAAGCTATTGCTGCCTTTACAGAGGCGGGTAAAGAGTTAGGCGTGTTGAAGTAATTGCGAATTTGTTAATTACGAAAATAATTGATAATTAACACAGGTAGAATAGTGTACCATACCCTTTAGGGTGCAAGGTCAATAATAATATAATTTTTTGGTATTGGTACAAAATATATGCTTATCTAATTTTTTGGTTATCAATTATTTAATGGAACACAGACGACAAGATATTCACAGATTTTTTATCTGCGGTTATCCGCCAAATATGTGTTATCTGTGTGCAGCCAATTATTGATAATTAAGTATTTATTTATCATACATTCTCGACCACTACCCAAAAATATATTCGATAGCAACTAAAATTGACCTTGCACCCTAAAGGGTACGGTACTTTTTAATACTATGCAACTCACTTTACTTACTATCAAACTACTTCATTTACAAACCCTTATGCGAATTTACTTAGAAAAATCGGGCAGGCATTATCGGGCAGATTTAACTGCACCTATAGATATTTCTTTGCCACTGAAAACAGGGCAAGACACTGTAAACTGTTACTATGCAGACGAGGTAACGTACAGCACCATAGCCGTAGGCGACTTTGTGGGTAGCACTTTACAAGGTGGTTCTTGCAATTACCAACGCATCAGCCTTACGCCACACGGCAACGGCACACATACAGAATGTTACGGACACATTAGCACAGACGGAGCTACCATTCACGAGTGCCACAAAGATTTTTTTTCTTTGGCTCTTTTAATCACTGTTCCTTTGCTTACGCTGCCCAATGGCGACCAAATAGTTACTTTAGAAAGTATAGAAAAAAATGTGCTATATAACCGTCCAGATACCTTGATTATCAGGACTTTACCGAATGATGATACAAAGAAAACAAGGCATTATTCAGGCACAAATCCACCGTATTTAGAGGCAAGTATTGGCACATACTTGGCAGACAAGGGCATCAAGCATTTATTATTAGATTTGCCTTCTGTGGACAAAGAATGGGACGAAGGGGCATTGTCTGCACACCGCAATTTTTGGGGATTACCGCCATGCCACCAGCCGATTGATGAAAAAGAAATTCGCAAAGACTGTACGATAACAGAATTGATTTATGTGCCTGATAACGTGGCAGATGGACTGTATTTATTAAACCTACAAATTGCAAGTTTTTTGTCTGATGCAAGCCCAAGCAAGCCTATTTTGTACCAATTATGGGAAGAAGAAGTGAAAGAGATTATAGACTATTTTGGTGCTATTTTATAGTTTTGTTTTTACCACAAGGATACAAGTACACTTACGAACTATTGACTAAGTTCTTAAGTTTCCTTGTATCCTTGTTGGTGGTTTACCACTCTCTTGGGGCTGTAAGTTCCTCTTTATCTGCATTTTCAAAGCCGTAGCTTTTCGCTATAAACTCTATATCGCCACAGATAGCATCTTTGGCTGTATCGTCTATTTCGCTATCATGCTCATCAAATTCTAACTCTAATTCGTTGAACTCCTCTATTGTAGCATGAGTAAGAGCATAGAGGGCTGCCAAATTATTAGGTTCTGTTGCTTCTATTTCAACACACAAATTAACCAGCAATTCTTTCCCCTTTTTCACAATAGATTTAGGGTAATAGCTGTCTTCTTGCATAGCTTGTAGGAACTTATAAGTTCTTAATTTTTCGTTTCTAAGGCTTTTTTGTTGGTTACTCATACTGAAAAATATTGAAGGTTAAGTGCTTACGCACAATGATTAATGTAAATGGTGTATTTTAGTAAAAAATTTTTTGAAAAGAGTTTGAAAGAATTTTATCCACTCTAAGAACAGACAAACATAATCTATCAGCAAGTATTTAACACAAAGATAGGTATTATTTATTTGAACTCAAATTTTTTATCAATAAGAATTGATAAAAAACTTCTGTAGATTCATCAACTAAGAAGTTGTTTACAACAAAATTTCTACAGCAGCAGCAATTAAAATACCTGATATAATACACAGCATACGTTTTCCACTGAATTGATGTTCGGGGCTTGTTTCAAAAAATATAGTGGTAGAGATATGTAAAAAATTGCCCGCCACAATCCCAAACAAAATTTCTAAGCCTTTTGGGGTAATAAGTTGTAAATCACCTATAAAATTACTTCCCAAAATGCCAATGGGTGAGGCAGCAGCAAAACACACAATACACAAAAGAATATATCTACGTTTTGCCAAACTACTTAACAAAACAGATGCAAGGGCAAAAGCCTCTGGAATTTTGTGTAAAACCATACCAAATAACAAAGACGTGGTGCTATCTTCTTCGTGGTGGTGGTGTGCGGGGTGTCCCAACAACGAACCTTCTAACAAAGCATGAATGAATAGGGCTATTAATAAAGTATAAATCCGAGAGTGAGATTCGTGGTGTTCGTGGTGGTGGAGGTGTCCATGTTCTACACCTTCCGTAAAAAACTCGATGACTACTTGTAATAAAAAGCCCAGCACGACAAACAAGCCAATTTGGTAAGGTGAAGAAGCCTCTGAAAATAGTTCGGGTAAGATGTGTACCAACGTCAATGTAAACAAATAAGCACCACTAAAAGCTAATGAATATTTGAAGTAAATAGGCTTTATAACAGGGATTTTGAAGACAGCCAAACCTGTGGCAAAAGTAACGACAAAAAGAATAAGTGCGTTGAGCATGAGTTCTTACAACAAAGTTGCAAAAATAGGTACTTTTTCTGTAATTGTTAAGTAAGGTGGTAAGTTCTTTTTCGTAAGTCGCAAAATCTAATTGTATGTGGTAAATTGACATTTCAAGTTTTGTTGCAATGAAACAGTGAACTAAAAGTGTCAAACATGAAAACCTACTCAATTTTTTTCTCCCTTAGCTTATGGTTTTGGTGCAGTTGCATTGCCTTTGCCCAACAGCCCAATATTCAATACAGCCTAAAAGTTGTGGACAACAGAGGGCAAGCTATGGCAAATACAGACGTTACATTTACAGAAATGCAAAGCAAACAAAAGGTAAATGTACGTACCAATTCGGCAGGAGTGGCAACTTACAACTTTACTTCGGGCAAATTTTGGCAAATCAGTGTCCTCAAAATTACGGATTACTACGATTGGCAATTTGAG
The DNA here is from genome assembly GCA_947457925.1 of Cytophagales bacterium. Lineage (GTDB taxonomy): Bacteria > Bacteroidota > Bacteroidia > Cytophagales > Thermoflexibacteraceae > JAAFKA01. The sequence goes on along the minus strand of CANGYA010000202.1, from coordinate 4,688 downwards.
CTAAAAGCCATGACAGGCAGCATTTCACGCACTATTACGTATGACTACCAACATTATTTGCGGATTACCCGTCCCGTCATAGACCGCAGTAAATTGAACTTAGTGGTTATTCGCCAAAATTTTACCAGTGCCGAAAAAGCCACAGAAAAAGAGGCTATTGTCAAAGTAGAAGTACAACAAGCCAACAAACAGCCCTTAGAAAATTTCCCTGTGCAGCTTACTTGTTATGCCCTTGCAACTACCTACACCGCCTACACAGACGCAAAAGGTACGGCAACTTTCAAAGTGCCTATTCAACAAGATTATGAAATAGACATAGACGGCATTGCTAGTTATGACTACGTGGATATTCCGAATGTTCCCCGTTATTCGGCATGGAAAAAGTTTGTCTATGAACCTACCGTATTAAAAGAAACTATAAAAAATGATACTATTCGCCAAGACCTTAGCCCAGAAAATCATAGTACATCTTCTCGTGTGATGACTACGCTTAACGTAAGAGGAGGCGAAAACGGCAACCCCGCCAACAATACAGTCTATTTGTGTGCCATTAAAACCAAAAAAGTGTATATAGGGCAAACAGACACCGAAGGCAAAGTACGTTTTCTATTGCCAAAAGGCGATGCTTACATGATTAATTTCCGTTTTCAATCTAATGTAGATGTTTTTAACTTGCAGAGAAACAAGGGAATAGGTTATAGTAACAAAACCTTGACGTATTCGCCATTGGAAAGGCTACAGTACCCTGAAAGGTTTTTGCCAACGCCTGATAATTTGTATTTAGTGCCGTTTCAAGATTTTTTTACTAAGCAATTTCCACAGCCCAAAGCAGGGGAAACTTTGCTGACTCACGCCAAATTTTACAATAAAATTAATGAAAAATCTACGCAAGCTGTTTTACAAATAGGTTTTTCGGCAGAAGCCCAAAGTGCTAATACACAAGTAGCTGATAATCTTAATCTTTCTTTTGTCATAGATAAAAGTGGCTCTATGATGGGCGAAGAAAGGATAAACAATGTAAAAGAGGCTTTGCAAAAAGTAGTACAAAAACTACGAGATAATGACATTATTAGTATCACAGTTTTTGATGATGAAGCAAGAGTGCTGGTAGCTCCGCAAAAAGTAGGCAGCCAACGCAAGGAAATTCAAGACCAAATAGCACGTATAGAGGCGGATAATGGCACAAATATTTGGTCGGGCTTGGAATTAGGCTATAAAAGTTTGGCTCAGAACTTCAAAAAGAACAAAACCAACAGAGTCATTTTATTGTCTGACGGTTACGGTGGCGACAACCCTGTGGAAACTATTGCTAAGTCTAAAACCGAAAACGACAAAGGTTATGAATTGTCTGCGGTGGGAGTAGGCGAAGACTATAATTTGGCTTTGTTACAAAAATTAGCTACACAAGGCGGCGGTTTGATAGAATTGCCCAAAAAAGCCACTGGCGTACAAGAGGCTTTTATCAACGAATTAAATCATTTGATAAGTCCTATTGCAGAAAATGCCAAAATAGAAATTTTATATAATAAACAGTTGCTATTTGCTCAATTACATGGGTTTCCTTTGGAAGAAAAAAGAGAAGGAAAATTAGTGGCTAAACTTCCTAAAATTTATGCGGGCATGGCAGACCAAATTGGTTTAATCAAATTTACCTTAGTAAATCCTACACAAACTCTTGAAAAAGAACCTGTTACGATTATTACTAAGTATTTTGATTTGCATACCCAACAACAAGTAAAGAGAGAAATACAAGTTACATTGAGTTGGTCGCCTGTTACGGGAGAGTTGGAATACAACATGGAGAAAGAGGATAAAAAACTCTATGGTGTGGCTTTGATGAACTATGCCCTTAAAAATATGGCAGAGGCTGTCTTGCTTAAAGACTATAAAAAGGCGAAGGAAACTTTGATAACTACCAATGAAGAAATCAAAAAATTGTTTCCACAAGCAGACGACAAAGACATTCAGCAACTGATGGACAACATCACACAATATACCGAAAACTTGACCAACTTGTTGAGTAATTTGCAAAATAGCAAAAAATAAGATAATTTTGTGTACACTTTTCTTGTAGGCTACGCCAAACTTTTTATCTTAAGTATGAGTAGCTAATTAATTGATAATATTGCACCACAGACTTTAGTCCAATGCTATTAAGCTAAGAAAGTAAAACAAGAATGCAAATAACTATTTGATTATCAATTAGTTATTTTTAAAAAAGTGCCGTTAGCAATTCCATTGTGGGCAACGAAATATTTATAGTAAAAAATACTACTGACTCCTTCAAAGTGCCGTAGGCACGAAATATCGTGCCTACGGCACTTTGAGGAAAACTAAAATAACATTGCTATAACTATTTCGTGCCTAACGGCACTAAAAAATAATTTCTTAGCTTAATAGCATTGGACTAAAGTCTGTGGTACATTTATTTTTTCCAATTACTTATACATAGATGAGAACCATTATTTTATTGCTTATTTCTAATGTATTCATGACTTTTGCATGGTATGGGCATCTTAAATACAAAGAAGTAGCTCTTTGGAAAGTGATATTAGTGAGTTGGGGTATAGCTTTTTTTGAATATATTTTTCAAGTGCCAGCTAACCGTTATGGGCATGGGCAATTCAACGCCACAGAGCTAAAAACTATTCAAGAAGTGATAAGTCTAACTGTCTTTTTGTTCTTTTCTATCTTTTTTCTCAAAGAAGAATTGCGGTGGAACTATATTGTAGGCTTTATATTGATTGTCTTGGCGGTATTTTTTATTTTTAAAAAGTGGTAACGTATAAAATATAAAACTATGCAATACAATATTTCCGAATTTAACGAATTACTCAAAAACCGCAGGTCTGTGGGAACTGCCCAATACACAGGCGAAAAAATAGACGACAGCATTGTTCGCCAAATCCTCGAGAACGCAAATCTTGCCCCTACGCACCGCCTTACAGAGCCTTGGCGGTTCAAGGTTTTTGTGGGGAAAGGTTTGGAAAAACTCTTTGCTAAAATGGCGGAGATTTATCAAGTTCATACTGCCCCCGAAAAATTTTCGCAAGAAAAATACGACAAATTTTTTGAGCAACATCACAAAGTTTCTCACGTCATAGCTATTTGTATGCACAGAGATACGCAAAACAGAGTGCCTGAAATAGAAGAAATTTGTGCGGTGGCTTGTGCCGTTCAAAACATTTATTTGTCTGTAACTGCCTACGATTTAGCAGGTTATTGGAGTACAGGTGGCGGTACTTTTACCCAAGAAATGAAATCTTTTTTGGGTTTAGCAGCACAAGACCAATGTTTGGGCTTCTTTTATTTAGGTTGCAAAGCCAAAGATTACCCCTCCACTCGCCGCAGCTCGATAGAAGACAAAACGGAGTGGATACATGAATAAATATTAGGGCAGTGGTCAAAAATAATTGATTTAGATACTGACATTTTAAATTTGTAGAAAATTGCAATTCGTACCACAGACTTCAGTCTGTGATTTTAATTCAACACAGACTGAAGTCTGTGGTACAAATAAATAATGTCGTTATCAAATTATCTATAATTTTAAGCCATAACAAGCTATGTGTGGGCTGTGAAGCCCACACTACAGTATTTATTTTAAGCAGCTTGTATTTCTTCATTAGGCATTGCAGGGGTATCTGTTAAAGTTACCATTTTTTCTGCCAAAGGTAATTGTTGATGGGCAGTATTCAGCTCCAGCATGATATTGTTCAAACTATCCAACTCATCTTGTGCTGTATCTTGCAGTTCACCATTTTCTTCTGTTAGGGTGTCTGTATTTGATATAAAATTTTGATTATCAACATCTTCTATTGCCTCTTGTAAGTTATTAAAAGAAGGTGTTTCAGCTACTGCCATGCTGTTTTGCTCCATAGTGGCAAACATTTCATAGACATTTTGCAGCTTTTCTTCGCTACTCATATCAAATGTCATAGATGGAGATTCTTCATGAAGATTCCATAGTTTTTTGGCTAAACTCACTGCATTTTGGCGTGCTTCCTCAAAATTAGCAAATAAATTTACTTGTATGTTGCTTAGTTTTTCGGGCTTAAACAAGTTGTTCAGTGTGATTTTTGCAAAAATACTTTCAGGAGCTAAGGCAGCCTCGTTGCGTAAGCCATACCTATGTGCAGACGAATACCAATGTTCTTGTAACCAAGCTATGACTTCATCTGTCATAATTTTGGATTGCGAATAGTCTGAAATTAATACTCTAATACACTTTTCACGAATAAAATTAAGGACTATTTTCATGTCCTTTTCAAAAAAAGGATTATCTAACCTATAAAATCCCTTCCAAAATACAAACGCAGTGTGTGGTACGTCATTACGCATATCATACAAAACACAGTGTTCTCCTTCGTAAAGTATTTCATAGTCTTTTAAAATCAATAAGGGAGTCATTACCAAATAAGCAAATAGGTAAAAAAAAGAGGTTGTAGTTGCTTGGTCTGACTGGACGATTAGGTTGTTAGGAATTGGTTAGCAAAAACCGTACTAAAAATAACAAATTAATAACAAACCCCCGTAAGGTTTCTTAGGGTCGTGCTTTAAAAACTTATAGTGAAACTAATTTTTTTCAAAGAAATAAGTTTGATTGTCTTCAAGAAGCTCTATAAAGATGACATCTTTTAGAAAGATGTCATCTTTATAGAGCTTCTTGAAGACTACGTATAACAATT
>CANGYA010000201.1 GCA_947457925.1 Cytophagales bacterium | reverse complement strand
GATTTCCGCTAAAGTCATTTTTCTAATATCTTTCACTGCCGATTTTGTAGGGGGGGCAGTTTTGTTTGTTTCTACAACTATTTTTTCCATCTACACAAAATTTTCATTTTACAAAAGTAAGCACTTTTCTTTATGAAGTTGTTTAGAATTCATCTTTTTATCCACTATTGCGTCTATTATTAAGCCTCTTTTTGATTTTTGCCATTGCTATTTCACCACAAGGACACAAGTTCACAAGTTTTTTTACTATTACCTTTGTGTGCTTGTGTCCTTGTGGTAAATTTAATTTTTCATGAAAGTATAGGCACAAGATTGAGAGTTAATGCTAAATCCTAAACAACTTCTATTTTTTTGTAGCTCTGCCAAAGATGTTTTTAAATAACTTTCACAAATACTTCTTGGCAACTACTCTCCAGACTACACAAGTAAGCAGCTTAACAAGATTTAACAATTCTAATAAACTTTTAATATCTATTCAAGATTATTAAAATCGTATCCTTGCAGTAGTTTTATCGTTGCATTTTAACAAACACTTATTTTCAATTATTTATTCATGGAAAAAAGTCTTCAAAAATTCGTTTTATTACACCTTTTTTTGGTGTCAATATGGTTAAGTGGCTGCTCGGCAAAGCCCGAAAATGCAACAACACTACCACCGTCCTATCCTATTATCCAACCTATTTATATAGATACGGTACACCATAACAATTATGTGTCCAGTATCCAATCTCTCAAAAACGTAGAACTACGTGCCAGAGTAAAGGGCTATATGGAAAAAATACATATAGACGAAGGCGAAAAAGTAAAAAAAGGGCAAATTTTATTCAGCATCAGCAGCCAAGAGTACCATGGCGAAGTCCTCAAAGCCCACGCCCAGCTCAAAAACGCCATTGCAGAAGCCAAATCTGCGGAACTCAATTTAGAAAACGTCAAGACTTTAGTGAGTAGAAACATTGTTTCGAAAACAGAACAAGAAATGGCAGAGGCAAAATTAGCAGCCTTAGCAGCCAAAATAGAAGAAGCTAAATCGTATGAAGATGCGTGTAAACTACGTTTGTCTTATACCGAAGTAAAAGCCCCTTTTGATGGTGTAATAGACCGTATTCCTAATAAAATTGGTAGTTTGATAGATGAGGGTAGCTTGCTTACCAGTATTTCAGACAACCAATCTATGTATGCTTACTTCAATATTTCTGAAAAAGAATACTTAGATTTTGCCCTACATCTCAAAGCTACTGCCGAAACCAATGAAGTGTCGTTGATTTTAGCCAATAACCGAGAACACGCCTACAAAGGGCAGATAGAAACGGTGGAAGGCGAATTTGATGACCAAACAGGTAGTATTGCTTTTAGGGCTATTTTTCCTAACCCCGACAATATTTTGAGGCATGGGGCAAGTGGCAAAGTGCGTATCAGACGCAAACTCAAAAACGTAATGGTCGTTCCTCAAAAATCTACTTTTGAGATACAAGATAAAATTTATGTCTTTGTATTGGACAAAGACAACGTAGCCCGTATGCGTAGTTTTACGCCCAAATTACGTATTCCTCACTTGTATATCGTAGAAAGTGGTTTAAGTTCGGAAGACCGTATTATTTATGAAGGAACACAAGATGTGAAAGAAGGTATGGCGGTGCAACCCGAAACAAAGGACTTGCAAGTCATTATTCGGCAGTTAGCCCAAAACTAAACTATTCCTTTTTTTCACTTTAATCTTTTTCTTTCTATGTCAAGTTTCTTTGTCAATAGACCAATTCTTTCTTTGGTCATTTCTATATTTATTACATTGTTGGGAGCTTTGGCTCTGTACGAATTGCCCGTTACGCAGTACCCAGATATTGCACCGCCAGCCGTTACCGTAACAACCAAGTACACAGGGGCAAATGCCGAAGTGTGTGCAAAAGCCGTAGTTACGCCCTTAGAAAGAGCCATTAATGGTGTACCCAACATGACGTACATGACTTCTGTTTCGGGGAATGACGGTACAAGTATTATTCAAGTATATTTCCAAGTAGGCACAAACCCAGATTTAGCAGCCGTAAACGTGCAAAATAGGGTGTCCACCGTATTAGACGAGTTGCCCGAAGAGGTTATTAAGGCGGGGGTAGCCACCGAAAAAGAAGTAAACAGTATGTTGTTGTACCTGAACCTTATCAGCCAAGATACCACTGTAACCGAAGAATTCATTTACAACTTTGCAGATATTAATGTATTAGCAGAGTTAAAAAGAATAGATGGAGTAGGTTTTGTCGATATCATGGGTGCGAGGGAATATGCGATGCGTGTGTGGCTCATGCCAGACCGTATGACTAATTATCATATTTCGGCAGAAGATATACAAAAAGCATTGCGGAGGCAAAACATAGAGGCTGCACCGGGTAAAATTGGCGAAAGTTCGGGCAAACAAGCCCAATCTTTGCAATATGTCTTGAAATATACAGGCAAATTTACACGCAAAGAGCAGTATGAAAATATTGTACTGAAGGCAGATGCAGACGGTAAAATTTTACGCCTTAAAGATGTAGCAGAAATAGAGTTTGGTTCTTTGGACTATGACGTATTATCTAAAGAAAACGGCAAACCTTCGGCAGCTATTATTTTGAAGCAAAGACCGGGGTCTAATGCCAAACAAGTCATTGCAGATGTCAAGAAAAAAATGGAGGAATTGAAACGTACTACCTTTCCGCCTAACATGGAATACACTATTAGTTATGACGTTTCTCGTTTCCTTGATGCCTCTATTCATGAAGTCCTCAAAACCTTGATAGAAGCCTTTATTTTGGTGGCTTTTGTGGTCTTTTTGTTTTTACAAGACTTCCGTTCCACCATTATTCCTATCATTGCCATTCCTGTTTCGTTGATTGGTACTTTTTCTTTCATGTATCTTTTTGGCTTTTCGGTCAATTTGCTTACGTTGTTTGCCTTAGTCTTGGCGATTGGTATTGTGGTAGATGATGCCATTGTGGTTGTAGAGGCGGTACACGCCAAAATGGAAGATACGCACTTGCCTCCCCAAGAGGCTACGGCTGCATCTATGCAAGAAATTACTTCGGCTTTAATCTCTATTACCTTCGTCATGTCTGCCGTATTCATTCCAGCAGCCTTTATGTCGGGACCTGTGGGCGTATTTTACAGACAGTTTTCGGTTACTTTAGCCATTGCCATAGTCTTGTCGGGTATCAATAGTTTGACTTTGACCCCCGCCTTGTGTGCTTTGTTTTTGAAAGAACATGAAAAGAAAAAACCTACGACATGGTTAGGCATTTTCTTTTACCATTTCAACAAAAATTATGATAAACTGTCGCACCGTTACCGTCGTTTGATAGAACTTATTGCCAATAGGCGAGTGGTTACGTTTGGCGTACTGTTGTTTTTTACGATAAGTGCAGGCATACTCAACAAACTACTGCCCACAAGTTTTATTCCTTCCGAAGACCAAGGAACAATTTATGCCAACGTAACGACACCTTCGGGGGCTACTTTGGAAAGAACCCAAGCCATTATGGACGGTGTGCAGGAAGTAGCTCAAAAGATGAATGGCGTAGCTACAGTTTCTACCTTGTCGGGTTTTAGTATGATGACAGACGGTTCGGGAGCATCTTTTGGTATGGCAACCATTGGTTTAGAGGCGTGGGAAAACCGTACTTTGTCTGTAGATAACCTCATAGATAGTTTGACCCGACATACCAAACATCTAAAAGACGCAAGTATCCAGTTTTTTCCGCCACCAGCTATCCCGGGTTATGGCAATGCAAGTGGTTTTGAGCTAAGGCTACAAGACCGTACAGGCAGCGGAAATTTGCAACAACTCAACGAAATGACCAAAAAATTTGTAGAAACACTGAACAAACAACCCGAATTGACCAATGTTTTTACAAGTTTTGATGCTAATTTTCCACAATATTTAGTGAGAATAGACAATGACAAGGCAGCCCAAAAAAATGTAGCCATAGAAAACGCAATGGACAATTTGCAGTCCTTGATTGGTAGTTACTATGCCACTAATTTTATTCGTTTTGGGCAAATGTATAAAGTAATGATACAGGCTTTGCCACGCTACCGCCGACAACCCGAAGACATTTTGAACTTGTATGTCAAGAATGACGAGGGCGAAATGGTGCCTTATTCGGCTTTTGCCACCATAGAAAGAGTGTACGGTGTCGAACAACTCACCCGTTACAATATGTACCCCTCTGCCATGATTAACGGCGAACCTGCCAATGGCTACAGCAGTGGCGAGGCTATAGCTGCGGTAGGGCGTGTAGCTAAAGAAGTGCTGCCAAGAGGTTATACTTTTGAGTGGTCGGGTATGAGTAGAGATGAAGTATTGGCGGGTAATCAAGTGGCTATCATCTTCGCTATCAGCTTGTTATTTGTTTATTTGATTTTGGCAGCCCAATACGAAAGTTTCATTTACCCACTACCCGTTATTTTGTCTTTGCCTACGGGTATTTTTGGTTCAATGTTTTTGTTGTATGTCATGGGCTTGCAAAACAACATTTATGCTCAAGTGGCAATGGTCATGTTGATAGGTTTGTTGGGCAAAAATGCCATTTTGATAGTAGAGTTTGCGATGCTCAAACAAGAACAAGGCATGACACCCCTACAAGCAGCCATAGAAGGGGCAGAATCTCGCCTAAGACCTATCCTGATGACTTCCTTTGCCTTTATTGCGGGTTTATTGCCCTTAGTCATGGCTTCTGGAGCAGGGGCTATCGGCAACCAAACCATTGGTACAGCGGCAGCAGGCGGTATGTTGTTCGGTACGGTGTTCGGCGTAATTATCATACCGGGTTTATACTTTATTTTTGCCCAATTCGTGCATAAAAAACAAATACCTTCCTAATGCACCAATCGTACAGACTTTATTCCTTTGAAGTAAGCCACTTCAAAGGAATAAAGTCTGTACTACAAAAATTAACTTTTAAAGACTATTACCATGAAAAAAAATAGATTTACACCATTTTTATATACACCTACTTATATTTTAGCCCTTTGGCTGGCTGTCTTGCTATTTTTTTCGCAATGCCAACCCGTTAAACCTCTAAAAGCTACTTTGCACCGCAAAATGCCCGCAGCTTTTCGCAACCAACCCGATGCCGAAAACTCCGCTATGCTGTCTTGGCGAGAATACTTTGTCGATTCTACGCTGCGTAGCTTGATAGACACTGCCCTACGCAATAATTTAGATTTGGCAATAGCCCTGCAACGCACCGAACAAGCACAGTCGCAAGTAATAGCTACCAAAGGGTTGCCTTTGCCATACGTAAATGCGGTGGCTGGGGCTGGTGTCAAAAAATTTGGGCGTTATACAGCAGACGCAGTGGGTAACTATGACGTACAGTTTTCGCCTAATATCACCAGAGAGGAAGTAGTGCCACAGGTTTTACCCGATTTGACTGTGGGTTTACAAGCCTCTTGGGAAGTGGATATTTGGAAAAAACTCAAAAACACCAAAAAAGCAGCACTAAGCCGTTATTTGGCTACGGTAGAAGCCCGAAAATATATTATGACCAGCGTCATAGCTAATGTAGCTGAAATGTATTATGATTTATTGACTTTAGACAATGAACTCACAACTATTCGGCAGACAATAGCACTACAAGAAAAATCTTTGGCAATTATAGAAATTCAGAAATCCGCAGGTACATCTAATGAGTTGGCAGTCAAGCAGTTTGAGGCACAAGTATTGAATTTTAAGAGTTTGGAGATAGGCATACGCCAAAGGATTTTGGAAATAGAAAATCGGCTTAACTTTTTGTTAGGACGTTTCCCACAGCCTATTTCCCGCAATACGTCTTTGTTCCAACAACTCATTCCCAAAGTAATTCATGCAGGCGTACCCACAGACTTATTGGCAAACCGCCCAGATGTGCGTGAGGCAGAATACGAACTGTTGGCTGCCAACGCAGACGTACAAGCAGCACGAGCAGCCTTTTATCCTTCGTTAAATATTACGGCTACGGCAGGTTTGCAGAGTTTTAACCCGCAGTTTTTGTTGTCGCCAGAGTCTATTGGTTACAATCTGTTGGGCGGATTGTCTGCCCCTTTGTTGAATCGGAGTATGATAAAAGCCAAGTTTAGCTATGCTAAATCTGTGGAAATAGAGGCTTTGCTCAATTACCAACAAAAAGTATTGCGAGGCTACAAAGAAGTGTATAGCCAATTTATCAAATTGAGCAATTTGGAAGAAATGTATGCCCTCAAAAACCAAGAGGTAATTACATTGGCACAATCTACTGATATTTCACAGACTTTGTTCTCTACAGGCAGAGCTTCCTATTTGGAGGTGATTTTGACACAAAAAAATTCTCTACAAACTCGTTTGGAGTTGGCAGATTTGAAAAAGGAACAGTTCAATGCGGTAATAGATATTTACAAAGCATTGGGCGGTGGTTGGAGATAAATTTAATCGCAAAAACAGCAAGAAAATCACTGCACTTTCTCTATTTTTGAAAGGAACAAAATTTTTATAACTATGAAGAATTTTTTTTGTATCTTACTACTTTCTACCCTTTTGGGTTGTAGTGGAGCTATGGTAGAACAACGCCTTGATGTGCCTAATAGTGTTTGGCTTAAAGAAGTACCTATGATTTTTACAATGCAGGTAGAAGATACCTCTACCCCTGTAGATTTAGTCGTAACACTACGACATGGTACATTGATAGCCTTTAAAAGTCTTAACCTAAGATTAAACTACACAACACCTTCAGGGAAAACAGACAAAAAGTATTTTACTTTTGATATACGTAATGCAGATGGTAGCTTGAAGGGCGAAGCAGCAGGAGATATTTGCGATACAGAAATGACTATCATTTCGGGCTTACAATTAACGGAAAAAGGTAAATATATTTTTTCAGTTGTGCATGAAATGGAAGACAATGCACTACCTTTGGTTATGGATATGACTTTGGCAATGAAAAAACAAAAAAAATAACTTAAAAGTCTAATGACTTTCTTAGTTTTGCTGCAACATTTACCACTTAAAATTTATTTTAAAAAATGGCACAAGAAAAATTATATGCAGTCATTGACACTGCAAAAGGAATTATGGAGGCAGAATTGTATGATGATGATGCTCCGAATACAGTAAAAAACTTTTGTGATTTAATAGAAAAAGGCTTTTACAATGGCTTGAAATTTCATCGTGTCATTCCAGACTTTGTGATTCAAGGCGGTTGCCCAGAAGGTACAGGTCGTGGAGGTCCGGGTTACAAAATCAAATGTGAATTGACTGGTGTAAAACAAATTCACGACAAAGGTGTGTTATCTATGGCACACGCAGGCAGAGATACGGGTGGCTCGCAGTTTTTTATTTGCCACAACCGCCAAAATACACAACACTTAGACCGTAACCACACTTGTTTTGGCAAAGTGATAGTAGGTACAGAAGTGATTGACTTAATCAAACAAGGGGATACAATTAACAGTATCACGATTAAAAAAGTAGCTGTCTAAAAGCAACTATTTTTAATTTGTGCTAAAAATGTACCATGACAGTTTTGTTATGGTACATTTTTTTAAGTAACTATTTAAAACGGTACACAAAAATATTTATTTAAAATTTTGCAAAATTGGATATAAAAACAGCTATTTTTTGTATGCAAAACTCCAGCAGTTTCTTCCCTATATGAAAAATAGAATAGCTTTCTAATCTGTCTTGCCTCAATATTTTCGGTGAAATATCTTTCAATAAAGCCTCTGCAAGCCCCACAATAAAGCACAGACAAAAAGCAATAGCTACCAAAATAAGCAAATTGCATAACATTTCAGGTTTTTTGACACGGGTCTTATGAAGAGGAAAGCCTCTGGATTTTAAATCGCCGAACAAAGTCTTTATGCCCCATCTTCTCCGATAATAAGTAATGATGTTTTTTGCCCATTCAAAATTGGAAAGCAAATAAATAGGGGCTTTTTCGCCTTTTTTATGCCATTCCAATACATTTACTCTGCCTTTTCTACGTCTGCCGATACGAAAATTTTCTACCAATAGATACCCTGTCTTACTGTCTGCACACAATTCTCCCACCGCATAACTATCACATTGCGAGTCTTCTATGACTGTATTCTTGGCGGTTCGAAAGACATACGACCAGCCTTGCGAAAGGGCATAGGCTTGTAAGTCCCACGAATCAAACTCGCAACCACCCAACAAGATGAGCTTTTTACACGCAGGCAACAAAGACTTGAGTGGTTGCACTAAGCATACATGGGCTGCGGCTGAAAAATGACCCTTATTACCCTCTTTGACCAACCACACTAAAGGTAAGGCACGTTTATCCACTACTACCGAAATCATTAATGCACCACAATGTTTACCTAAATCTGTCCCGTCTATGACCAAAACTAACCCTGTCCTCTTTTGTGCAATGCCCGCCAATAATGCGGTGATAAAAGAGAAAAATAATAGCTCACAATCTGTATATTTGCTTTGCAAACACGTTTTACTTGCTCTACAGCACTTGTTTGGTCTATTTCTTGAATAGGAAGCCCCGCACCAATGGATTCTAAACTACTTTCTTCTTGCAAACCAATGTATAAGCTTAGGTTACTAATTTTTCTATACGTAAAACATCTGATTTTTTAGCAACAGCATAGAAGTGGAGCAGACTTTTTTTATAAATTTGTAACTCAGCATAGGATAATAAGGATTGTTTTTTTAGCACGCAGATAAAATTAGGTAGTCTTAAAGATGTAATGCTGGTTTGTAGCTTATACAACTGTTTTAGCATTACTTCTTATAAACTACCTAAAATTATAATGCCTATGCTGGTTTCTAAAAAAAAGCATTTCGCCGTTTTTATTTGTGTACGGTTTTAAATCTGCGCAATAAATAATAATTAGCAACAACTTTCTATGTTATCATATTTCTTTCCAGTAGCTATTTTGTTTGATGAAGTAGCTACTTTAAAATTTAATTGATTGTTAGTAGAAGTTTTACAAAATATCTGACAATTTTAGGTTAAAAAAGTTGTGAAATTTTTTGTATATTAGTTTTAGAGTTTTACTTTTGCGACCCGATTAGACTTGTTAGTGTTTGCGGGTTGTTGT
>CANGYA010000200.1 GCA_947457925.1 Cytophagales bacterium | reverse complement strand
TTATAGTGAAACTAATTTTTTTCAAAGAAATAAGTTTGATTGTCTTCAAGAAGCTCTATAAAGATGACATCTTTTAGAAAGATGTCATCTTTATAGAGCTTCTTGAAGACTACGTATAACAATTTATAGCACGACACTAGAAAAGATTACACCTTTAGTAGTACATTTTTAAGACCACCTAATTATCTTTATTATACAAAAAATATACTTTAAAGTAACTAAAATTGACCTTGCACCCTAAAGGGTACGGTACATTTTTACTACTACTACCACTTATTTTTTAGCCAATAACCCACAACTTTCTACTAACTTCAAAAACTCTCTACGATAACCTTCGGAGTCTTTGCCTAAAGCATTGGCAGCCAAACTTGTAACTTGTTCATAGTTAGCTTGTGCTTTAAACTCCGAATCTCTTAACAATAAGCCAAATTCGGCTATGGCTGCTGCAAAACGGAAATTATTAGACGTTTTTTCTAAGGGTTTAATTTCGCCTTTGATGACAGAAGCCTCTATCAATTTGCTTACGTCTTCGTTAGGTTTTTTGTAACGGAACTTCACAGAAAGTAGTTCATTGGCTTTGGCTGCATTGGTTTGTGTGGCTACTTGGTATTTGAGTTTGTCCACATTTTTTACAAAAGATGACTGTACGCCCACAGGAATAATCTCGTACAATGCCGTTACAGTGTGTCCAGCTCCCAATTCGCCAGCATCTTTTTTGTCGTCATTAAAATCCTCGTCTTTCAACATACGGTTTTCGTAACCAATCAAACGGTAGGCTTGTACTTTTGCAGGATTAAACTCTAACTGCAATTTCACATCTTTGGCAATCGTAAATAAAGTTGCACGCATTTCTTTCACAAAAACCTTTTTCGCCTCATCTATTTTGTCAATGTAATAGTAATTGCCGTTGCCGTTTCTGCTAATTTCTTCCATTGTGTAGTCTTTGTAGTTGCCCATTCCAAAGCCACAGAGAGTTAAAAATACGCCTTCTTTGCGTTTTTCTTCTACCAATCTCACTAAATCTGCCACAGACGAGATACCTACATTAAAATCTCCGTCTGTTGCCAAAATGATACGATTGTTGCCATTTTTTATGAAATTTTCTTGGGCTACTTTATAGGCTAATTGGATTCCTTCGCCACCAGCCGTAGAGCCACCAGCCTGTAGTTTTTCTAAGGCTGCAAAAATTTTGTCTTTGTCTGTGGCAGGCGTAGATGGCAATACAACCCCTGCTGCCCCTGCGTACACCACAATCGCAATACGGTCTTTGCTGCTTAATTCATTGACTAAGAGTTTTAAAGAACTTCTCAACAAAGGCAATTTATTGGCATCTTCCATAGAACCCGAAACGTCTAATAAAAACACCAAATTGCAAGGGTCTAATTGGTCATAATTTAGTTTTTTGCCTTGCAAACCAATGTGTACCAAGTAGTTTTGGGAGTTCCAAGGACAAGAAGACACTTCTGTATTGATAGAAAAAGGATGTTCTCCCGTAGGGTTGGGGTAGTCATAATCAAAGTAGTTTACAAATTCTTCTATCCGCACCATGTCTTTTTGTGGCAACTGTCCCATTTCTATCACCCTACGGCAGTTGGTATAAGAGGCTGCGTCCACATCAATAGAAAACGTAGAAAGTGGGTTACTTTGTGGCGTAACAAACGGATTTTCTATAATCGTATTGTATTCTTCTGTATTAAATTTTTCTTTGTCTTCATCTTTTTTTCTTTCTGCCTTCTTGCCATCTGCTGGCGGTGCTGGTGGCATAGATGCTGCTTCTTCATTTGTGATGCCGTCTGCCATAGGTGCAGAATGATAAACTTCTTTAGCTGCGTCCATTGGTGCAGGGGCGTAGGCAATGTTTTGCTGTTCGCCACCAGAGGCTTCTGTGGCGGTCTTGCTGTCTGAATGTTTATTGGCACAAGCCCACAAAAAACCTACAAGGGCATAAACGACCAATAATCTGAAAAACTGAATGATTGAGAGGGTTTTCATAAAAAAGTCTGTTTTAGTGATGTTTGAAATAGTTTTAAAAACTGTTTTAAGTTGTTTTTATTACTTAGACACAGACAATACAGCAATTCCATAAAAGCAACAGAATTTTTTTTGAAAATTTGGTAGTACCATAGATGTAATGCTCAAAACTAACATTTCATCAAAGAAATGTTAGTTTTAATGTAGTTCCCAGCATTACTTGTGTGGCACTACCACTTCTTTTACGTACTTAGGCTATTTTCTTTGTTTTTTATAGTTCAAATCTGTATTTTTACTACAAACACAAAACAGTTAGCTTTATGACTATCACCATCACAGACGAAAATTTTGCAAGGTATATGCACTCTATAAGCAAAAGATGAGAGTTTGTAAAAGTTAAAGCAAGGTAAATTTTGCTGCTATTTTTACGGATTTACATTCTCAAACTCAAAAGCAACCGTCAGGTATTCCCAAGACATATTGATTTGTCCTTTTTTGCCTCCCAATGCCTTTACTTGGTAGGTAAGGGCTTCGGTAATTGTCTTGTTTTTCTTAGGTTTTACTTTTAGCCTTATCACATCATTTTCGGCTTTGTAGTCATCTGCCAAGTGCATATCCCAATCTTTGCTCAAAATGAGTATCCATTCTTTTTGGTCGGGAATGGTAAAGAAACCGTACTTCCCTTTTTTGATGACTTGCTGGTTGATAATCACATCTTCCGAAAACTCTATCCATGTAGCCTTATGCGCCCCCGTTGCCCATACTTGTTTGTAGGCTACCAAACCATTCCATATACTACGCCCACGCACACTTGGCGAACTGTAATCTATATGCACATGATTGTTCCCGACCATTTCCATTGCCGTTGTGTGCGGACTTTTGGGTTTTGCTTTGTCTGTGTTGGATTTTACACTATCCGTTTTGCTTGGGTGGTGTTCGTGTTGGGCAAATAGTTGCAAAGCACTAAACAAGATGATAGTCAGAAAAATAAGTTTTTTCATGTTATTGAGATTGAAATTAAATGAATTAGAAAAATGTCTATTTAAGAGTTGCCGTTGGGCAATATTTGTAGTAAATAACAAAGGATTTTGCATTTACTTTCATCAACTCGTAGAGATTAGCGGATAAGGTGTTAAAATGCTCTCTTTGATGTCCTGCATTTTGTGTTTTGCCAAATTGAATTATTCATCAACTCTACACCACACTTACTTAGCCCAAAAACTCAATTTTATAGCCTGCCTCTGTTACCTTTTTCATTACCTCCTCTTTGGTGATACCTTCGGAATGTACCGATAAAATTTTGTCTTTGTCCGTAGTATCCACCTCCCAATGTGAGATGCCGTTGGTTGCATTGAGAAAAGGTGTAACCTGTGCCACACATCCACTACATTTGATGTTGGTCTTGAATTTTAGGATTTTATTGTCTGTGTTCATGATTAAAATTTGTTTATGTTAATAAAAATATAGCATAGCTTTTAGGCTGTGCCTTTGTATAGTGAAAGCACAGCCTAAAGGCTATGCTACAACTTTCTTATTGCCACTTCAACCGCAAACTATTACTTACTACACTTACACTGCTTAGTGCCATAGCTGCCCCTGCCCACATAGGATTGAGCAAAAAGCCATTGATAGGGAACAAAATGCCCGCAGCTATCGGAATACCAATGACATTATAGAAAAATGCCCAAAACAAATTTTGTTGGATAGTGCTAACCGTAGCTTTGGAAAGGCGAATAGCCTCCGAAATTTTTTGTAAATCCGAAGAAATAATGGTCATTTTAGCTACATCTATCGCAATATCACTGCCTTTGCCCATAGCTATACTCACGTCTGCTTGTGCTAAGGCGGTGCTGTCATTGATGCCATCGCCTACCATTGCTACCGTTTTGCCTTCTGCTTGTAATGCCTTGATGAAATTGGCTTTGTCTTCGGGCAAAACTTCTGCTTTGTAGTGTTGTATGCCTACTTTTTCGGCAATGGTTTTTGCCGTAATTGCATTGTCGCCTGTGAGCATATACACTTCCAAACCCATATTTTGCAATGCTTCAATAGCTTTTTGCGAGCTTGCTTTAATGGTATCTGCAATGGCGAATACGGCAATAACTTTTTGACTATCAGTAAAATACACAACGGTTTTAGCTTCACTGCTCCACTGTTGGGCTGTTTGATTAACAGATTCATCAAAGGCAATATGATTTTCTTCTAATAACCTTTTGTTGCCAATAAAATAGGTTTGTTGGTTTACAATGGCTTTTGCCCCTCTACCTGTCATACTTTCAAAATTGCTAATTGTAATACTTTGATAATTTTGCAAATGACTGACTACGGCTGCTGCCAAAGGGTGTTCAGATTGTTTTTCTATGCCCAATAAAATTTGTTTGAACTCCTCATTTTCTTCTGTCCAAAATTCATTGGTAACTACAGGCTTGCCTTCCGTAATTGTTCCCGTTTTGTCCAATACAATGGCGGTTACTTTTTGGGCTAACTCCAAACTTTCTGCATCTTTTATCAAAATCCCTTTTTCTGCTCCTACGCCTACACCCACCATGATAGCCGTAGGCGTAGCCAAGCCCAAAGCACAAGGACAAGCAATGACCAAGACCGTAACCATTGCCAACAAGCCTTGTGTAAAGCCGTTTTCTCCGCCCAAAAAGTACCAAACCGCAAAGGCAACTAAAGCAATAATCATGACGATAGGCACAAAAACACCTGCTATTTTATCTACTAATTTTTGTACGGGGGCTTTGCTGCCTTGTGCGTCTTGCACCCTACGGATAATCTGGGCAAGTAGAGTTTCGCTGCCTACTTTGTCTGCTTTAAAGTGAAAACTGCCTTTTTGGTTAATAGTTCCTGCAAAAACTTTGTCGTTGGTTTGTTTCAAAATAGGCACAGGCTCACCACTCAACATACTTTCGTCTATGTATGAACTGCCCGATATTACCGTACCGTCCACCGCAATTTTTTCGCCCGATTTTACTAAAACCGTATCGCCAATAGCTATTTGTTCCAAAGGAATTTCTATGTGCTGCGTACCGTTTTGGACAATGGTAACAGTTTTAGGTTGCAAACCCATCAGTTTTTTGAGGGCAGTGGACGTATTGCCTTTGGCTTTTTCTTCCAACAATTTGCCCAATAAAATAAAAGCAATGACAACGGCAGCAGCTTCGAAATAGACGTGAGCATGAAGCCCTCTTTCGTGCCAATAGTGCGGAAACAAGGTATTGAACACACTAAAAAGGTACGCCACGCCTGTACTCAATGCCACTAAGGTATCCATGTTGGCGTTGCGGTGGCGGGCTTGTTTCCACGCATTGACATAAAAATCTTTGCCAAACCAAAAAATCATAGGCGTACTCAACACCCACATAATTTCGTTGGCATAAGGCATTTCCATAAAAAACATACCAATCACGACAATAGGGGCAGACAAGCCCAAAGCCCAATACGTTTTGCTTTGTAGCTGTTGGAACTTGGCTTGTTGCAATGTTTCTACGGTTTCGTCTATGTGGGGGCTTTCTTCTATCAAGAGGTCATAACCTCCGTCTTGCATTGCTTTTTTGAGTTCGGCAGCTTGTATGGTATTGGGCAAAAATTCTACCGCCACTTTTGCAGATGCAAAATTTACGTTGGCATCGACTACGCCTTTTTGTGCTTTTAAAATACTCTCGACACTTACCGCACACGCAGCACAAGTCATTTCTAAGACGGGGTAAGTTTTTTTCAATGTGTTAGTTGCCATAGTTTTGTTGTTTTTTACCTCACCCCCAACCTTCCAACTCAGTTGCCTCTCCATTTGGAGAGGGGGCTTTTGCCCTTAGAAAAGGGCAAACTAAACCGACTTCTCTATTTAGAGGAGGACTTATGACCTTACAAGGTCATAAACTCCCCTCTCCAAATGGAGAGGCAACTGAGTTGGAAGGTTGGGGGTGAGGTTTTACAAAAGTGGCAAAAAATAAGCAAAATAGCTTTACAGTATTTTTAGAAAGACTTACATCATTTACAGTTTGTCCAAAGGCTTGCGTTTGTCTGCCTTTACTTGCTTGAAATGACTTGGTGTAAGCCCTGTTACCTTCTTAAATTGGTTGCTAAGGTGAGCTACGCTGGAGTAATTGAGTTGAAAAGCTATTTCACTCAACGTCAGTTCGTCATATACCAATAGTTCTTTTACTCTTTCTATTTTTTGGGCAATAAAATATTGTTCAATCGTAGTACCCTCTATCCCCGAAAACAAATTGGACAAATACGTATAGTCATGCCCTAATTTTTCACTTAAATAGTCAGACAGATTGGTTTTGAGTTCACTGTTTTGCTGATGCACCAACTCTATGAGCAAGGTCTTGACTTTGGCAATGATTTGGCTTTTCTTATCATCTATTAGCTCAAAGCCTAAGGTTTTGAGGTGTTCGGCAATGGCTTTTTTTTGTTCCTCTGTGATGGGTGCAAGGGTTTCAACTTCGCCCAACTCTACCGTCAAAAGGCTCAAACCAAATTTTTCTAATTCGGCTTTGACGACCATTTTGCACCGCCCACACACCATGTTTTTGATAAAGAGTTTCATGTAAATAAATTAATTTTTAGCGTAAAGATATGCTATAAAATAATTAAAAAACTATATTTGTAACATAAGTAAGTTTGTCTATTTGCCTTTAGGCGAATAGCTTGATAGTCAATAGATTCGCCTAAAGGCAAATGTACCTTTATTACTTACAAACCTAAGCATAATTTACCAAACACATGAATACACAAAATACCACTAACGATATAAAAGTACCTAACCATGATTTGGACGTATTGAAACAGCATTTTCCGCAATGTTTTGATAAAAATGGAAAATTTGATATAGCAAAATTCCAACACCAACTCACCACGCAACCCATAGAACTTACTACCGAAAAAGAAAGCTACGGAATAGACTGGCTCGGCAAGAGCTATGCCCGACTGATAGCAAGTGATGCAGCCACAACCCTACTGAAACCCAATACAACACATAACACACTACCCACACACCAACACGCACAAAATTTGCTGATAAAAGGCGACAATTTGGAGGTACTAAAACATTTGGCAAATGCGTATCACGAAAAAATAAAGATGATATACATAGACCCGCCCTACAATACAGGAAGTGATGGGTTTGTGTATGAAGACGACCGAAAATTTACGGTAAGAGAACTGCAACAAATGACAGGCGTAGATGCCGAAAAAGCAAAAAGAATACTCGAATTTACCAAAAGCAACAGCAACAGCCACTCCGCTTGGCTTACGTTTATGTACCCCCGCCTCTATATAGCCCGCCAACTACTCAAAGAGGACGGTGTTATTTTTGTGTCCATAGACGACAACGAAGTGGCACAATTAAGGCTTTTATTAGATGAGATTTTTGGGGAAGAGAATTTTGTAGGGCAAATAGTTTGGCAGACAGCAACAGATAATAACCCAACTCAAATAGCTACTGAACACGAATATGTATTGGTCTTTGCAAAAAATTTAACTTCCCAAGAATATTGGGAAATGCCTTCTGAAAAAGGTAAATTTATTCAAGCAAAGTATGAAGAATTAAAAAAAATACATGAAAATGATATCGAAAAAACTCAATATGAACTAAGAAAATGGATAAGAAAGCAAACCAATGGAGATGACTTGTCAGGTATTGCTCATTATTCATACATAGACGAAAAAGGAGTTTATTATCCTGGTAATTCAGCTAACACAAAGCCAGGAGGTTATACTTATGATATTATTCACCCAATTACAAAAAAAGTTTGTGCTAAGCCAGAGTATGGTTATAGATTTACTTTTGAAACCTTTAAAGAAGCCTTAGCAAACGGAGATGTGCAGTGGGGTGAGAATGAAAGCACAATACCTAAAATAAAAAAAAGGTTGGATACTGTAATGCAAAAACTTAAAAGCTATTATTACGAAGATAATAGGGCTACAACTGCTGAACTTAAAACATTACTTGGGGCTAAGGTTTTTAATAACCCCAAATCAATTAATTTTATTAAACATATTGCTAAGTTTATTTTAAGTGCAAACGACCTTATCCTCGATTTCTTCGCAGGTAGTGGCACTACGGGTGATGCTGTGATGCAGTTGAATGCGGAAGATGGCGGAGATAGGCGTTTTATTTTGGTGCAAATTCCCGAACCAATAGACGAGAAGAAAAACAAAACGGCATACGATTTTGTGCAAAGTTTAGCCCCGCCCACCCCAGAGGGGAGGGAGTTTGTGCCAACTATTTTTGAGATAACCAAAGAAAGGCTGTTGCGTGCTGCCCAAAAAATCAATACAGGTTTAGACGAAAAAATTGCGAGCTATAAGCAAAAAATAGCCGAATTGGAAAAACAAATTCAGACTGATGAAATAATAGAAGAACTAAATTCTATCAACTTGACAATCAAGACGATAGAGCAACAAAAAACACAAAATAGTTTTAAAATTTTCGAAACTATGCCTATTTGGGAAGACTATGACTATGACGCAACGCAATTAGACCCACAAGCCCAGCTATTTGACGAAACAAAGCTAAGTGCCGAAGACCTAACAGCCTTGCTCACTACATGGAAAACGTATGACGGCATAGCCCTCACGCAAGAACTTGAAGTTGTCGCATTGGATAGTTACAAGGGGTATTCTCATGCAGACAAATTGTATTTGATGGACAACGGTTTTAGTACCGAAACCCTCCAAGCCTTGTTAGAAAAGATAGACACAGACAAGGATTTTGACCCCAAAACTATTGTTGCTTTTGGCTATCACTTTGAGAGTAAAAATTTGCGAGAGTTGGCAGAAAGCCTTAAAAATTACAAGAATAAAAAAGGTAGTGAACACAATTTGAATTTTATGATACGTTATTAGTTACGTTGGCAATGGTCTTCGACCATTGCCAACGTAGAAGTTATTTTTATAGTGGATTTTATGAATAACTACCGAAAGATGTTAGTGTCGTGCTATGAATTGTTATACGTAGTCTTCAAGAAGCTCTATAAAGATGACATCTTTCTAAAAGATGTCATCTTTATAGAGCTTCTTGAAGACAATCAAACTTATTTCTTTGAAAAAAATTAGTTTCACTATAAGT
>CANGYA010000199.1 GCA_947457925.1 Cytophagales bacterium | reverse complement strand
GTGAAGGCACAAACGACTTCGGTAATCCAGAATTTAATAATGATGTAGGCGACAAAAAGTCTAAAGATAAGTTCTTGAAACCCGCAGATGCTACGGAAAAAGCTAAGTTTAGAAGCCATTTCAGACAAGCCTTCTTGAATGACAACTCCGCAGAACCTGCCGAGAACAACGAGGAAGACAAGACCATAGAAAATGATGGTAACTAAATCTTTTTAAAAGTAATGAGCTTATGAAAACTCCTAAAGGTCTAAAAACTTTTAGGAGTTTTTGTTAGCCCACAAGTTTTAGCTTACTTTGTGCAAAATTTAGGCAACAAGCATGGATATTTCTGTAATCATACCTGTTTATAACGAAGAACTCAATATTGACCTCCTCTTTAACCGTTTAACCAACGTCATGTTGGCTTTGGGTGTAAAGTATGAACTTATTTTTGTAAATGACGGTAGCAAAGACAACTCTATTCATTTAGTCAAAAAATTAGCAGCACAACACCAAACAGTCCGATATATAGACCTTAGCAGAAATTTTGGGCATCAGGTTGCGGTAAGTGCAGGTATAGACAAAGCCATAGGCAATGCTATAGTGATTATAGATGCAGATTTACAAGACCCCCCCGAACTGATACACCAACTGTATGCAAAAAT
The DNA here is from genome assembly GCA_947457925.1 of Cytophagales bacterium. Classification (GTDB taxonomy): domain Bacteria; phylum Bacteroidota; class Bacteroidia; order Cytophagales; family Thermoflexibacteraceae; genus JAAFKA01. The sequence goes on along the minus strand of CANGYA010000199.1, from coordinate 8,430 downwards.
GCAAGAAGGGTATGATGTAGTCTATGCTAAACGCAATTCTCGAAAAGGCGAAAGTTTTTTGAAACTCTTTACGGCTCGGCTGTTTTACCGTATTTTATCGTCTATCACGTCTGTAAATATTCCTGTAGATACGGGTGATTTCCGAATTATTAGCCGTAGAGTAGTAGAGGCTCTCAAACAAATGCCCGAAACTAATAAGTATTTGCGTGGACAAATTGCATGGATTGGCTACGAACAAACCTACGTAAGTTACAACAGAGAAGAACGAAATGCGGGTAAAACGGGCTACACCTACCGCAAAATGTTCAAATTAGCCTTAGATGGCATCACCGCCTTTTCCAATTTTCCTATCAAATTAGTTACTTTCATGGGCTTTTTTGTGTCTGCTATTGCTTTTTTTATGATTTTGGTGTCGTTTTATATCAAATATTTTACAGACCTCAATACCGTACAAGGTTGGACTTCATTAATGGTAGGTTTAATGTTTTTTGGAGGCGTACAACTGATTAGCTTAGGCATTATTGGCGAATACATTAGCCGTATCAACACTGATGTACGCAAAAGACCTTTGTATTTGGTCAAAGAAAGTAATATTGAACAAGAATAATAGAGTTTATGAATAACTCCTTTTTAGCCCTCCCTGTGGGGAGGGTTGGGTGGGGCTATAACAAAAAATTATTCATAAATTCTAATAAGAAAAATAAAAAAAAGCCTCTCCATTTGGAGAGGCAACTGAGTTGGAAGGGTGGGGGTGAGGTTATTTTACTCCAAACCTCCCACAGCTCTTTCCAATCTCGCCAAACCTAATTCGTAGTCTGTGGCAGCATTTACTTGGCTAATTTTTGCATTTAACAAAGCCACTTCAGCATCTATCAAATCCGAAGTAAGGGATAAACCTTGTTTCACTCTGTTGTTCGTTACTCTGTAGTTTTCTTCGGCTTGTTTCACCGTTTCATTGGCTAAATTCAACCTTGCTAAGGCATTTTGCAGACTCAAAAAGTGTTGGGTAATTTCTAAAGCAATATTGTCTTTACTAAAACTGTTGAACTCTTGTGCTTGCAAAGCCTGTAATTTATACTGTTCGGCTTGGTGTTTTGGGATATTCCAATTCCACAAAGTCCAAGAAAGCACCAAACTCGCATCTCCTGTTTCCTTAAATCTTGCCTCTTGTGGGAAAACTCGTTGGTTAGGGTTGGCATAGTAGCCATTTACTTGTGCCACAACTTGCGGTAGATAACCTGCTTTGGCTATTTTTTCGCCCACTTCTGCCGTTTTCACATTCAATTCATTCATTTTTAATTCTTGGCGTTGGCTATATGCCTTTTCTATCAATTCGGGCAAATTTGCCTTCACTGTTTGTGCAGTATTAGGCATAGACTTTAGGTCATTTTTAATAGCCAAATCTTGGTTCAGTTGCATATTCAAGGCAGCATTCGCCACATTAATCGTATTCTGAATTTCTATTTTTTGCAACTGTACGTTGTATAACTGCACTTTCAGTTTCAACAAATCACTTTCTGTTGCCATACCCACTTTCACCATGTTTTCAAGGTCTTTGATACGTGCATTAATTTGCGTTTCTGTGGCATTCAACTGTTCCAAACCTTGTTGGGCTTTGTACAAATTCCAATACGCCAACTTTACATTCAAAATGACATCTGCCTTGTCTTTATCATAACTCAACTTGTTCATTTCTTCGCCTAACTTTGCTATTTTCAAGCCATTACGCACCTTACCTCCCGCATAAATAAGTTGTTGCAGTGTAAGTTGGTTATAAAATTGGTCGAGAATTTGTGGGTTGAGGGCTTGTCCGCCACCTTCGGAAGAAGGCGGAAAAATTAAGGGTAAATTGTTGCGCGTGTTCAATGTATTAATGCCTGTGTAGAGAGGTGTAAGGACAGGCGTAAGAGAACCTGCAAAATCTATGGCAAAAGGCTGAATATTGTTACTTAAACGGGTGTAACGTGAGGTTAAATTCAAGGTAGCCCACTGCCCTGCTGCGGTTTCTTTGTATTTTAATTGTGAGGCTTTTATTTTATAGTCGGCTATTTTCAAGAGTTTGCTTTTGCCTGTGGCTGCCTCCACTGCCTCTTGTAGTGTAATGGCTTGTGTGGTGCTTTGCCCTTTTGCCAAAGATGTGAACAAAATAAGGCAGAAAGAAAGTAAAAATCTATTTTTTTTCATGTTTTAAAGAAATTTTGCTCGCCAAAAATATTTAGGAAACTTTTTAAGTTTTTTGAGTTTCCTAACGCAAAGGAACAGCAAAGGTTACAGTTTTACAAGTATTTAGCACAAAATTTAATAGTACCGCAACGTATAAATTTTATGTAGGGCTTTGCGAGTGCAGAAATATTTTTATTTTTGTGAAAGTTTCCATCTTAAATCAAGCAACAATGAATTTTCCAGAAAATCTCCATTACACCAAAGAACACGAATGGGTACGTATAGAAGGCGACACAGCCTATGTTGGCATCACAGACTTTGCTCAAGGTGAGTTGGGCGACATTGTGTATGTGGACATCAACACGATAGGGCAAAATGTAAATGCTGGCGATATTTTCGGCACTGTAGAAGCCGTAAAAACAGTTTCTGACCTTTTTATGCCCGTTACAGGTGTGATAGAAGAATTTAACGAAACTCTAAACACTTCGCCAGACTTGGTAAACACAGACCCTTACAACGCAGGTTGGATGGTGAAAGTGAAATTGGCAAATGTGGCAGACGTACACGCCTTGTTATCGGCAGCAGATTACAAACAAGTAATTGGTAAATAGTAAGATAAGAGTAACTAATTAATTGATAATATAGTACCACAGACTTTAGTCTGTGAGTCTTTGATTATCAAGAGATTACAGACTAAAGTCTGTGGCACATTTATTTTTTCCAATTACTTATTTTTAGATAACTGATAATTATTTTTATACGATTATCAAAGTGTTTCGCCACGATTGATAATTGTATAAAAATAATTTTTACTAAAAAGCATAATGATTTCTTTCTATCCAGGTCCCTCGCAATTAGATGAGCATATACGCCAATATTTAGTAGCAATTTATGATAGTGGTATCCTAAGTCGTAACCACAGAAGTTCAGAATTTATCAATATTGTTGAAAATACGGTAGCTCTACTCAAAAGCAAATTACAAATTCCTCAAAACTACAGTGTTTTCTTTATCAGTTCAGCTACAGAGGCTTGGGAAATTATAGCTCAATCATTGATAAAAGAACAAAAAAATTTGCATTTTTTCAATGGTGCTTTTGGTGAAAAATGGTACAAAACTACCCAACAACTTACACAGCAAGCCACTGCCTCACCAATTTTGTTCAAAGACGCAAGCACAGATTTTTATGTGGCACAAGCCCAAAGCCTGCCTTACAATAAGCATAAAGAACAGCCTCTTTTGTGCCTAACTCACTGCGAAACTTCTAATGGCACGTACATTCCTACTGATGTTTTACAGACTATTCGACACCATTTTGCAGATTGGTTAATTGCCGTAGATGCTACTTCTTCTTTGGGTGGCATACACATAGATTTTGAAAATCTTGATGTTTGTTTTGCCTCTGTGCAAAAATGTTTGGGCTTGCCTGCGGGCTTAGGATTGATGATTTGCTCACCCAAAGCCATAGCACAAGCTGAATATATAGGACACCGCCAACACTACAACAGTGTATTGAATTTGTACGAAATGGCACAGAAAAACCAAACGACACATACCCCTAATATGTTGGCTATCTGTTTATTAGAAAAAATATTGGCACAAAGAAGTTGTATTCATGAAATTGACCGACTACTTGTTGATAGACATACAAGCATTTTCAATTTTTTACAGCAAAACCATTATACTTGTTTAGACATAGACATTCCTTCGCCTACGGTAATAGCTGTAACGGGTACGACTGAATGGGTAATAGACATTAAACAAAAGGCATTAAAACAAGGAATTTTATTAGGAAATGGATATGGGAATTGGAAAAATACTACTTTTCGAATTGCTAATTTTCCTTCAATTAGCAATACACAATTTGTACATTTATTCAGTTTTTTGGAAAATATAAATTGAAGTTATTTAGTATTCATCATTAATTTTCAATGTGGTACTTACGCCTTTATGTAAGATTAAATCAACCACAAGAACACAAGCACACGAAGGGATAATCATAAAAAAACTTGTGAACTTGTGTCCTTGTGGTGAAATGGCAAAAATCAAAAAGAGGTTTAAAAATAGACGTAATAGTGAACAAAAAAGTGAATCCTAAACAACTTTATTGATAAAATAGTAATTCATACTTTATTAGTACATTTTTTACTGCAAAACTTACCTTAATTACTACTATCAATATGCTATTTCACACACCTGTAGAACTCCCCACCGCCCACGCTACTATTTATCCCGATACACCTTTGTTGCTCATAGGCTCTTGTTTTAGTGATGAAATTGGCGGTTTGTTAGCAATGAATAAACTTAATGTATTGGCTAATCCGTTTGGTGTATTGTTTAACCCTTTGTCTATTTTTGATATTGTAGAAAAAGCTATTTTACAACAAAACATTGATAATCAATTATTTGTAAATAGAAAAGAACTTTGGCTACATTTTGGTTTACATTCAGATTTTTCAGAATTGGACAAAGACGTGCTTGCCCAAAAAATCCAAACGCAATTAGCCCAAGTACATCACTTTTTAACCCAAAAGCAGCCAACTATTTATCTGTTCATTACTTTCGGTACGGCGTGGGTGTACCGCCACCAAGCCACAGGGCAATTTGTGGCAAACTGTCATAAAATGCCCGCACAAGCATTTACCAAAGAATTGTTGAGTGTGGCTACAATCGTAGAAAACTATCTGAAATTAGCTGAAATATTGCCCGAAAACGTAAAAACAGTGCTAACCGTAAGCCCTGTGCGACATACAAAAGATACACTGCCCCTAAACAGTGTCAGCAAAGCCGTTTTGCGGTTGGCTTGCCATGAAATAGTAGAAAAATGCCCTAATGTTTTGTATTTTCCTGCCTATGAAATTGTAACAGACGAGTTGCGAGATTACCGTTTTTATGCCAAAGATTTGATACACCCCAACGAACAAGCCATTGAATACGTTTTCAAACAGTTTGAAAAAGTGTTTTTTGCCCCTGAAACGCAGCAATTTGTAACCCAATGGGGACAACTACGGCAGCAGTTGGCTCATCAATCTTTTCACCCCACCACGACAGAACACCAACAATTTTTGAAAAACTTATTGCAAAAACTCACTACCTTGCAAAAAGAATATCCTTACAAAGATTTTTCTGCCGAAATAACAAGGGTGAAAAACCAAATTTTATTTTAGTACATCAAAGTCATGCAATATTACAGCACCAAACACCAAGTTCCGCCTGTGAACTTTGCCGAAGCCGTTTTGAAGGGCTTACCAGACGATAACGGTTTGTTTATGCCCACCGCCATTCCAACGGCACACGAAGTAGTGGCAAAATATACCGCAAAACCGCAGCACACTTTTAGCGAATTGGCATACGACATTGCCGTAAAATTTCTTTCGCCTACTTTTACAGAGCAAGAAATTAGGGAAATAGTAACTACGGCTTTTCCGTTTCATGCCCCTGTGGTTACACTGGACGCACAACACCATGTTTTAGAGTTGTTTCATGGGCATACTTTAGCCTTCAAAGACTTTGGGGCGAGGTTCATGGCACAAGTCATGTCGAGATTGGTTGCTAAAAGCCAAGAACCTTTACATATCTTGGTGGCTACTTCTGGCGATACGGGCAGTGCTGTTGCACATGGTTTTTTGGGTGTGCCAAATATTCATGTTACGGTTTTGTACCCGTCTGGCAAGGTGAGTGAACGGCAGGAAAAACAGTTTGCTACATTGGGGCAAAACATCACTGCATTAGAAATTGCAGGGACTTTCGACGACTGTCAAGCCTTAGTCAAACAAGCCTTTTTAGATACAGATTTAACCAAAAAATTGCGTTTAAGTTCGGCTAACTCTATCAATATCAGCCGATTAATTCCACAGGCTTTTTATTATTTCAGTGCTTATTTTCAAGTACACCACCTCAATCAGCCTGTAGTTTTTGTTGTGCCAAGTGGTAATTTTGGCAATTTAACGGCAGGTTTATTTGCCCAACGCATGGGCTTACCAATTCACCAATTTGTGGCAGCGACTAATGCAAATGACGTAGTGCCAGCCTATTTACAGTCAGGCAATTTCCAACCTCATGCCTCTATTCAAACCATTTCTAATGCAATGGACGTGGGCAACCCAAGTAATTTTGCACGTATGCAGGATTTGTTCCAAAACAATTTGGCAGCTATGCAAAAAAACATAGTAGGTTATAGTTTTGATGATGAAAGTACCCGAAAAGCCATTGCTACGGTAAAAAATAAGTACAACTACACCATAGAACCACATGGGGCAGTTGGATTTTTGGCATTGGAGGCGTATTTGCAAACACACCCACAAACGACGGGCATTGTATTGGAAACGGCTCACCCTGTTAAGTTTTATGAAGTAGTGGAGGAGGTAACTGGCGAAACTGTGCCTGTACCTGAAAGACTGCAAGTATGGTTGGACAAACCCAAATTGAGTATTCCTTTGGGCAAAGACTTTGCAGGATTCAAGGAGTTTTTGATGAAAAACTTTTAATATTTAATAGAGTTTATGAATAACTCCGTTTTAGCCCTCCCTGTGGGGAGGGTTGGGTGGGGCTATATCAAAAAATTATTCATAAACTCTAATACCTAACCATCGGCAGGGTCTATCGACCACTGCCGAGGTTAATTAGCTACCTAAGCATTAGCTTTTCTTGCACTTTATTTGCTTTAAAGTTAAAAAAACAAGTACCTTTGCCCCAAATTATTAAGCTCAAAAAACATGAATATTGCTGTTATTGGAACAGGTTATGTAGGGTTAGTATCTGGCACTTGCTTTGCCGAAACAGGCAACCACGTAACTTGTGTGGATATTAATGCAGATAAAGTTGCAAGATTAAAAAAAGGTGAAATTCCTATCTACGAACCCGGTTTGGAGATTTTGTTTGAAAGAAACACTAAACAAGGTCGTTTGGTATTTACTACCAACTTAGAAGAAGCCATAGCAAAGGCAAAAATTATCTTTTTGGCATTGCCTACGCCTCCCGGAGAAGATGGTTCGGCAGATTTGTCATACGTTTTGGGCGTGGCAGAGCAGTTGGGCAAAATCATTAAAGAATACAAAGTAATTGTTGATAAAAGCACAGTGCCTGTAGGTACGGCAGACAGAGTACACGTAGCCATAGCGAAAAATGCTACTGTAGAATTTGACGTAGTTTCTAACCCTGAATTTTTGAGAGAAGGGGCTGCGGTAGAAGACTTTATGAAACCAGACAGAGTAGTTGTAGGTACGTCTTCGCCAAAGGCACAAGCATTGATGCAACAACTTTATGAACCGTATGTACGTCAGGGCAACCCAATTTATTTCATGGACGAAAAGTCTGCGGAAATGACAAAATATGCTGCCAATGCGTATTTGGCTACACGCATTACGTTTATGAATGAAATTGCAAACTTGTGCGAAAAATTAGGGGCAGATGTAGATGCAGTACGTAAAGGTATGGGTTCAGACAAACGTATCGGTAACCGTTTCTTGTTCCCTGGGGTAGGTTATGGCGGTAGCTGTTTCCCTAAAGATGTGCAAGCATTGGGCAAAATGGCTGCTGAATATGCTTATGATTTCCGTATTTTGACTTCGGTAATGTCTGTCAATGACCAACAACGCATGGTAATTGCCAAGAAAATTAAGGCGTATTTTGGCGAAAGCATCAAAGGCAAAAAAATAGCTATCTGGGGTTTAGCATTTAAACCCAACACAGATGACATCAGAGAAGCACCAGCTTTATATACGATTAAAGAACTTTTGCAAGCAGGAGCTACTGTAACAGCCTTTGACCCAGAGGCTATGCCAAACATCAAGGCTATTTTTGGCGACCAAATTTCATTGGTAGAAAACGAATATGATGCCTTGCAAGATGCAGACGCATTGGCTATTATTACGGAGTGGACGGAGTTTCGTACTCCAGACTTTGAAAGAATGGCGAAGTTGATGAAAAACAAAATCATTTTTGACGGCAGAAACTTATATAACCTCAATACACTCAAAGAATTGGGTTGGTACTATAACAGTATCGGCAGACAGTTGGTGGGCTAATCTGTAATGTGGACTGAAGACCACACTACAATATAAAAGTATTTGGCAGTACATAACAAGTAAATGCTATATGGGCAAAAAAAAGGTGTAATCTTTTCTAGTGTCGTGCTATGAATTGTTATACGTAGTCTTCAAGAAGCTCTATAAAGATGACATCTTTCTAAAAGATGTCATCTTTATAGAGCTTCTTGAAGACAATCAAACTTATTTCTTTGAAAAAAATTAGTTTCACTATAAGTTTT
>CANGYA010000198.1 GCA_947457925.1 Cytophagales bacterium | reverse complement strand
GTAGCTTTGTCGAATAGACGGCTGATTTCTTCTCTGTAGTTGTTCATAACTTTGTTGTTTTTTTGTGAATAATTTGATGCAACAAAGGTAAAAGCCCACTACAAGAGGCAGGGGAAAAAAGGCGGAATTCCCAACGGAATTCCTACGGAAGTGTGAAGGATTTTTAGTAATTAATTGATAATCAAGCTAAATAATAAATAATAGTTTATACCCTACCATTTTGTTAAACTCAACAGAATGGTAAAAATTAGATAGTTTGTTAGTCTTTTGAGCTACCAAATACGCTGCGTATCGAGTGAGGGCAATGTCTTTGACTTCTCTCTTTGAGCCACTGCCCAACTCGACCATTTTGCTGATTTCAACAAAATGGTCTGTAAGGCTAATTTCAGCATTTTTGCAGGTTTCTTGGGCTTTTTCAAGCACTTTTTCAAAGTTTCGCCATTCTTTATAGCCCAAAATGCTTTGCAACTCTCTGGCACTCCAACACTCTACCCCCTCGATAAGGTAGCAGGCTGCTTCAAATTTTTCGAATAATTCTTTGATTTGTTCGGTTTTCATGGTGCTTGTAGTTAAAATGAAACTGTATTTTTCTGTAGAACGGACTTTAGTCCGTTTTAGGCACTTTCACAAACGGACTAGGTGTCCCCGACTGAAGTCCGTTCTACAGTTGCTATAAATAACTTTGAATGATGTGATGCCACACCCCTAAGATTTCCTGCAAATCTGTATAAACTTTGTTATCTATGTAAAATATATTGTTTTCGAAACGGATAAACTGCCAATCATTTCCATTGGTAATACAACCATACAAGATAGGAAAATTTTTGCCCTCCATTTCGTTAAATAGTTTTGCTCCGTAGAGTTGTGCAGCACATTGGGCAATGCCATAATCCATATCCTCATCTTTTGCCTCTACCAAAGAAATAATTGGATTTTCTATATAGGGTTTTCTGGGGGCAAGCACAAAGAAAAAATCACATTCTCCCGATAAATCTCTATTGATATCAACAGGTAGGTCTTCTCCTGAAAACAATGTAATTTTGTCTAAGTAAGCCTCTGCTACTTCACTTAGAATAGGTGAAACTATTTTTTCGGACTTGGCTTTTTCGTTAGTCAAGGGGAAAAATGAAGCCTTTTGAAGTGTTATTTTTAACCAATCACTTGCCGCAATAGGCGTTATACTTTCAAATAAAATTGCTTTCTCAGCATCAAGACCAAAGGTTTTGGTAACTTCTTTTAGTTTTTTAAATTTACTGTAGCCCATAGTAATAGTAAGTTTAGTTTACCAAAGATACAAAAATACTTTCCAAGTTCCGAAAACTTGGAAAGTAGGCTTTTGGCTTTATCTCCGTCCCCTCGTCCAATAAGTTGCCTTTTGGGTGTCGGTGGCGGGTGCTAAGTGGCTGATGAGCCAGCCTACATTGCCTTTGGTTCTCTCGAAGTGCTTGACGGTAAACACAAAATTAGGGACTTGCAAAAAGTGAAAGGTGAGGTGCTGCACAAAATTAATTTTGAGTTGTTTGGTTTGGATAAGGTATAAAACAATACTTAGCTGGTCGACCTTGTGGTGGGGGGCGGTGTAAGCTGCGATGTTTTGGGGCTGCTGTTCCGTAATTTTGGCAAGCTGCATGAAGTTGAGTTCGTGGCTCACTGGCGACAAAAACTGGGTAGTGTCTGTAGGTACAACTGCCAAAAACGGTGCTTCAGCTGCCGAAATGACCCAACGAAGGTTTTGTTTGTCGTCCTGTTGGGTGTGCAAAATAAGCTGTAGGGTTTCTTTTTTGCCCTGATACTGCACTTGGCAGTGGGCTTGGGCGTACAGTCCTTTGTCTGCGAGGGACAAAAGCCAAAATTTGCTACTATCTCCTGCCACTTGGCTGATGAACCGCAGGGCTGTTTGGCGTTGGCTACTGTCCATACCTTGCACATAGGCTGCGTCAAAGAGGCTTGCCAACTGTTTTTTGCGGGCTGCGGTGTCCAAACGGTTGGCTGGCGTACTGCCCGAAGGCACTATCTGGTAGTTGAAACGGGCTATGAACTCGTCTAACTGTTTGATGCGGGACTGGAGGGAATGTTCAAATAAACTGTCTGCGGTTTCGTGTTGGGCTGTTACTTGCCCACAAGCCATAACGATAAATACCATACTAAAAAGTAGGTATAAGGTGAGTTTTTGCATAGTGTTTTTTTGTGATAGTGGGTAAATAAATCTTATTTTGAAGTTTCGGCTACGCTAATATCTCCTAACAATACTGTCCATCTTTCTCCGTACAAATCAACGACTTTCTCTACAGTAATTTCTATGGTTTTCTTGGTTACATCTATGTACTTCGCCATTCCGTCTGTACCATAGCCCTCAAACCGTTGGAAAATGGTGGCTGTGGCTACATATTTATTATCGCCTACCTTGTGAAAGTTGGAAACGTACCACGTATCTGCAAAAGTAATTTTGATTTCGGCGTATTTGCTATTAATCAGGTTATTCAGGTAAACGGTAATAGGCAAACGGCGGCGGCTTTCTCTGCCTTCTTTGAGGGCAGACACCTCCATACTTACATCTTTACCATTGTTTTTAAATAGCTTAAGGGCTTCTTCTTTGTAAAAAGCCTTAGTTTCTGCATTTTTTTTCTTACTACCCAACAAAGTCAAATAGTCTTGAAAATGACTAATACTTACCTTTGCTCTTTCTTTAAAGGCTGCGAGGTCTTCTTCTGAAAGGCTGCTTTGTGCAAAAACTGCCGTATAAAAACTACTGAAAAAGATAAGTAAGCTAAATAAAATAGTTTTTTTCATGGGTAGTGTGTTTTAGTAACCTAAATTTTGCAGTATATCTTGTGCATCTCTATTACCTTGCAAAGCAGCTTTTTTTAACCACTTTATAGCTTCAGATTGATTCTTTTCAGTACCTAAACCTTTTAAATACATTTGACCTAATTTATATTGAGCTTTGTCATAACCATTAGAAGCAGCTTTTAAATACCAATTTAGTGCAACCTTGTATGAGGCAATATCTTCCATATCATAGTAATTACTGCCTAAGTTATATTGTGCATACATATTATTTTGCTCGGCTGATTTTAAGTACCATTTCATTGCCTCTATATTATTTTTAGTAGTACCAAGTCCTTTGCTATACATAGTACCTAAATTATTTTGTGCTTCCTTAACACCATTATTAGCTGCTTTCAAAAACCACTTAAAAGCTTCTTGATAGTTTTGTTGAGTAACAATGCCTTCTAAATAAATTATACCCAAATCTGATTGTATAGGAGCATCTCCTTGCTCAGCAGCTTTTAAGAGCCATTTTATGGCTTCTTGGTAGTTTATCTGTGTAAAATGACCTTCCAAATAAGTATATGCTAGTTTGCGTTGTGCTTCCAAGTATCCTAATTCGGCAGCTCGGCTATACCATTTTACTGCCTCGTTATGATTTTTTATACCTCCTTCTCCTGTTTCACACATATAACCAAGATAAAAAATAGCTAATGTATCGTCTTGTTTTGCTGCTTTTAAAAACCATTTTGTAGCTTCTTGATAGTTTTGTGATACAATATACCCTACATAATACATTGTACCTATAGCAGTTTGTGCTTCTTTTAGTTCACCATTGGCTGCTTTTAAAAATAACTTAAAAGCTTTTTGTTCATCTTTATTTACGCCCTCTCCTTTTTCATATATAATAGCTAAATTATATTGAGCCTTTAAATAACCCTTTTCTGATGCTTTTTCCCAGTATAGTATAGCTTCTTTATATTTTTTCGCATTACAAAGTTCATTGCCTTTGTCAAACAACTCTTTAGCAGTAAGCTGATTAGATATTTGCTGTGCAAATATAGACGTGGTAAATAGGCAGATTATAAATGTTAATACTTGATTTTTCATATAATATTGTTTTAAAAAATGAATAAAAATATTAGTATCCTAAGCCCTTGAGTGTTTTTTGTGCATCTTGATTTCCTTGAGTTGCGGACTTTTGAAACCATTTTATAGCTTCGCCTTTGTTTTCTTTAGTGCCTAAAGCATTTAAGTACATTTTACCCAAGACATATTGAGCATGACTATGACCATTATAAGCTGCTTTTTGATACCAAATAAGAGCATTTTTATAGCTCTGCTTAACTCCTAAGCCTTTATAGTAGAAAAAACCTAAATTATATTGAGCATTTGTACTATTTTGTTGTGCAGCTTTTAGATACCAGTTAAATGCCTCTTCCAAATCTTGTTTAACTCCATAGCCATTAGCATACATAGCTGCTAAATTGCAAAAGGCTTCAGGCTCACCTTGCTCTGCTGCTTTTAAAAACCATTCTATAGCCTCTTGATAATCTTGTTTCACTACAATACCATTACTATAGAAAAAACCAGTATAAGTTTGTGCTTCAGCATACCCTTGTTCTGCGGCTTTTGAAAACCATTTTAGAGCTTGTTTAGCATTATCTGAGTTGGTAATATCTCTATAATAAATCAGTCCTATGTAGTATTGAGATTTAATATCTCCTTGTTCTGCAGATTTTAAAAACCATTTCATTGCAACTTGAAAGTTTTGTGGTGTTCCTAAGCCATAATAATAAAGCCATCCTAAATTATATTGAGCATCTTTATATCCTTGCTCTGCTGCTGATAAAAGCCATTTCATAGCTTCTTGATAATTTTGCATGATGACATATAGGATACCCAAATTACATTGTCCGTAAAGATTTCCTTGTTCTGCTGCTTTTTTATACCATTTAAGAGCCTCTTGGAAATTTTGTGTAGTACCATAACCATTTTGGTACATTATGCCCAAGTTATTCTGTGCAGGTAAAAAATCTTGCTCTGCTGCTTTCAAGAGCCATCTTAAACCCTCTTGATAATTTTGTGGTACTTCTTTACTCCCTTTGTAGTACATCATGCCTAAATTATATTGAGCATTAATATATCCACCTTCTGCCGATTTAGTGTACCACTTTATTGTTTCTTTAAGATTTGTAGAAACGCCTGCTCCTATTTTGTACATCAATCCTAAATTATATTGTGCTATCACATCATCTTTTTCTACTGCCTTTGTTACAAGTTTTAATGCTTTCTGATAGTCTTGTGAAACTCCAAATCCCTCGAGATACATAAAAGCTAAATCATTAGTTGCCATAAGAGAACCTTTATTACTTGCTTGCTCCAAATACTTTACAGCTTCCTTATATTTTTTTAAGTCATACAATTCACTGCCTCTATCAAACAACTGCGTTGCAGTAAGTTGAGCAAACTCAATATTTTCCAAACTATTGATAACATTCACTACTTTGTTGGTAGCAATGCTAATAATCAAAATATTTTTTACCTGTTTTTTCAGTCCATTGCCTTTAATAGTTTTGGTTAAAGTAGCTTTTGCATACGTTTCGCCTTGTGGGGTTGTGTAGTTGCTAATGGCTACGGTATTACTGTTCTCAACAAAAGACATTTCATAACCTCCATTTTGTAGGCTAATAGCATTGAGATAGGCAAAAAACTCTACTTCTGTGTTTCCTTCCACAAGGTCATTGTAAACCAAATTATTACGATTTTCAAACAAATTAGTAAGAGTTTGGCGTGCTTGTATGTCCTCTTTTTTGGCGTATGTAGCAAGGGAACTCATATAAGTAGCCAAAACATTGCGTACTTGATTAAGCCCTATATTTTGACCTTGTAGCACATTGGCACATAATACTAAGATACTTATCATTATTCTGAATGACATAAATAGCTTGATTAAGGTTATTTAGTTTTTATAAATTTCATGCACTTTCAGTGCTTTTACTTTCCCTTGTGGGTCTTTTTCCACTTTGATAGGTACTAACTGCACAAGATTTTTGGTCGTAGCCATAAACTTTACATAGTCTTCGGCTCTTTTTCTATCTACTAAGGTTACACCATTTTTGCCTATTACCTCTACCTTCGCATCTCCATTACTAAAAAACTGTTGGATAGTCGGCTGCACCATTCTAATACGGCTCAACTCATCTTTAGCTGGGTTTGCCAACTCTATCAAAGCTATAATAATATCTTTTTGGGGTGTAGGCTGTTGCAGTACAGGTGGCGTAGACTGTTGTGGTGTAGGGGCTACAGGTGCAGGTGTAGGTACTGTTTCTATAGCTATTTCTGCTATAGGTGTGTGTCCGCCTCGTTGTTTGGTGTCCAATTTTGCTCTGTCAAACAGCGTATTCCACGATACATTCCCCCTTGTTCCTGCCACTACATTACCCAATTCCTTCAGCCATGCCGTAGTAAATACACCTCCATCTGCCATAGCTGCCGAAGGTTCTGTAGGTGAGCTACTTGCAAACATTACCTTCCCTTTTTGGGCAAACAAGGCTTTGTAGTTAATACTTTGTGTAGAATTAATTTTAGAAACTCCCTCTGGAAGTTCCTTTGCTGCAATCCCTTTCACTATCACATTGCAACAGTCGGCTATAACTATTCTAAAACGTGGGTTTTTAGACGCAATAATTTGGTCTATTTCACTCAACGAAATTAGCCCTTCGCCAATGCCAATACGTGGAAATTTGGTAGGGTCATTACTCAATCTTGCCCCATGCGAACTTGCATAGAAAAACACTACGTCATTTTTACCACATTGTAGTTTATCTAATGTCTTTTTGAGATTAGGCAGAGAGTAGTCATAATCTCTATAAAATTGCTTATTGAGTTGATACCCCAAAGCAGCAGCTATGGTCGTCATCTCAATACTCATTCGTTCATAATCTTGTAGCACACTTTCGCCAATGGTGGCATCAAAAGTATCCGCAAAAATAACTGCGTGCAAAGTCTGCGAAAACCCCGACCACGAGGACAGACAGCATAGTAATAATAAAATGATTTTTTTCATAGGTTAGTTGTATTGATAAACTTTCCAAAAGTTTATAGCTTTTGGAAAGTTACAGTTTTTATAGACTTCTTGCTAAAGTCTAATAAAATATATTACAAAGTTTTATAGAGAATATTGTAAATTTTTCTCTAATAGTATTTAACAAAGCGTAAAATATAGATTTACCTTATCAGAAAATAGCTATCTTCATGTGTTCGAAACCAATTGCCTAAGCTATTTTTATCTTGGATAAATATGATTAACTCTGTCGGAAAAATTCTGTAATATGTTTGTACTGAACGAGTATTCCCCAAATCATATACATTTTTACCTATTGTTGCTTTAAATGAAGGAGGAAGAATAAAAATACCTTTATCATAGTCTGCTTTTGTCTTCGCCATGACTACTAAACCATTGTCCTCAGAGGCGTAGTATTTATACCTATCCGAAATAAAATACTGGATTGCTCGCACCACAGGCGGTGTTGGCGTTGTTGGTTTCACTTCTTCACTTTTATTACAAGCAAACAGTGATAGTAAGATTGCGAATATTAAAATTAATTGTTTCATTGTTATTGTTGTTTTAAAATAGAGGTTATTAAGGTTTTGTATCACAGACTTTAGTCTGTGTGGTAATTACTTGATTAACAATATTTTAAAAGCACAGACTAAAGTCTATGCTACAGACCTTAATAAACTCTAATGTGTGGAAATTGAAAATAACCTTTCCAAAAGATTAAGAATAGTTGCTGTTTTTTTTGGAAAGGTCTTGTACTTATTATCTGCCACCTCTTTTGGGTACATACACCTTATTACCATTACTGTTGTAGTAATATTGCCCACCACGAGAGCCTGTATATATTTGTTGCCCTTGTCCGTAGTTGTAAGCCCCTTGTGAGTAATCTGGTGCTACATATCCTTGGCTACCTGTGTACGGGTTGTAATTGGGTGAGGTCGAATAATTATCTCTATTTGTACCATTTGGCGAGCTACGAGTGTAAGGCTGTACGTATGTACCGTTAGCATTGTAATAACCATTTACTCTTACCTGAGCTTCACTGTCCGTTGTTGTTAAAATGATAGTAAACAAAACAGACATTAAAAAAACTATCTTTTTCATAAGTATTAAAAATTTTAAAGTATTCCCTACTCTATTTCGGCTTTTCGGGTTTCGCCCATTCTTTTCTCTCTCAAAAGAACTGCTACAAAAATGTAAGGTGTTTTGTTGATAAGTAGCAGTTTTTACGGAATTCTGGTAGGAATTCCTAACGGAATTACCCCAAAGGCAGCAGCCTATTACGTTTTTGTATCCCTAAAAAACCATAGCAAATCCTCATACTTTATAGCAACACCCAAGTATGGATTTTTATAAATATAGATAGTACCATATTTACCATTACTGTCCACAAAAACAAAACTTTTACACTCATCTCTATCCAAATAAATATCCTTTTCAGGTCTTTTTTGTGTGAAGTACAGCTTTTCTTCATTCGCCTTTATCAGTGTAACCTGTTGCTCTATAGCATTTCGTTTGAAAACAATCGTGGTTTTGCTTGCTGTCCAAACAATCGGTGTTTTGCCAATGGCATCTTGTTCTAAGACTCTATCATTAGAGGCTGTTACCAAAGCAGTCATAGTAACATCACTACCTTTTAAATCTTGTTGCCCACTATACAGATATGTTTCAGTAGTAGTTTTTTCGGCAGCTTGTTCTTTTTCTTTTTCATCAATCACACTCTCGTCTATCATACAGTTCCGATATACAATCAACCGATTAAATTCATTAGTCATTACATCAAAATCTTGGTAATAGAAAACGTCATAGGACTGAAAAATTGAATCATATTCTAACAATATACTCCTTCCTTCTTCGTCATGCCAATAAGTAGTTACATTACCGTCTTTAGTAACAGTGGTCATACGCAAATCTTGCCCCTTTTCCAGCCAATCAAAAGTATCTCGTTTGATACCTATTTTTCTTTCATCAATACATAGTTTGACAGGTTGTTTAAGACTATCAATAAGAGTGTAGTCTTTACTAAGCTGATTCCACGCATAGTTTTCTACATAGCTGCCTCGCAAACCAATAGGAAATTGGGCAGCACTTTTGGAACAAGCCACCGCCAAAAGGCTGCTGACAATAATGAGAATATGAATGTGTTTTTTCATGGTTGTATCAAAATTTAATTGTGTAAAAGCAACCTTTTAGCAAGCTACAATATCATATCACTGTAAATTGTATTAAACCATTTTCCAATTATTCCACATAGCAACAGAAAGCTGCATGGGATAAATTGTCTTTTTCACTTGTGATTATCTAACGCAAGTTGCGTAGTGCCTGTAGAACGGACTTTAGTCCGTTTTTAGCAATAAAAACGAGGAACTT
>CANGYA010000197.1 GCA_947457925.1 Cytophagales bacterium | reverse complement strand
TTTTGAGGGTAGGGCGAAGTAAATTAGCACGGTTGTAAGTAGGTATGATAATACTAAAAAGAGGCATGATGAATAGGAATAAGTTAAATACAAAAAAAGCCCCTCTCCGACATAGAGAAAGGGGAAACAATAGCTGAAGTCTTTTTAACAAGTCATTATCGAAACTTTATTGAGCAAGCACAATACGAATGCCCTTCAAAACCTCGTCTGTAAGAGGTTTTGTTACAAATTTGATAACATTGCCATAATTTACGATTTTCTCAATATCTCTTTTGTTATCAGAGCTTGACAATACAACTACTTTCGTTTTGTTGCGAATCGTGTCAGGAAATCTACTAAACTCAAACAAAAAGACAAATCCGTCGACTATGGGCATATTAATGTCCAAAAAAATCAGGTCGGGCAGCAAATCTGGGTTATTTTGGTTAGCTTCTAAATACTGTAAAGCACTTTTCCCCGAATTTTTTATCTCAATGCGTTTAGCAAATTTAGTGAGTTCAATAATACGTTTACTGATAAAGTTGTCGGTATCGTTATCATCTACCAACATCACTAAATCTACGGCTGGGCTATTCATAATCTTTAGCGTTGTGTTTTGAGGACTCTTCTTAACTTACAAAAGTAATTTTTCTTTGCAAGTAAACAAGTTTTTGGTTCTTTTTTTTGTGTTTTGTTCCAAAGTTTATCTTTCTTCATCTTTATTAAAGATGATAAGGGCTATTATACTTTAAACCCTAATAACAAAATATCATCTCTTTGCTCTGTGCCATACTGATGTTGTTGTAATTGTTTGTAATACAGTTGTTTTTGCATAGGCAAAGAGTATTGTGCGTGTTGTGCTATCATGGTCTTAAATCTCTGCACCCCAAAACTCTCTCTTTCTTCGTTGTTTTGGTCTATAAAACCATCACTACATAGGTACAAAATATCATCGGCTTGTAGATGTAGAACATGATTATCAAAAATCATTTGCTTTCGCCTAAATCCGCCAATAGAATACCTGTTGCCTCGCACTTCTTGTAGCTCCCCTATTTGCTGCGAATGATAAAACAAAGGACGTTTTGCACTGCCAAAAACAACTTCTACAGATGACGTTGTTTTTTTATGAATAGTACAAATAGCAATATCCATTCCTTGGTCTGCTTTCATATCTGTTTGGTGCAGAGTTGCATTGATTTCGAGGTGAAGCTGCTGCAAAATATCCGCAGGCGAAGTAATTTCTTGCTGCTCTATGATTTTGTCTAGCAATGTTTTGCCTACCAATGTCATAAATGCACCCGGTACGCCATGTCCCGTACAGTCCGCAGCCACCACAATCAACTTGTCTAACACCCAGTAAACGGCATAAAAATCTCCTGAAACTACGTCTTTGGGCAAGTACAACAAAAAATGTTCTTTTAGTAACAATTCTAAGGCTTCCTCTGTGGGTAAAATAGCCTTTTGTATTAACATGGCAGCCTGAATACTACTTGTTAGCCTTTCATCTCTTTGTTTGAGGTAGTGGTGCTGTTGTAAAATAAAGTCTTTTTGGGCTATAATTTCCTCCTGATTTTGCTTTAATTCTTCGTTTTTAATAGCCAACTCTTGTGTTCTTTCTATCACTTTGGTTTCCAAGATTGTTTTTTGTTCAGCCACTAATTGAGCATTAGCTTGTAATGTATTTACAAATTCAGCTTGTGCTTGTTCTTTTTCTTGTTTAAGTTGATTAATTTTTTCTGCCAACGCCCAAGACAATAAAATAATTTCTATAGAAGAACCTAACTGTAAGGCATTAGCCGTAATAAAATTGTACGGCAATAGACCTAAAAATTGTCCTATTAAAAGCATTGTACCTAAAAAATAGCCAGACCACGCATACAGTACCCATCGGGCTATGCTGTAACCTCTACCATAGAGATTTACACTAATGTATAGCATATAAGATGCACTGATAAATGCAGAAATCTGAATAAAACCGTTGGCATAGGCAGGTAGCTTTATTAGGTTCAGAAAAGCCGTAATAAAACACAGAAAATACAAAACGTATGCCCCATAAATAGCTTTGGGCATACGTTTTCTTAACTCAAAAAACTCTGTAATAAATAAACCTATAAAGAAGTTAAGTGAGTAAACTACATTTTCATAGTAATTTAAGATTGGGTATTGTGGATAGACATACTGAAACAAATAGCCATTCAGTTGCCCTATAGTTAGCCCTGTGGCAGTAATAAAACCTACGTAATAGAAGTAAACTTTTTCTTTGAGTTTAATACCTAAAAATAAATTGTAAAAAATTATCAATAGAACTATTCCAAAATAAATCCCATTAATTAAACTTTTTAATGAATGGTCTCTAAAAAGGCGTGGTATTTTAACAAAACGCAAAGGAAACTGCGTGATACCTGTAGGTGATGCAATGTATAAAAAACAAGTACCCTGTCCTTTGGGTATCTTAAATGTAAAGGTGGGTGTCATTAAGTGCCTTTGGGAAAAAGGATAAACATCACCCGCCTTATATTCTTGCAATTTTCCTATACCGTCTATCACATAGAGTTTAATTGTGTCTAAAAAAGAAACTTGTATCTCTAAATAAACATCTTCATCTACTTGGTTATGGTACTTAAATTTACTCCATATCGCCGTATTGGGCAATATACCAAAAGAAGGCACTCTGGCGTAGTGAGGCTTGAATTTGGCTTCGCTGTAAGGGTGTCTAAGATTTGCTAAAGACATTTTGAAGCCTACATCTTCTAAATAGTAAATTTTATCCCCAATATTAATAGAAGAAATATCAGGCGTAATGGAAATAGTGGGTTGGGCTGCTGCCTGTCCCACTATCATTATTATCAAAATAAAAACTTTAGTGATATGTAAATATAAATATTTCATGTTAAAATACTATTCACGCCCAGACAATACGAAAGACCCCCAATACAAAGGTTCTTTATACTCTTTACGCAATTCTTTTTTCGCCTCGATGAAGGCGGTACGATTATCCATGTTTTTGAGGAAGATATTAGAATAAAGGTATGACATCAGTTTTTGTGTAGCATCGTCAGACACTTTAAACAAACTCATAGCTACGGCTTTAGCCCCTGCTACCATGATAGCACGTTGTAAACCATACACACCTTCGCCTACTTTTACTTCCCCCCTACCCGTTTCGCAGGCACTTAGCACCACCAAATCTGTATTTTCTAAACGCATTGTCAATACTTCAAAAGCTGTAAGTACCCCGGGGTATTTATTGTAATCATAAATGTTATTACTTTCCATCAACTCTCCAGCTCTGTATAACAACAAGCCAGAATTAAACATCGGATTGTTCACGACACGTTGACTGTTCAAAGCATTGTCTGTATTTACAGAAACGTCTGGTGCAAAATAGCCGTGTGTAGCAAAATGCAAAATCTTAGGATTTTGCACCAAAGCCTTTAAACTATCTTCTTTGGCTTCAAAATTTAATACTAAAGTAGCATCAATTCCTTGTTTTTTCAATAATTTAAATATTTCCTCTACTTCTTTTTGCGCACCCGGTAATTGAGTAATTTTTTTATTGGTAATTTGGTTTACCTCTTCTTTGTTCAATGAACTATAGAATACAGGATTACCAATTAGCACTACTTTTCCATCTGTTTTTTGCAAGGTACTTGGTTTAGATTTCTTAGTGTCTTTGTTTTGTACCAAATCTTTGGTGGTACTCATCAAAAAGATATTTTGTTTGTCAATCACATACGTAGAGTCATTCACCAACAAAGTTTCTGGATTGAACTGCAAATATGCACCATCACCCGCAAAATACACTCTTTTTGCAGAAAGTTGTTGGTCTATCTCTTTCCAATACCTTTGATAAGAAAGCCTGTCTTTCAAACTGTACTTAATATTATTTTTGTAAAACTTAAAATAATTACCACTCAACAAATTACCATTTGCCACAAAAACAGGTTCAGGATTTTTGCTTGTTGGTTTCACAATCAAGACCAAGTACACCGTAGAATCTGTAAAATCCTTATCAAAATATCTGTATTGCAAAACTTCTGCCGCATTTTCATCTGCCTTCAAAGACTCTTTCACTTCTGTCCACACTACAGATGCCTCTCTTTGTTCTCTGAATATTTCGTTTTTCAAAAGTTGCTTTTCCAAATCCTCAATTTCTTTTTGAATCTTACGAGGCTCCATATTAGACTCTTTCTGCTGTTCTGGACTCAAACTGTTGGCTTCGGTCAGGGCTTCTTTTTTAGCTTCCCAAGTGGCATACAAACTTTTTAGGGTAGAATCTGGACTTGCCAAAATCAAACTTCTTACTTTACTTGACGCACTGATAAGCAAGGGTTTAGTCAATAAAGCATTATCATACACACTGCCCCAAATCGTAGTTTTTTTGCTACCTTTGCGAGCTGCCAAGTTTACATAAAACTCAAAATCACTGCGAATACGACTCCAATATTTTGTTTTTTCACGTTCACTAAGGGCAGAGAAAAAGTTATTTATGTATTTTTTGTACTCTGTAAGCACTTCATTAATGTATTTTTCGGACTTCGTAAGGTCATTACCAATGTAGTACATACGAGCCAAACGGGAAAGAATGGCGGTATAACGAGGGTGTTCCTTACTGAAACGGCTGGCAATAGTTTTGGCTGCCACCGTATATAAATTAGCTGCTTTGTTAAAATCTGCCCGTTTGGTTTCTATATCTCCCAACAAAGTTTGAATTTCTGCACTCTGTAAGTTTTTAGAAGAACCATACACTTTTTGCCAAATCTGTTCGGCATTGTTCAAAACTTCATACGCCTGTGGGTATTTTTTCCCTTCTGCATACACCAACGCCAAGTTTTTGAGAGCCTCCGCATAAATCGGATTGTCTGTACCTAAGTTATTAGCTACAATTTCTTCTGCCTCTCTAAACAACTTTTCTATGGCATCTAAGTTTTCTTTGTTATAAAACTTTATCAAACCTAATTGCGTTAGTGAAGGGGCTAATTTGATATGTTGTTTACCCAACATATTTTGTTGCTTTTCTATAACCTGCGAAATTTCTTGTTTTGCCTTGTCAAAGTCGCCAATGGCAGCGTTGTATTCCGCCAGAATTGTGTAACTTTCTACGTTTTGCAAAGAATTTTCGCCAAAAATTTCATTTGTAATCTTAATTGCCTTGTCCACATCGTCATACGCCTTTACATATTCGCCTTCAATCAAAAACAGCCTTGCACGTTGGTTGTAAGGGTTGATAAGGAAACGAGATTTTTCTCCATATCTTTCTAAACGCAGCGTAATAGCCTGATTAAGAATAGCCTCCGCATCTTTATACTTTTCCATTTTGATATACAAAAAGGCTAACTCATCAATAGCTTCGGAATTGGCAATATTGGCGTTACTTTTTGCGTTTAACAAATTTGCCTTGTTCAATGCCTCTCTTGCTGAACTATACAAACCTAATGTTGCATAGTAGTTGGCTGCCGTTGTCAGGGCTGTAGCATACGCCACGTTGTTGCGGGCATCAGATTTATTTTCCTCAAAAATAGCCAAGACTTCTACAATTTTTTGGTAAGCATCATTGTAGTTACCTTGTTGCAAAAGATATTTGATAAGTGGGTTAATTTCTAAGGCATAACGCACATCTTTTTCCCCGTAGCTGGCTTTTGCCAAAGCTATGCCTTTATCTATTTGGGCTTTAGCCGAATCCAATTTGTTCGTAACTGTATAAAAATCAGAAAGTTGTCTTAAATAGTCCGCATAATGCCTACTTGTTGGGGCTAAAAGTTTTGATACACCTGTATAAAAGTTTTCTTGAATTAACTTTTCGGCATCTTTAAAATTAGGCGTAAAAGTTGTGAGGTAATCTGCCACTCTTAGCTGGGCAACGTAGTAACCCAAAGAGTTTTTACCATTAATTTTTTCTTGTGCCTGCACTATTTCTTGTGCCAACTCACCTGCACGTTTGAAGTTATCAGTAGCCAATTCTACTTCGTAAAGTTGTTCTAATAGCAACAATCTACGCACATGGTTGGTAGGCACTTGTACGGTATTGGTGTAAAGTTTTTGTAAGTTTTCTTTTAAAGATTTCGTTTCGGTAGGGGTCAAACGTCCTATTTTGCTCTTGTTTTTGGCATCTAAACTTTCTTTGGTAGCCCACTGTAATCTTTCCTCACCAAAATACTTGCTGGCATTTTGTCCAAAATCCCATAATTGATAACCCGTTTTTCCAAAATTTCTTTGAGCAAAATAATCATTGATTTTGGTTTCGTGAATAGCCATATAGAGTTTGTGTACTGTTGTCAATACTTTTTCTGCTCTGTATTGATTTTCTTCCAATAACTCTCTGATAGTTTCTTTTTTGTCGCCTCTTTCTATAAATAACAAAGTTCTCACGTATTCATTGCGAATAAATGCAACATTAAAAACACCTAACTGTGATTTTATCCAAGCATCTGCTTTGGCTAAATACTTCTCTGCCAACACATAATCTCCCTTTAAAATTTGTGCTTCGGCTCTCCAAGTTAGCACTTCTGAATATTCTTCTTGTCTGCGTTTTTGGGCTGTAGGCGGTAAACTTACTAACTGTTTTTGGTTGTTTTCGTCATAATAAGTATCTTCGGAGGC
Organism: Cytophagales bacterium; assembly: GCA_947457925.1. Classification (GTDB taxonomy): domain Bacteria; phylum Bacteroidota; class Bacteroidia; order Cytophagales; family Thermoflexibacteraceae; genus JAAFKA01. The sequence continues at coordinate 2,653 of CANGYA010000197.1, read as the reverse complement.
TATTCTGCGGTTTTTCAAGCCCAACAAAGCCTCTGCCATTTGCTCAAAACTATTGATTTGTCCCCTATTGATAAAAATACGACTTTGTACGTACAAAGTCTGCATACGCAAATACAAGTCGTCTGGGGCTTTCGTAAAATTACCTTTGTTGTCATACACAATATTGAGGGCTTTGGTAGCTTGTAACAACAATTCTTCGGCTTTTTGTGTATGTGAATACGATAAGTACAACGCTGCTGCGTCTAATAAAGCTGTACCGTACACGATTGAGTTTTCGCCACTTATTTTCTTGTTTTTGAGGGCATCGCCAAGCACTTCCTCAAAGGCTACAAAGTCGCCCATTGCTTCCAAGTATTTGGCTTGGTACAGTTCTGCATTAGCTACAGCATAGCCCTTAGATTCTTTTTTGAGTTTTTTTACTATTCTATTGCATTCGGTTAGTGCTTTTTCATAATCACCGTCATTGTAGTACCTTTCGCAAATCTCTAAAGTGGGTTCGTAGGTTTGGGAAAAAATGCTTGAAATATTACAAAAAAATATTGCAAGAAGCAAATAGACGTTTTTTTTCATGGTTTGTCTAATTAGTATTTAAGTAATCAAATATACACATTTTGTAGCAGTAATTAACGAAATGTAAACTAAATTTTGAAGTGCTACAAATAAAGCACAAATACCAATAACAAATTTTATCTTTGCCAAATTCTTTAACATACAAATAACGTGAAAATACGCATAGGAACACGCAGCAGCCAATTAGCTCTTTGGCAAGCTCACTATATTGCAGATTTATTGCAAAAAGCTGGTTTTCAAACAGAATTGGTATTAATGGAAACCATTGGAGATAAAATTTTGAATACGACCATTGCCAAAATAGGCAGCAAAGGCGTATTTACAGAGGAGTTAGAGGCTGCCTTACGCACAGGCGACATAGACATAGCCGTACACAGTGCCAAAGATATGCCTTCTGAACTGCCTGAAGACCTCCAATTATTGGCGTTTACAGAACGTGAAAATGTACAAGATGTATTGGTGAGTTTTCGAGAAGACATTGATATTCAACAAACTAACAGTTATGTCTTAGGTACTTCTTCTACGCGTAGGGTGGCTCTGTTCAAACATTTTTACCCACATATTAAAACGGTAGATATGCGGGGCAATTTGCAGACTCGTATGCGTAAACTTTCAGAAGGGCAATGTGATGCCTTAGTGCTGGCGTATGCAGGGGTGTTTCGTATGAATTACACAGAAAATATTGTGGCTCACCTGCCACTTTCCCAATTTATTCCTGCTGTAGGGCAAGGAAGTGTTACAGTAGAATGTAGTGTTAATTTGTCAAAATCATTGCAACAAGGCATTCGTCAGGCTGTCAATCACGAAAAAACAGAGTTTCAACTATTGGCAGAACGGAGTTTTTTACAAACCCTACAAGGTGGTTGCAGTATTCCTTCTTTTGGTTTGGCTACTTGGCAAGGAACAGACTTATTGATGCAAGGCGGTTTAGTAAGTTTAGACGGCAAAAAGTTACTAAAAGCCTCTGCCGTAGGTGCTGCTCAAGACGCAAAGGCTATAGGCAAAAAAGTAGCTCTTGAAATTCTTGAACAAGGCGGAGATGTCTTATTGAAAGAAATAAAAGGTACATTGAATAAATAATTTCATTCGTAGTGTGGGCAGAAACCCACACTACGAATGAAATTAAAAACTTTTAATGGCTTTTTATTATCCTTTTTATTATGTACTTTGCCTATCTAACATAGTCTTGTTGCCTCATGAAAAAGCTATTCTTATTGTTATTTTTCTCTTGTATTGTATCCATTAGTTTTGCACAAACTCGTTGGCACAGTGAAAGTTACAAGAATATTAACCATACAAATTTTCGCCACCAACATATTTTCTTACAAAAATTAGAGAAACATTTAGACTACAGAGTTCTGAATGCCGTATTGTTTTTTTTGACTAATGAACTGCGTGTAAAAAAAGGAAAACACCCATTGGAGTATCACGAGGCTTTGGAAATTACAGCTTGGAATCATGCAGTACAAATGAGTAAACATAGGTTTTTTGGGCATGAAAACAAAGCAGAAAGTAATCGACGAACTGTGGAACAAAGGGGACATTTGGGCGGTATAGACAACCCTTTTTTGAAAGAAAACTTGGGCTATATTGTCAATGAAAAGGCAGATACCTACATTTCTATTGGCGAAAAACTGTTGAACCAATGGAAAGCTAAGAAAGAAAGCAATGATTTGTTGCTTTCAGACGATAATTTGCAGTTGGGTTGTGGGGTCTATTTTGCACAAAATAAATGGCACGCCGTACAAGTTTTTCAGGCTTTTGAAAACGTAAAGCCTCGCCAAAGAGCAGATAAGTTACCTAATTAAAAAGTGGCATCGGCACGACATAGTGATAGCAATACTACTCTCTTTAACCTAAGTTGCGTAATATCTGTAGAACGGACTTTAGTCGGGGACGCCTAGTCCGTTTTTTTACATTTAGCAACAAAAAATGCGTTTTTATAGTGCAGAACTTTGTTCTCATACAAAAAAACGGACTAAAGTCCGTTCTACAGTAGGCACTACGCAACTTACGTTAATTATATTTTAGTATTTACCCCTTAGTTCCACCTAAAAATAGCCCTTAAATTAATAAATCGTTG
>CANGYA010000196.1 GCA_947457925.1 Cytophagales bacterium | reverse complement strand
CTATACGGTACTAAGCCGTATTTACAAAGACAAAACAGAAGTTAAAATTCAAGGATTTGACCGCAATTCTATAAGTTTTTCAGAAGTATTTGATACACCATCAACCAATGATGTTGGCGTGTTATTCCGTTTTGTTTTACACCGCAGCATCAACCCAGAACTTTATTACGACCCTGCAAAATGGCAATAGATAGATACATAGGCGATAATATTTCGGGCTTTCACACCCTTTATTTAGCCAAAGCAAAAGATTTAACTAACAATACTTTTGATGAAAGTAAATTTATCAAAATTTACTATACCGAAGATACAGGGCAATGGCGTTATACCAGTAAACGTACACCGCATTTAGACCACATAGAACATACTATTTCTATCATGCACCCACGTTACACCCTTACAGGTGAGGAGTTTCAACAAGAATGGTTGAGCATAGAAATAGTAGCTTATATTATCCTATACAATGGTGAAGGCGTATTAATAGGTAGCAAACAGTACCCATTAATACTGCAATCTTCTTTTGATGCAGGTAATTTCGGAGGTAGGCAGCAGTATATCTTTGTATTTACAGGTGCTAATAAATTGAATAGATTAGCTACCAATATACCACCTGTAGTAACCCAACCACAACCCACCCCACCCATTGGCGAAGCCTTTGCCAATATCTTTTGGGCTACGCCAAAACTACCACAAGGCGAAATAGACTTACCCGCAGGCAGTTGTAGAGGAGCAGCATTTTTACAAACTACCGTAAGTTTGACAGACTTTGCTTTGTCAAATGATAGACTTTATGAAGTCAAAGTTCGGGTAAGAGGAAAAGTAGAGTTAGTACCCTATCAAGGGGGTACACAACAACCCAACACCGAGTTTTACACAGGTGGCGAGTTATATCCATTGGCAGCAGGTTGGAATATTTACCAATTAGAGGTATCTAACCCACAACAAACCTACTATATTAATGCAGCTTCAAATATCATATATGGTATCAAGTTGATTGATTATGTGGCTACTATCCAACTGCGAGGCAATGCCACCTTGACAATGACCATGCTCAACCCCGATGAAATTCAGTTATACGACCCTTTGGGCGTAGTAACTGATGACGACCCTATACGACCTATTCGGGTGGCACAACCGTATGATGGGCAGTTTGCCCAAGTAGATGTTTTATCTGTAACAGAATTGTAATATGATTAGCTTTTTGAAAATTCCTACCGAATTAAACTTAGCACATAATCCTATTGCTTATGTGTTACAGACTAATTTGCTTACGACCAAATATATTTTGGTCAAATTATTTGTAGAAAACGAATTTGGTAGCAATACCTATAAGGAGGTTGTAACTCAAATCACAGTACCAGATGCAGAAGGTACGGTTACAGTGTATTTGGACGAATTGCTAAAAGCCCAGCTTTCCTATGACTTGCCCAACTTTCAGACTACTTCCGCAGTCTTTTGCAAGCAAACTTGCAAACGGTTCTACATTGCTACTGCCGAATTAGGCGTAAACGAGTATGTAGGCAATGCAGTTTACACCGAAGAAAGCAACAGGTACTATGCCTTATTAGGGGCTTTTAGACGATTTGAATTTCCTATTCGCACTTCTTTACTTCCCAATAACACGCAATTCTTGACAAGAAAAGCCAAAGAATTAACCATTTCCGCAAGGCAAAAGGAATGGCTTACTATTTTGCCAGCAAGTAACGGTACGATTACCCTTAACTTTTCTTTACAGTTTGCCACCAGTACACAAACTTTTAGTAGGACATTAACAGGAACAAAGTTCCAACCTATCCACTATGATATTAGTTTTCAGGCTCAAAACTACCAAAGTTTGAGTACAGAAGCTATAAAGTCTATTAGTGTAACGTATTTGGGTGAAACAAGAACCTATTATGTTAGCCAAGATTACTACCTACCAAGTTGCATAGAACTATACTACCTCAATAGTTTAGGCGGGTGGGATAGTTTACTATGCTATGGACAGCACACGCAGCAAATAGACATTGACAGGCAGGAGTACCAAAAAATGGAACTCTTTGACTATCAAAACATTGATAGTACCTATGACATCTATAACCTCATGCAACGCACAGGAGGCAAAGTCTTTTCGGGTCATTTGTCTAAAAAACAGTTTGAGCAATATTTGGACATTTTCAAGTCTGAAAAAGTATTTGCCCGCCTCAACAAAACAGTTTTTATTCCTATCAACATCAAGAACAAAAAACACGAGTTGCAAAACTCATTTGAGTACCTCAAAGGCATTGAATTAGACTACGAAGTAGCCTATAATGAAATCGTACTCATGGAGGAAGACAACTTTACGAGTTTGGTTACACCACCGCCACCTCCGCCACCAGTGCGAGCCTCTACTGCCCTGCGTTTTGATGGGCTTACGCATCACGTTGATATTGACTATACACCTGCATTAGATTTTTGTGAAAGTATCAAGCCTTTCACAGTGTTTGTGGACTTTTACCAAACAGGAGGTGGGTCTAAGATTTTACACACTCAGATAGAATCTACGAGTGATTACAAAGGATTCTACATAAATGTAGGAGTTTCGTTTGTCGAGTTTGCTCATTATGGACTAATGAGCATTGGCGGAGGAGTTAGCTATCCTATGTTGAATGTAAGGAGAAAAGTAGCTGTAATAGCAGACACCTCCACGATGCAGTGGCATTGCTACATAGACGGAAATTTGCAAGGCAGTTTTCCGTATAACTTCACGACCCCACAAACCACAGGGGCATTGCAATTAGGCGGTTACTTTCGTGACCAAATTTTGCAACAATTTGAAGGCTATATATTTGACCTACAAATATTCAACAGGGCTTTGAGTGCAGCCGAAGTAGCCAACTTGCAAACAGGTACAGTCAGCACAGGCAAAATCTACCAGTTAGAATTTACCGAAGGCGTAGGTATTAACGCATTCCCAACGGTAGGCACTGCGGTAGGCTTGCTTAAAAATTACACCAACGCACAAACAAGTTATGGTACAACTAATCACTGGGTCGACAATGACAGAAATCCAATTACCTAACAAATCAAAATATTTCTTAGTCCCTCTGCATTTAGAGGGGCTACTAAAACAACGGATAGATGAATATTTAGCCAAAAACCCTACTGAAAAAGTAGTGGTTATAGGTATCTATGAAACTGTAAACGAAGTAGTTACGCCTACTTTTAGCAGCGTACAAGATACACAGGGCAACTATATTCCCTACGGTTTTTATGATGGGCTATCCAATGTCCACAAGCAACTAAGCCACTTTTGTTTGGTGGCAGACTTGCCTACACAGGTGAGTTTTGAGTATGAAAAGCTAATGATAGAAAACGGAGTAGTAGCCTTTGATACTGCCCAAAGGCTGCAAAGTTACTTAGCTACCTAACTACCTAACTGTAAAAGTTTTGTCCTTTACAGTGTTACCCTTCTTCGCTACTTTTGCCAAGCCTACCAAGTAGCCCTCTTTTACCCTTTCCCCTTTCCCCCCCTTTGATATGGGAATCATAGACGATATTTTCCGCACCCGGATAGAAATAGACGGGAATCAAGCTATTAACGAAATCGGCAAGTTGCAAAACGAAGCTGATGACCTTCGCCGTACCCTCAAAAACACCGAAAAAGAAAACAAGGTCTATAAAGACCTTGCCAAAGAAGTAGCCTCTTTGGACAAGGAGTATAAAACTTTGTCCAAATCGTTGCAAACCCAGCAAAGTTTGTTCGACAGTAATGAGAAGAAAATTACAGAGGTCAAGGCGAAATTAGACCAACTTACCGAAACCCAACAAGAAAATACAAAGGAGTACAAACAGCTTTCGGCAGAACTCAAACAATTAGAGTTTAACCAAAACAAATATAGTACCCGCATCAACGAGGTAACAGCAAGTATAAACACAAATAGGCAAGCCCATGAGAGTTTAGAAAAACAGTTAGCCAAAACGGACAAAATTAATCCCGAATGGACGAATACGGCTAAACAGTTAGACACTGTTACCGCAAAAGTCAAAGAATTGCGGGAAACAATGGGCTTACAGGGCTTAACCCCTAAACAGTTGCGTGATTACCGCAATGAATTGCAACGTAATATTGATAATGTTACTTTCGGTACTGCCCAATACGAGGAGTTCAAAAAGAAACTCCAAGAAGTAAACGCAGTCATTCGCAGCCAAAGAGATGACTTAAACGACAACCGCAGCCGTTGGGACAGGCTACGAGATAGCTGGGTAGAGATACGCAATACTGCCATAGGTACTTTTTTAGGCGATATGCACGTAGCTATATTCGAAAAGATAGTGCAAAGTTTGGCTGATGCCGTTGGCAATGCAGGGAAATTGTCTGATGAATTGGCAGATATAGAAAAATTTGGTGGTATGAGTGAAGCCGAAGCCAAACAACTCAACAAAGAATTAGGCGAGGCACGTACCCGCACAGGCACAGGCGACCTCCGCCAAATAGCCATTGGTGGAGGTACATTAGGAGTACCTAAACAGGAATTAGAAGATTTTACCATACAAGTAGATAAGGCAAATGTAGCCTTAGCCAAAGAATTTGACGGAAATGCCGAAAAAGTAACCTTGACACTGGGTAAACTCAAAACCCTTTTCGAGGAAACGAAAGATTTACAATTTGGCGAGGCTATGTCCCGCATAGGTTCTGCCTTAGCAGCAGCAGGGGCAGCCAGTTCCGCAGCAGCCCCACAAGTAGCCGAATTTGCCCAGCGTATCGGACAATTAGGCACATTAGCCCCGTCCATTACCGAAACTTTGGGCTTAGGTGCAGCCCTTACAGGGGATTTAGGCTTAAACGCAGACAGTGCAGCAGGTGGTTTAACAAATTTGTTCATTGTCGCAGGACAAGAAAGCAAAGCCTTTGCAGACCAAATTGGTATTACCGAAAAAGCCTTTATAGACTTGTTGAACAATGACCCCAACGAAATGCTGTTGCGATTGGCGAAGTCTATGAAAGGTTTAAGTAATGAACAAGTAGTAGCAGCTTTAACCCGAATGAAAGTAGGTTCGCAGGAATCTATTAAAGTGATGTCTTTACTGAAAGACCAAACGGAATTTGTCGTTGAGCAACAAAAATTGATGGCGGAGGAGTTTAAAAAGAACACCATGCTACAAGAGGCTTTTGATGCCCGCATGAAAACCTTTGGGGCTACGTTGGATTTAGCCAAAAAAGAACTAAACGGCTTGTCCGCAGGGGTAAGCAATGCCCTATTGCCCGCCATGACGAAGCTCTTGGAAATGGTGGTGAAGCTGGTAATTATCTTGAAAGAATTGCCCAAATTCATTGCCGATAACCGTACTACTATCATAGGTTTAACCGTAGCCTTAGTACCGTTGAATTTACAAATGGTCGCAATGCAGGGGAACTCTCTGCGTGTGGCTTTTAACTTTGCGACCATGACTGTAGCCATGCGAGCTGCATCTGTGGCGATTAACCTTGTCAGAATTGCTAAACTTGGTTTAAATGCAGCTATCAGATTAAGCCCTATTGGTTGGTTTATTACAGCTATTGGGTTGCTTATTGCTGGCATTAGCTATGCCTATGACAACTTTGATAGTTTTAGGACAGTCATAGATGCAACTTGGAGGCGGTTGAGTGATTTTGGTACTATGCTAAGTAGGTTATACAAAGATATGACTACTTCTATGGACAAACTCTTTGCCTACAGTACGGCTGAAAATGGTTTAGTCAAAAGGTTTTCAGATACATTTGCAAGCATAGAGAAAAGTTGGGACGACTTTTTAGTAAGCCTTAATCAATTGGGTACAACTGCACTCAACATTGTGCAAAGTGCATTTGGCAAGATAGGCGACAAAATAGCCTCTTTCTTTGTGCCAAAAATAGATAAAATCAAAGAAGGGTTTATAGCCTTTGGTAGCATTTTTACGAGCTTCATAGATGACGTTGCGAATACGTCTTTTGGCGAAGCCGTAGGACGCATAAGAGATGGTTTCGTTCAATTAGGCGAAATATTTAAGCAAGGTTATACAGACATAGTAACCTTTGATTATCAAGGCTTTGCCATTGAAGTAGGCAATAGTATTGCAAAATTTTTTACAGAAATAGGCAAAACCATTCAAGCCAAAGTAGCCAAAGTAGCCGAAGGGTTTACCGCACTGGGCAGTATTTTTGTAAGTGCATGGGACGATACAGTAAACTTAGTGAATGAATTGATAAACGGTTCTTTCGGTCAGGCAGTTGCACGAGTGAAAGAAGGGTTTATTGCATTAGGTAGCATCTTTACAGACTTTGGCAAAGATGTAAAAGCTACTTATGATGAAATTGTAAAATATGTAACAGATTTTTTATCAAGTATTTACGAAAGTATTAATGAATTTGCCCAAGAGAATTTTGGTGAGGAAATTAAGGCGGTGCAGACAGCGTGGAAAGAAGTAGGCACGCAGGTAGATAAAGTAAAACAGGCATTTGAAGGACTGAAAACGACTATTTCAGAAGTGTTTGATTTGTTGAAGTCTGATATAGTGAATGACTTTTTTAATAAAGCAGAACAGTCTATAGCCTACTTTCAAACACAAACTAACCCAGTAGCCCAAAGAAATTTGGTGCAAACAGCCCCCAAAAATCCTTTCAAATTTGACATTGCCAAAGAATACAACCCACTTGCCCAAGAAAAAGCCCCGAAAAAAGCCCCCGAAAAGTCTGCCGAAGAACTCAAATTGGAGGAGGAAAACCGCAAACGTGCAGAGGAGTTAGCCCAACAAGAGGCAAAAAACCAAAAAGAGAAATTACACAAACTTGCAGAAGAACGGAAAAAAGCCATAGAGGAAGCTCAAAAAGCCATTAACGAACTGCAAATTAAGTTGATGGACGAAGGGGCAGCCAAAGAATTAGCAGCCCTTGAAAGTAGGTACAGCGAATTAGGACTAAAAGTAGCTGAAGCAATGGAAAAAGGCTTGCCCAAAGATTTAGGCAATGCCCAATTAGAATTATTGACGCAAAACTTTGATAAGGAGAAAGAAGGTGTTTTGGAAAAATGGCGTAAAATAGGTTATGATGCCGTCATGTCCGAAGCCGAAGGGAGGCAGAAGGCATGGGAGGAGGTTAAAAACATGGAGTTGCAAAGACTCAAAAATGAACAAAACCTCCGAGATACCCAAACAGGCATAGAGGCATTAGGCAAGATAGCTGATGTCATGGGCAACACCGACCTCAACCCCGAAGAACAAGACAGGCAAGTAGGCGAAATAGAAAGAGATGCCCAACAAAAGAAGTTGGACAGCGAAAAAAGCTATTTGCAAGATGAGTTAGCTGTGAATGCTGAGTTTGGTGACCTTACCATTGCCCAAGAAGAAGGTATTAAGTTACGTTTGGCAGAGATTGAAAAAGAAAAGACAGACATCATTCGCCAAAACCTTAATGAACAAAAACGCCTACGAGAGGAAAACTACCAAAGTATCAAGGAAGGACTCACCAAAACCGCCAATGTATTAGGACAGGTAAACCAATATGCCCAGCAATTAGGTTTTGAGGGTACAGTGCTTGCCAAAGGTTTAGCCTTATCGCAAATTGCGATAAACAGTGCCGTAGCTATCACAGATGCTATACGAGGGGCTATTAGTGCTGCGAGTATGACGGGTCCCGCAGCCCCATTTGTCATGGCAGGGTACATAGCTACTGCCGTAGGTACGGCAGTAGGGGCTATTGCACAAGCGAAGGCAATCATAGACCCCGTACAACCACCCAAACCCCAAAAAGCTACACCTATGGGGGGCTACTTTGACGGTGGCGACACAGGCGGAACAAGCATCTATGAAGAAAGAGGCGTAGTGCATGGAAAGGAATATGTCATTCCGAATTGGCTACGCAAAGCCCCACAAGTAGCCAGATTTGAGAACATTATAGAAAGTGTGAGGGTAAGTAAAGACTTGTCAAAACTCAAAGCCTTAGAGCTGATGAACCAAACGGCAGCACCTACCACAAGCAGCCCCACAAGCACAGCAAATACTACACAAAACAATGATAGTCAATTAGTTGGATTAATCCAACAAATGTTGGGCTTGCAACAAGCCCAAATACAAGCTACCCAAAATTTCGGGGGCAGGTTGCGTGTGGTGGCTACTGATGTGCAAACAGGCTTAGACGAGATTAACCAATTAGACAAAGAAGCAAACTTTTAACAAGGTATGATAGGCTTAAAAATACATAACACTTGGGTTGATTTGCTACCGAATCAATCTATCAAGTTTGATTTGCAATATCTGTTATTAGAAACGGATTTTGTGGCAGGGCAAAAGACATTCAACTTTAAGTTGGCTTGCAACCCGAAGAACCAAAATTTGTTTGGTTTTCCAGAGAACATACCCGCATTGGAAACGGTGAACTACTTTGAGGCGGAGCTATACTTCAAAGGTGTATTGCTTTTTGTGGGCAAATTTGCTTTGCGAAAAGCTACCGCAATTTATTACGAAGGCAACTTTATGTGGGGTTCGGCTGATTTAGTGGCTTACAAAGACACCTTGTTACAAGATATGCTCAAAAATTGGACATTCTTGTTTGACCCTAATTTACCCGCCAATGGTACTACAGGCTTTACGGATTTAGAAACGACAAAAAACGGCAGTAGGGAAATTTGTTTTCCTGTAGTCAAAATTAACAACAACATTCACAATGCCTACCGAAATGGTAGCTATGAATTGATTATTATTCCTGATAAAAATTGGTTAGTACCAATGGTCAATGTCTTTAAAACCTTAGAAAAGTGTTTGGAGGAAATAGGCTATACTTTGATAGATGACTTTTCGGCAAATTTACCAGAACTCAAAAAGTTGATTTTTTGGAATACCAAATACTTGCCTTGCGAGTTTTCTAAAACATGGACTACAGTGATTTTGAATGATGGTTTATTACTTTGGCAATACCAATATGATGTACTCAATAATTTCAGGCTGTATAATAAGGTATTGTTAGCCCAATACTTGCCCAATATGAAGTTCAAAGATTTGATAAACTTGTGTAGAATTTTTTTTGGTATTTATCCAATCTTTGACTCCACCTATAAAACAGTACAGTTTCGTTTTTATCGTGATATATTCGGGCAAAGTAGTGTGGTGAATGATTACACCAAAAAAGTAGAGGCTTTTTATGAAATCAATAAGGAAGAATGGGACGGTGTAACTTTTTCTTTCAAAGTAGATAGTTCAGATGAAATGAAGGAAAATGAACCCAAAAGTTTTTCTTCTTACAACATCTTAAACCCTATTCAAGATAAAAACTTGTTGCCTACGGCTGTTCCCGCACAGTTCAACAAT
>CANGYA010000195.1 GCA_947457925.1 Cytophagales bacterium | reverse complement strand
ATATGCACAATGACGGCATCTGACCTATACGCCAACTTATATTTTAAGATTAAGGCTCTTTTTGCCCAATCCAAATCCTCTAAGCCTGTTAAAGTTTCGTCATATTTGAGAAATTCCCATATTTTTTTGCGAATGGCAGCATTCGCATTATTGCAAAAAGGGTGGTCTTGTAGGGCTTGTATGCCGTCTGGAAACCACTTTTTGAATACTTGGTGTTCAGAAAACTTTGTTACTTCATTACCTACTTGTCGCCCATAGACTAATGCCACTTCGGGATTTTCGAAAGGTGCTAACAAATTTTCTAACCAATACACATCTACAGGGTACACATGGGCAGACGCAAAAACCATGTAGTCGCCTGTGGCGTGTGCAATACCCAAATTCAAGGCACGCCCAAAAGTAAATTCTTGGGGTAAAATATTGACAATTTTCACAGGGTATTCTTGGGCAATGGCTACGGTTTGGTCTGTAGAACCCGAATCTACCAAAATAATTTCCCAATCTGTAAAGGTTTGCTTCAAAATTCCCTCGAACAACAACCGAATGTATTTTTGTTCATTAAAACTTCGTACAATGATAGAGCAAGTAGGCATGGGTGCGTCAATTTTGCAGTAAAGTTAGCATATTTACCTTTAGGCGAATGTACTTTTATTTTATTCAAACGCAAAAATATAAGGATATTCGGCAATAGCCTCAGCTTGTTTGCGGTAAGTACGAGCCACTTGTGCTTGATTTTGCAAGGCTGCAATTCTGGATAAGCCCAAATACGCATACGCCTTGTATTGCCGACCTACTTCGCCAAATTTAGTAGTATTGTCTATCGTTTTGAGGTAATGTTGCGAAGCAAGGGCATAATTTTTATATTTTTTTTCCTCTAAAATACCTAAAAAGACAGTGTTGATAATAGGTGTAAATTTTTCAATACTTGTTTCTTGTTGCATTTTACGCAAATAAGGTTCTGCGGAATCATACTGTTTCGATAACAACAAAGTTTCTACATATTTACAAACAAAAAAACGGTTATTTGGGTAAATATTCGTCAATTCTTTGGCATAAGCAACAGCTTTAGTAATATTGTTTTCGTAACTAAGATAGATGTGTGTCAAAAATGCGTAGGCTTGTGTTTGCGTAATCACAGTATTTTTGGCTGCGTACCCCAACTGTTGCAATCCTAATACCTTGTTTCCACTCTGAAACACCCACACAAAAGGCTTGTAAACAGGTTTTGCTTCGGGATACGCCTCTCTGTAATAATTGTAAATACCTGTAGTAAAGTAAAACTCATTGTACTTTTCTTTCAATGTAAAACCATCTTTTACCAAACCGTACAAAGTTTTTGCTTCACCTAATGCCTTCATGTGTTGCCCATTTTTAGAGTAATGTTGCATCAATAAACTACGGGCTGTTAGCTCAAAAAAAATGGCTTCGGGGTCTTCGTCATTGTCATCTTGTATGGCTTGTGCAAGTGTGATGGCTACGTTTAAGCACTTCACCATTTGAGGGATATTTACATTGCCTTCTTCTAAAGGCAGATACCGCCAATATAAATTTACTCCCTTCAGTAAACTGGGTGCGGGGTGTTTGGGCAACAACTTTTCGGCTTGGTTGAATAAAACATCAGCCCCATCAAAATCATAGTTATACATTTTACTTGCCCCTTGTTTCAATAGATTCATTACGGCAGGATTTTGTTGTAATGAATTTTGGGCATTTAGCTGTGTAATTGTATTAATCAGTAGAAAAAAAATAAAATAACGTAATAGTAGTTTCATGCAATAATAAGGGCAAAATAATTGCCAAATTTAGTGAATTTTGCGGTTGTTGGCTTGAATCATTAGCTATTATTAAAGTCTGTAGCATAGACTTTAGTCTGTGCCTGTAATACATTGCTAATCAATTAATTACTACACAGACTAAAGTCTATGTTACAAAATCTTAATAATGTCTAATAGTTAATTATATTATTTTACCACCAAAATAAATTTTATCATGTTTCAAAGTGAAGTTAAAATTAGGATAAGGTACGCAGAAACCGACCAAATGGGCTATGCGTACTACGGCAACTATGCAACGTATTATGAAGTGGCAAGGGTCGAAACTCTCCGAGCATTGGGGCTGCCTTACAAATCAATGGAAGAAGAAGGCGTGATGATGCCTGTCTTAGAAAACCACTCTAAGTACATAGCTCCTGCCAGATATGATGATGAAATTACGATTAGGGTATTTATCAAAGAATTGCCCAACGTAAAAATTAAATTTGCCTACGAATTTTATAATGAAAGTGGGCAGTTGATACATACAGGCGAAACTTTGTTGATTTTCATGAAAAACAACACACGCAAACCTTGTAAAGTACCAGAAAATATGTTGGAAAAATTGAAGCCGTTTTTTGAAAAAGCGTAGCTATTTAGGTACGTTGGCAATAGTCAAAGAGCTTGACAATCGTACCTGAATACTTATTTTATTTCAAAATCAAAGAATTTTTCACCTTCTATAAACCCTTCTAACCTATCTCCAATATGTACGGCAGACACTCCAGCAGGCGTACCTGTGAAAATCATATCACCTTTTTTGAGAGTAAAGAATTTAGACACATAACTAATGATAGTGTCGAAATCAAACAGCATCATTTTTGTATTTCCATGCTGGCGGAGTTCGTTATTGACCAATAAATCGAAACTAATATTTTTGAGATTTTGGAAGTTGGCAAGAGGCACAAAATTAGACACAGGGGCAGAGCCATTAAAGGCTTTTGAGATTTCCCAAGGCAAGCCTTTGGCTTTCAGTTTATTTTGCAGGTCACGAGCTGTAAAATCTATACCTAAGCCTATTTCTTCGTAGTATTTGTGAGCAAATTGGGTTTCAATATTTTTGCCTTCTTTGCAAATTTTGAGAACCAACTCTACCTCATGATGCACATCTTTCGAAAAGTCAGGCAAATAAAATGGAGCATTGTCTCTCAACAATGCAGTATCAGGTTTACAAAAAATAACAGGCTCATCGGGCTTTTCATTTTGCAACTCCTTGATATGTGCAGCATAATTACGACCTACAGCAATAATTTTCATGACTTGAGGTAAGTTTAAGCTCTTGGGTACAACAATAAACGAATTTCCCAAAGTTAATAGTATTCATACAAATAATATGCAAGTGTGTAATATTTTTTGTATAGTTTCATTATCTTCTACAAAACTTAATTTGTACCTTTGGATACAGCTTTTGTTTCATTTGGTCGCATGATAGAGATTATTGTAAAAAAGACAGAAAATAACCCCTTTGAGTGGGTGAATTTGATTAACCCTACATTGCGGGAGTTGTCGCAACTTTCGGTACAATACGACTTACACTCTAACTTGGTACACGACTGTTTAGAGCCTGAACATCTCCCGAAATTTGAAAAAGTGGATAATGTCCTATTCTTTATCATTCGTGCCTACGACCTCAACGCATCGCCTACAGGAGATACGGTGCGTAAATTGACCAATAAGTTGGCGATTTTTGCTAATCCAAATTTTGTGATTACGGTACACCGTACAGACCACGACTACCTTAAATTCATCAGAAACAAGTGGAAAGTTACGTCTAAACATGACGGTATGTGGGTAAGTGTGTTGAGTGATTTGTTTGAAGGCATTTTATCTACTTTCGAAACGCCTATCCTGAATGCCATAGAAGAATTGGAAATGTATGAGAAAGAAATTTTTGCGGGAACAACGCCTGCCTCCATTATCCAAAAAATGTATCTTTTACGCAGACGTACTGCCGTCTATACACAAATGTTGTATATGTTTTCGGAAACTATCTTGAAAAAAGGCTTGATTAATATAGAAACTTCTTCTTATATCCAAAACATTATAGACACTGCCGAACAACTGCATTATAACTCTGCCCAACTCTTGGATAATTCTACCAATTTGTTGAATATACACCTTTCTTTGGCTTCTCACCGTACCAACGAAGTGATGCGAGTTTTGACAATTTTTTCGGTGTTTTTTCTGCCACTAAGTTTCGTTGTGGGCTTGTATGGCATGAACTTTAAAGTAATTCCTGAATTAGAGTGGCAATTTGGTTATCATTACGTATGGTTTACCATGATTAGCATTGCCGTTGGTATTTATTTTTGGTTCAGAAGTAGGGGCTGGCTCAACGATTAAGTAAGCAAAATCAATTTTGGGTGCTTGCACCAAACATTTTACCTATTTTTCCGTTGAAAAACAACACACACATTTACTACACACTTCACATATTGGATTGACGTTGATTTTATCTGCTTCATTTTTATTATTATTCAGTACCTACGGTTGTTTCCATGAAAAACTACTATGAAATCTTAGGTTTAGAAAACTTTGCAGGCATACCAGATGTGAAAAGGGCTTTCAAGCAATTAGCCTTGTTGTACCACCCAGACAGAAATCCCGATAACAAAGAAGCAGAAGAACAATTTAAACTTGTGAATGAGGCACACCGCATATTGTCTAATCAGGCTGCCAAAGAAAACTATGATTGGTTGCTGATGCAAGGACATAACCAGCACACGATTCAAGAGGAGGCACTTCGCCAACACCAAGAAGCCGTAAGGCGTGAACAAGAACGGCGAGCTATGTATGAAGAAATGCTACGCAGACGCAAAGAAAAACCTGCATTTCATATTTCTAACATACAGGCTTTTGTATTTGCTGTTATTTTTGTTGGCTATGCTTTGTTATTAGCCAATACAATTACAGAGGTTTATGCTCGTGTGCATTACCTTGTGGCAGAGGAGTTGGTAGCCGAAAAAAAGTACAAAGAAGCCTTTGAACACCTACAAAAAGCCACCAATGCAGACCACGATTTCCTGAAAAGTTATGAGTTAATGGCAAAAGTTTGTTTAGAAAATTTGGGCTATTACAACTATGCCATAGAACATTATTCGCATTTGATAGACAAAACAGACCAACTCAACCCACAACTTTTTTATTGGCGAGGTTTGGCACAATGCCACCAACGGCATGATAAATTAGCCAAAAGAGATTTTGATTATGTCCTAAGTTTGTATCCAGATTCTTTGGCACTCAAAGAAAAAGTTGCAGACCATTATTATTATTTACTCAAAAGTATTCCCTTGAGTGTAGAAATGTACCAACAAATATTGGCACAAGCCCCCAAAAACTATGAAGCCAATTTCAATTTAGGTAATTTGGCTTTGCACCAAGAAAAATATGAAGTTGCTGCTAATTATTTTACAACACTGATAGACAATGGCAGAACCACTGCCACACTTTATCAACAGCGAAGTTTGTGCTATGTAGGCTTGCAAAATATGTCGGCTGCCTGTACCGATTGGAAAGTAGCAAAACAACAAGCCCCCGAATTGACACATGAAGTTTTAGACTTTTTTTGTAATAACTGATAACATTAGACGTTATTAAAGTTTTGTAACATAGACTTTAGTCGGGGACACCTAGTCTGTGTAGTAATTACTTGATTAGCAATATATTACAGGCACAGACTAGGTGTCCCCGACTAAAGTCTATGTTACAGACCCTAATGACCTTTATTTTTAGAGCTAACAGTTTTTTAAAAAACTGTTAGCTCTAAAAATATAATTTGGTGGTGTATTAACTTTTCTTTTTACGAATACTATAATTCGCCATTTTACTAAATTTTTGTTCATACATATAGTCTGCTGCACTCATTTCTGCCATCACACTCATATTAGCTAAGTACCGTTTAATGTTTTCGTACTGCTTTTGGAGTTCTTCATTAGGCGGAATGATAGCAAAATTGGCTTCTAAATAGGCAATTAAGGTAGTAAGTTTTTCTTTGGCTAAATCGTTGGCTCGGTTATCCATGTCTTTGAGGACTTCCTCAAATCGTTGGTTGGCAGTGAACAACAATACTTGTTCTACTACTTCCTTCCTGATATTTTGTTGTACTTCCTCTTTATTATTACTTGGCGAAAAACGCAAAGTTTGGCTCTGTTTCACTTTGTCCATTTGCACCACTACGTCATCAAAAGACCAATGTACCGTAATTTCAAAAGGCGTAGTAGGCAATTTAACAACTTCAAAACCTACTAAAACAGCTTTTTCTTCTTCCGAAAAAATATCATTCAAGTTAATTTGGACTTTACCGTTGGAGTTTTGCGAAGGATAGCCGTAAACTGTGTTAAATTTGAGGTATTCGGCAGGAAACTCAATCGTAATGTGCGTATTTTGGGCAACTACCGCCAACAAACCCGCCAACTCTTTGGCAAAAATCTGCGGAATTTCGTCTGGTTTGCCTATGAAATAATAGTTTGCACCACCATATTCTGCCAAATTAGTCATCAATTCTTCGTTAAAATCTGTTCCTACACCAAAAGTAGATAGTCCTATGCTGTCTTCTCTAAATTTCTTTTGGGCTATTTGCTGTAATTGGGCTAAATCTGTAATGCCCGTATTTGCCAAACCGTCTGACAACAACAAAACTCGGTTGATTAAACCCTCTTTTTCTTTGTTGTTAGCTGGTTGCAATAAGTTTAATAGCTGTTGTGTAAGCCCACTACCGCCTGTTTTCGTGTTTTTTACTTGGCTGTAACCTTCTAACATACCACCACTCAAATTGGTACTGCCACCAGACGTAATTTGAGCTACTTTTTGGTGCAATGCTTTTTTGTCCTGCACCAAAGCCGAAGAACTAAGTACATTTACTTGGTCATCATATTGCACAATAGCTATATAATCTGTATTTTCAACATTGTTAATGACAAAATCAACGGCTTTTTTGGTGTAATTGAGTTTGTCGCCTTCCATAGAACCACTACGGTCTATAACCAATGCAATATTGAGCGGAGGGCGTTGGGTGGTTTTTGGGGCTTTCATGCCTTTGGCAGAAAGATAAATAAAAAACTCTTTGGGTGGAGTTTCCGTAAACCAATGTGTATTATTGGCTACGCTTGTGAGATTCAAAACATTAGACATAAAAAATAGTTATGGATTTAATTGTAAGTGTGATAAGGAACGTACATTAGGGTTTATGAATAATTTGCATAACAGACTTTAGTCGGGGATGAATAGTCTGTTTTTAAGTATTTGAAAATCAATATCTTGCAAAGAATAAAGTCTATGCTACAACAATTATTCATAAACTCTGCTATTTTGATATATTATTTTGTGTACTTTTATGCTAACGTAAACCTGCATCAATAGTTGTTATTTTAGTAAATTTTGCCTTTTATTTCTCTAAAACTTACATCAAAAAATTGTTAGCTATGAAAAAATTATTTTATTTATTTGTAGTGTGCTGTTGGGCTAACAGTGCTATGTTGGCACAAAACAATGTATTTTGGAATTATAAATATGTCAAAGGTGGTGTTTTTCTGACAGATACAGATTTTGTTTTTCAACAGCTTAAATTTCCTGTGGTCAAAAAACAAAAACAAACGAAATTATCTTACTCGCACCATTGGGGAAGCGAAATGTTCTTGAAAATCAAGCAACCAGATACTTTATTAGAGTTGCACTCACAAGACTGTTGGGGGTACGTACATAACGGCAATGTGATTCGTTTTCATGATGGCAAGCATTTTATGGTGTTGGATACACAACGTATTGTGATTTATAAAAATTATTTTGATAACCACCGCCACAAAACTTACTATTTTAGTCGTGGCATCAATGATAATATTTTGCCCCTGACCTTGCCTAATTTAGTAATGGTTTACAAAGACAATAAAAAGTTTTTGAGGCTTGTCAAAAAAACTAAGCACCTCCAAAGAATGTTGGCGACTTATGACACCAAACATAAAACGTACATAGTTGCAGATTTATTGGCAACTTCCGAAGATGAAAATGACTGGGACGATACGTATGAGGAAGAATAAGTTGATAAAAAAATAGGTAGTGGTCAAAAATGTATGATAATTAAATAATTGATAATCAATAAGTAATTGGAAAAAATAAATGTACCACAGACTTTAGTCTGTAATCTTTTGATAATCAAAGACTCACAGACTAAAGTCTGTGGTACAATATTATCAATTAATCAGTTCCTCTTACTTAAATTAAATCATTATACATTTTTGACCACTACCTTCATACTTGTAATTATTCATAAACTCTATTTATTTTTTCTTCTTACTTAAAAATCCCCTCTCCAAATAGAGAAGGGACAGTATAAAGTTATTTATTCACCTTCCACAACATATTGCTCATAGCCCATATCTTTCAAGTAGTTAGGGTAAATGGAGTAGTAAATATTGCGAACTTCCTCTATCAAAATACGGCGAAACTCGTCTATATTTTCTTTATTCACCGCCGAAATAAACAAAGCCAAAGGTTGCTTGCCGATATACATAGCCTTCAGTTTTTCTACTTTGGTTGTAACTTTGTCTTGTTCCTCATCATAAATTTCCTCGTCTTTATACAAGTCTATTTTATTGAAAACCAAGATAATAGGTTTATCAGCAGCTCCAATTTCGCCCAAAGTTTTGTTTACCACGCTGATATGTTCTTCAAAAGCAGGGTGCGAAACATCTACTACGTGCAGCAAAATATCTGCCTCCACAATCTCCGCCAACGTAGATTTGAAACACTCTACCAAAGTCGTAGGCAATTTGCGAATAAACCCTACAGTGTCAGACAATAGAAACGGCACTTGGTCAATCACTATTTTTCGCACAGTCGTATCTACTGTTGCAAAAAGTTTATTTTCCGCAAAAACATCAGCCTTTGTCAAGAGATTCATAATTGTAGATTTTCCTACGTTGGTGTACCCTACTAAGGCAACCCGCACTTGTTGGTCTCTCATTTTGCGTTGTGTCTGCCCCTGCTTTTCTATGTCCTCCAGCTTGCGTTTTAGCAAAGTGATTTGGTTACGAATAATACGGCGGTCAGTTTCCAATTCCGTTTCCCCCGGTCCTCCACGAGTACCTTTCCCACCTTGTTGGCGAGAGTGGTGCGACCACAGTTTTGTCAAACGTGGCAACATATATTGCCAATTCGCCAGTTCTACTTGTGTGCGGGCTTGTGCGGTTTTGGCTCTTAGTTGGAAAATTTGCAAAATCAACATACTTCTGTCCACAATACGGCAGTTCAAGACCTTTTCCAAATTGCGGATTTGTGAGGCGTGCAGTTCGTCATCAAAAATGACCATGTTTATGTTGTAATGCTGCACGTATGCCGTTATTTCCTCTAATTTACCCTTACCTACAAACGTCTTGAGGTCAGGTCTTTCTAATTTTTGGGTGAAGTATTTGAGGGTTTTAATGCCTGCGGTTTCTGCCAAAAAAGCTAATTCGTCTAAGTATTCTTTCACTTTTTCGGGAGTTTGGCGTTGGTACACCACCCCGACCAATACGGCTGTTTCTGGTACTTCAGGCACTTTAATTATATTTTCTATCATTTTATAGCTTTTTAAATAAATTTTTATTAAATTAAAAAAATAGTTATGAAATTATTTTATCATAAATCCTTACACCCATAATAAACGCAATATTGTGTTTGGCGTTGCGAAAATGAAGCATATAATTGGTAGTAGCCAAAAATATTACTAAACAAAATGAATATTATAAGGTAATACCAATTTAGATTAGATACAGTCCAAAGATGTGATACCTTTGTTGGGTAAATACTTTTTTGCTTTTACTAGCAAAATATTACATTTACAAAGAAGGTAGTCATCCTATCAAGATGTAGGTATTTAATACCGTAGATGACGTTTTTGGAAACTGCCT
>CANGYA010000194.1 GCA_947457925.1 Cytophagales bacterium | reverse complement strand
TTTCTTCATTAATAACCAATGCCTTTGTATAATAGTCTAATGCCTCTTGATACTGTTTTTGTTGGCTATAATGCGTACCTAAGACTACATAACTTGAACCTAAGCCTTGTTTATCTTTAATAGCTTCTCGGATTTGTAAAGACTGCTTAAAAACTTTCAGAGCTTCTTCTTCTTTACCCTGACGGCGATAAATTAAACCCATATTATGCAAAGTTTGCCCAATACCTAATTTATCATTAAGTTCTTCTCGTAACTTTAATGCCTTTTTGTGGTACTCTAAAGCCAATTCATGTTCATTCTGCAACTGATAAATGTTCCCTATGTTGTTGTAGGTAATAGACACTCCAAATTTATCATTCATTAAGTTATTCATTTCTCTTACTTTGAGAGATTGAAGATAAGTAGCTAATGACAATGGGTAATTACCTTGATACTGATATACCAAACCTATATTACTAAGGCTGGCTGCCACTCCAATATAATCCTTTGCCTCCTCTCTTAATTTCTTAGATTTTTGGTAATAATCCATAGACATTGTAAAATTGCCTTGTAAATTGTAAATATTACCTATGTGATTAAGATTGGCTGCAATGCCTTTTTTATCATTTAATTGCTCAAAAATAGCCTGACTTTCTTTCAATTTTTCCATGCCTGCTGGCAGTTGCCCTTTACGCACCAACGCCAAACCTATGTGGTGAACAGCCCAAGCCTTGCCTCTTTCGTATTGGCGTTGTGCTGCCAAACTAATAGCTTGCTGAGAGATAGAAATTGTTGTATCGGGTTTTACGTTTCTGTACTGAAAAGCTATGTCATTCAGTAAAATAACTTTTGTGGTATCTACAGCCGTTTTTTTGAAAGCATTGTTTAGACTATCCAATACTTTTCGGTCTTGAGCAATAGATAAAAAGGAAGAAATGCAAAAAAAAGAAGATAGTAGTAATGACTTTATCATAGTTAAGTAGTTTTCTCAATAGTATCGTAAGTCAATTAAGGTATTTACTCAATAAAAAACAAGTAGATTCCTATATTTCTATATATATTAAGTACAATTCTTAGCAATGATTTTGAGCATAGCTAAAATGTTACCTTTGTTTCTCAAAACATTACTATCTTTCTATGGTCAAATAGCTGTTTTTTAGACATAAAAAAATATATTTGCACTTAGAAATCAACATAGCACACATTCCGCACCATGTTACAAGTTACTTTCATTAGAGAAAACAAAGACCTTACGATTGCGGGTTTACGCAAAAAAAGATTCAAAAACCCCGAAGAAGTCGTAGAAAAAGTCTTAACTATAGATGCACAACGCCGCGAAACACAAGTTCAGTTAGACAGTTTCAACGCCAAAATCAATGCTAATTCCAAAGAAGTAGGCAATTTGATGAAAGCAGGCAAAAAAGACGAAGCCGAAAAACTAAAAACCGAAACCGCAGGAGCTAAAACCTCCATTAAAGATTTAGAAACTAAATTGGCGGAGTTAGAAACTCAACTTACCTTAGAATTATACAAATTACCTAACTTGCCACACGCCTCTGTACCCGAAGGTGCAACAGCAGACGACAACGAAGTGGTATTACAACATGGTGAAATTAAAAACTTGCCTGATACGGCTTTGCCACATTGGGACTTAATCAAGAAATATGATATTATAGATTTTGAATTAGGTGTGAAAATTGCAGGGGCTGGTTTCCCTGTGTACAAAGGCAAAGGAGCAAGATTGCAACGTGCCATGATAAATTTCTTCTTAGACGAGGCTCAAAAGGCTGGTTATTTGGAAGTTCAACCGCCAATCGTAGTGAATGAAGCCTCTGGATACGGAACAGGGCAACTACCCGATAAAGAAGGACAAATGTACTTTATCCAAGAAGATGGTTTATACATGATTCCTACTGCCGAAGTGCCTATCACCAACTTATACAGAGATGTAATTGTAAACCCCAAAGATTTACCAATTAAGAATGTAGGTTATACGCCTTGTTTCAGACGTGAGGCGGGTTCTTGGGGGGCACATGTACGTGGTTTGAACAGGCTACACCAATTTGACAAAGTAGAAATAGTACAAATTACGCAGCCCGAAAAATCTTACCAAACTTTGGAAGAAATGTCGGCTTATATCCAGTCTTTGTTACAAAAATTAGAGTTGCCTTATAGAGTGTTGCGTTTGTGCGGTGGCGACATCAGTTTTAATGCTGCTTTGTGCTACGATATGGAAGTCTATTCGGCTGCACAAAAAAGATGGTTGGAGGTAAGCTCTTGTAGCAACTTCGAAACTTTCCAAGCTAACCGCCTGAAATTGAGATACAAAGATGAAAATAATAAAACTACTTTGTTGCATACTCTCAACGGAAGTGCCTTAGCTTTGCCACGTATTTTGGCAGCCTTGTTGGAAAACAACCAAACACCCGAAGGCATTATGATTCCAAAAATATTGCAACCTTACACGGGATTTGATAGAATAGCCTAATACATTTAGCACAAAAAAGACGTAAGTTGAGCAATACAACTTACGTCTTTTTTTTGATTAAAACTTTATTCTATATCTTTCTTACTCAGATTTATGAGAAATCCACACTGCTCAACTACCAATAACTCTTTGTTATTGAAATAGACTTTATCTATATTCCTATGATTTATGGCATATTGTACCAATAAAGAACCAATCTTTTTGCCCTTATACGCCAATGAATAGGATACTTGTGCAGGCATTTTGCCATCAACCACAGAGTAGGTGTCTAATACCTTAAAAGTATAGGCACTGTCTTGTTGAGATTTTAAGGCAGCTTTGCTTATGAGCAGAGGAATAGGCGTAGTTTGTGAGCTATTCTGTATGCCCAATGTGATATTATTTTGAGCATCTTGTATGTTGGCAAAAGTTACCTCACCAATAATAGTGAAACGTAAAATATCTGGAACTTGCACACCACACCCCATACAAGGCTCTTGTTTAGTACAGCTTGTAAAAGTTGCACAGAGAAACAGTAATAAAGAACAGATTAATGCTATTTTTTTCATAAAGTACAATGGTTTTAAATTTAAAGAGAGGAAATAAAATTATCGAATGTTCACAATCATATCTTTTGCATATTGAAAATCGGTAGTGCCATAGATGCAATACTCAAAACTAACATTTCTCAAAGAAATGTTAGTTTTAATGTAGCTTCAGCATTACTTGTGTGGCACTACCTGAAAATCAAGACTAATCGTACAATAAAAAAACTCTCTCCAAATAGAGAGAGTAGAATAGTTACATAAATAGAGTTTATGAATAATTTTTTGCTATAGCCCCACCCTTCCTCCCCTGCTGGGGAGGGGTTTTGTGGAATTATTCATAAACTCTAATAGAGAGTTCATGACAAAGTACATTTCTGTAATTTATTACTTGATAGGACTTTTGACATTAATAGTGAAAATATTGTCTAAATTTGGTGTAACTATTGAATTATCATAAACCAGTTCTGTTACATTCGCTGTACCAGAAGTAGTTGTAGTAATAGAAAATTTACCAACGACTTTATCATTAAATTCACACAAGTAATCAATCTTATTAGTTCCCATTTCTTTCACAACTTGGTACACCTGAGACGTACCAAAATGGAAGTTCATATTATTACTTGGTTGAAAAGGTTTAATACCAACGTAAGTCTTTTCACCTTTGGAGTTTAAGTAACTCAATTTTACTTGTTTTGCAGTAGCCAAATCCTGTATAACAAGTTGGTTAGTGAAAGTAAATGTAAAATCTTTTAGGGGGTATTCGCAGCCACAATCGTCTTTTTTACAAGCTGCAAAAGCAATAAATAAGACCAACAAGAAAAATTTATTGAGATTTTTCATAATATTTTAGATGTATTTTATGTGAAACATTAATTTAACGAATATTTACAATCATGTCTTTTGCATATTGGTAGTTACGCCCAGCACCATTACCCCAATTATCAAAAACAAACCATCCATCACACCAACTATTCCAACCCCAATTCATGTGAAACAATAGTGTAGAATATTCACAATAGACAGACTGTATATAACCATCACAAACCCAAGAATGGCATTGGTCATAACCTGTGGTGATTCCTAAAAAACTATTTCTGGTGTGGCAGCCACCTAAAATAACGGGCTGTCCATAGAATAAATTATCTCGAACAGTAGAGTAATTATAATTTTGTAGTACAGCCGAAGTATAGCCAAAATTATTGCGTAAAGCATTTGCAGCTTTGTCGTGGTTAGTGCCAGAGGCTTCACAGCCATAATTCATCACCGCATTTACTCCTGCATCTCGCATTAATCGTGATACTTCTGGGCTACCCTGATTATTTGGCATACTTGCCCAATTGTAATTAGTTGGTTTAGACCATCTCCTCATAACTTGTGCCATAGAAGTAGCTACACAACCAGTAAGTTGTCGACCGCAATTTGAACTACAACCAGCATTTAATAAATCATTATACCCACATCCTTGTCCCCAAGTAGTTTGTAATAAGGGACCGACAGTAGTTGTAGAGATAAGTGTAGAGTTTAGCCCAATACTTTCAATTGCAATTGGTTGCCCTGCACAAGTAGTGTTATTGGCGGGTAGCCCTGAGAGGTGGAGGAGACGTTGCCACAAAAAATTATTTGCAGCGTCAGGCTGTATTTCCCCTTTCTTGATGGCTAAGATACCTTTAGATTGAACATCAAACCAATTAATAATACCTGCATTAGCCCCTTGCAGTTCAAATTTGCTATTTTCACTATAAGCCAGAATGGGGCGATGCCTATCGTCTGCCGATATTATACAAAAACCACCTTTTTCATAAGTGAAAATATAAAGTAGTGTATCTGTTTGTTCTGCAACTACAATCGTAGAGTCCAATTTATGGGTATTAGTAGGTAGTTTTGCAGTTTTATTGCTTGGATTTTTAAAACCAATAATTTCTCCAAGTCTGGGATTTTGTGCAATAATCTGGGCTTTAGCTAAAGGAACATGGTGATTTGCTAAAACTAAACTATTTACTTCTTGTTGAGGTGTTTCGCAGGAAGCCACGCATAACAACAGTAATAGTGATTTCAAATAATTTTTCATTAGTATAAGGGATAGTAAAAAAATTAATTGCTTTAAGTAGCTACTTTAAAGTTCGCAAAGGTTATTTTTTTTTTTACATAAAAAAATAAAATCTGTTTTTTTTACTAATTTAACAATTTTCATATAAAAAATTTTAAATTATATTTATGGCTTTACAATATCTTTGGTTCTCTGTTTAAATATACCTCCTATTCAGTCGTACCTACTTTTCTTTAAAATAATAGCTACAAAAATAGACTTTATAGTTTTTATTACGTATATTCAAAAAACTTACATATTGGAATTATACATTTTGCTATTCTACTTTCCCTTTTGCCACAAGCTATTTTTTTAACTAACTTATCATTTTTTTATAAGTACCTAATTATCAATTAATTATATTTAATCTCAAATATTTTAGCCTTTGATTTTGTATCAATGGCATTTATATTGTGATAGAATATAGCAAAATTATGGTAAAAATTACGCTTACCATGCCCTTATCACCATGACTTTACTTCATCAATACAATTACGGTAAACTTCTTACTTATGAAAATTTTTTTTACCCTTTCATTGTTCTTACTCCTCACTGGGCAGTTGGCAATGAGCCAAAACACACAAAAACCCGCACAAACCGCACACGACGAGAGCATAGAGATATTTGTAACAGCTACGAAGTTCTTAAAAGCTAAAAAATACGCAGAAGCCTCTATCTTTTTAGACAGAGCCATAGCCAAAGACCCTTCTAACTATCATTTTTTGTATGAAAGAGGGCGGTGTTATTTACAACTAAAAAACTATGACAAGGCGTTGAGCTGTTTCAAAAGGGTCGTAGATTTAAAACCAGACTATGCAGACGGACATCTAATGTTGGGCTATGTATATATGAATAGTCATAAACCGACAGAGGCTATTCATGCCTACAGCAAAGCATTTGAGCATGAAACTTCGCCAAGTAATCGGTTAGCTCAAAAAATGACTATCATTATTTTGTATGACCGTATGGGCAAGTTAGGACAAGCCGAACAACACATAGCAGATGCCAAAGCCCTACAAATAGAAAATCCTTTGTTGTTTTACTATGACGGTAAGCTAAAAAACCAACATAAAAAATACAGAGAAGCTAAAGAAGCCTTGTTACGTGCTGTGGCTCATTTACCCAAAGAAAATGATAAGCCTACGACTACGCCTAATGGCGAAAATGCTATTGAGGAATTAGATTTAAGCCACCAAGATAAAACCCCTGCCGAACAGTCTAAGTATTACTATGAGTTGTATGTGGCAAATTACCATTTGAACTATTATACAGAAGCCCAAAAATTAGCCTCTTATATAGTCATTGAGCCATACAAAACAAAGATTAAAGAATTGACTGTAAGTTATTTATATGCAGTGGCTTATGCACATTTTATGGTGTATGATTTGGCAAGGGCTAAACAAGGGCTAACTGTTCTGTTCCAAAAAGACCCTTCGCACAAAGGCGGACACCAATTAGCCGTAAAAATTAGTGAATTGGAAACAGATAAGAGTATGCTTATCAACCAATTAGAAACGGCGATAGAGCATATCACAGACGAAAAACAACTTTGGAAAATGCGACATGACCTCTTGAAACTTGATGTAGAAAAGGGAAGTTATGACAAAGCCGTACAAGTAGCAGACGAAATTCTAAAAACAAAACCAGATGACCACGAAGCCCTATTTTTTAAAGCCATTGCACTCAGTAAGGCTGATAAAAACAAAGAAGCCCTACAAATTATGCAAACTTTGACTGGCTTCAAAACCTTAGATGCTCGTACTCTATCTGAATATGAATTTGAGTTGGGGTTAATTGCCGAAAAACTCAATGATTATGCCTTAGCCAAAGATGCTTTTAAACATACCACTTACTTTTATTTCAGGGCTGCAGCCGAAGAAGAACTAAAAAGTATTGAAGCAAGAGAGAAAAAACAGTAGAGTTTTGTGTCTATACAGATTGTAAAATCTGGTAGTTATGACACAAGTGTTAATAAGTAAAATAAAAAATACTTTCCAAGTCTGTTAGACTTGGAAAGTCTGCGGTGCTATCAATACTTTTCTGCAACTACCAGCATTATTGGATAGTTCGGTTTGGGTGTTTAAAATAAGTTTCTTAGTATTGCATCATAATAAGTTGTAAGTAATATTAAATTATCACCAAAAATTAATAAAAGCATGATAAGATATTTAATTGAGTCTTTTAAAAGAAAAATTGCAAGACGTATTACAAAGAAATATCCTATAACTATTGATACATTTGAAATTGAGAATGTAGGAAAAGTTAAGTTTGCTAATTGGGAAAACCCTTTGGTAAATAAAAAAATTCTCACGAAAGAAACAGTCGGATTTTTCAAACAGTTTCTTTCTGAAGGTGATTTAGCCATAGATATTGGTGCGAATATAGGGCAAATGACTCTGCAAATGGCTCTGAATACAGGTAGTAAAGGACTTACTTTAGGTTTTGACCCCAATCCCTACGTTTATGAAATTTTAGTAGAAAACGTAAAATTGAATCCCGACAAAACAAATATTGCAGCCTACAATCTGGCTATTACAGAACAAGACGAAGACGATTTGTACTATCATTCTTCCGAAGCATCTTTTAATAATGGCGGAATTTCAACAACTCCAAACAGTAAGCATGGTAAATTTTCTTTAAATACGAAAGTAAAAGGTGTAAATTTGGCATCATTTTTAGAAAAAGAACACCCTAATTTTGTGAATAAATTAAAGTTGGTAAAAATTGATACCGAAGGTTATGACAAAGAAATCATTAAATCTATTATCAACTTGCTCAAAAAGTACAAACCCGTAGTGATTACAGAGTGTTTTAGCAAGAATACACCCGAAGAAAGATTTGAACAGTACGAGCTATTAAAGTCAATAGGTTATTCACTGTATTATGTGGCAGACTTTAGCTCTGATGCAGAGGTTGTGCCGATAAATACCAAAGAAGATATGTTGAAATGGAAACATTTTGATTTATTTGCCAAGTAGTTTTTGGTTTATAAATGATTAAAATAGTATTTGTGTCTGCCAAAGTCTTGAGATTTTTGCAGACACAAAACTTCTAATACCATTTGTAAATTTTCAAACCAAGTAAAAAAGTAGCTGCACCTATGACCAAAAGCCATAAGATTTTAGTAAAGACTTGTTCCAGCGTAGCTCCTTCGTTAAAAATCTCTCTCAAACCGTCTGCCAATAGTGTAAGAGGCAATTTTTCTATGATGTTCACGACCCAGTCGGGAAAACCATGATAATTGAAGAAAACGCCAGATACTAAGCTCATAGGCAGGTACACCGCATTAATCAATCCATTGGCTACATTGCTATTGGCGGTGCGTGAGGCTATCAAAATAGAAATGCCCGAAAAAGCCCATAAACCTGCCGAAGCCAGCAAGACAAAGGCAATGAAACTACCTGTGATGTGAATATCAAACAAGAAATAGGCGAAAATATACAAGGCTGCCACCTCTAAGGTTGCAAAAACATACCGCATGATGAAGTGCGACAACAAAAACAAATAACGGGACAGCGGCGTTGCCACAATTCGCCTCAACAGTTTTTTGATACGCATATCTACCAAACTCCAGCCCATGCCCCACAGTGCGGAGTTCATTAGCCCCATTGCCAACAAACCGGGTATCAGAAAATCTATGTACCGATTGCCTCTGGTGGTAAGTTGTGTAGTGCGAATTTTTTGTTCGGGGGCAGCTATACTTAGTAGTAGGTTGCTAATGTTGAGGTAGGCGGTTTGGGCATTTTCGTTGTGCTTGTCGTAATGAAACACCAAACTGTCTGTAGCAAGAGGACTACTGACCAACAATACCGCCACGCCTTTTCGCAATAGCAGCAGCCCTTCTTCGTGGTACTTCACAATGGTAGTTTTGTATTGTAGCTGTGTGAGTACGGTGTGTAGGCGTTGCGGAACTTGGGTAGTAACGGCTACACTGTATTTGGGTGTTTGGTCTGATGAAAAACCCAAACCAATAATACCCGAAAGGGCAATAGGAAATACGAATGTCCAAAACAAGGCTACAGGTTCTCGGATAAATTCCCTGTAGTGCATTAGTAGGAGTTGTAGCAGAGGGTGGTGTTTTTGGAGCATTGTGGTAGCAAAATAGGATAAAATATTAGTACATTCGCCTTCAGGCGAATACATTGACTATCATTTATTCGCCTAAAGACAAATATACTATTACAAAAAATACCCTACACCCTAAAGGGCGTGGGTACATTTGCACGATTTACATTTTTTAGTCATTATCCAAAATCTTAGTCAAAATAAAACTTGCCACAGAAATTACTACGCTGAATAGTAAGCCATTGAGCAGACCGTCTATAGCAAAACCATCTACAAAACGGGCAGTGATAAAAACCATAAGGGTATTGATGACAATAAGAAACAAGCCCAAAGTAAGAATAGTAATGGGCAAAGCAAATAATTTAACTACAGGCTTTACAAAGGTATTGAGCAAGCCCAACACTATAGTAGCTATGATGGCTGTTTTATAGTCATTGACTTTAATCCCTTCTATAAAATTTGGGCATAACCAAATAACAGCTGCTGTTAGTAAAATACGCAAAATAAAACTTACCATTGTGAGTAATTAGATTAAAAGGTGAAAAATATAGAGTTTTGTAGCTCCACAAATTTAATTGAATAACTGAATTTGCCAAATGATAATTGGCTGTGAAGCTAATTAATGTAAGTTGCGTAGTGTTAGTTTAGCCCCACCCACACCCTTCCAACTCAGTTGCTCCCCATAGGGAGGGGAGTTTGTAAGTAAT
>CANGYA010000193.1 GCA_947457925.1 Cytophagales bacterium | reverse complement strand
GCATTTTCCACAACTATATCACGAATGACATTTTCTGTAAAGGCATAAAATTTAGCTGCCAAACCCGCCTTTCTGATTTCGTAATCTGTATAACCGTCCCCAATTACGTGAACATCTCCTTGTAGGTTCAAGGTTTTCAACAATTTTACTTTGCCGTTGTCTTGTGAAAGTACATTTTCTGGATTGAAAGAAACTAAGTTGCCGTTACTGTCTTCTACAAATTGGTTGGCATAAATATTTTCTTTTTTGATACCGTACTCTGTAACAATCGGCTCAATAAATTCTTTGAACCCACTTGATATAATCAACACATTATCAGCATATTCCGAAAAAAATGCTTTATTGCGTTTGATAGAGTCTGAAACTTGGTCTTTGAGCTTGCCAATTAATGTAGGTAAATGACGTTTATGGGCTTGCAATAATGCTAATCTTTGTTCCAATGATTGATTGAAAGAGATGCCCCCAGCCATACCTGCATTCGTTATTTGCTTAATTTGTTCCAGAGCTTCGTCTTTGTTGTCCTTGTCTGCAAGGCTTATTTCACCTAATACATCAAGGGCTTCTACCTTTGTAAAGGTGCTGTCAAAATCTATGATAAAATATTTCATTGTAAAGTGATATAAAACTAAAGCAGATTTTTGCAAGTAATTAATAGCCTATACTTTTTAGTCTTTAAGACTTTGAAAGTAAAAATGCCATTTATTTTGAATTTTATTACTTAGATAATAATACGCCCTATGATAATATTTGCAAAATTTTTCAATATTTCTGTAAAGGAATAATAATGTCTAAAATTTTCTTTTGATAAAAATAAATAAGGCTCATCATAAGCACTAAGGTTGTAAGCCTGAACAATCAATTTATCGTATTTTACTTTACTCTCTCTACTTTCATGGGCTAAAAAATTTCTAATTGTAGTCATTTTGGTAAATAGAGGTTTTGCTTGTGCGTCATTAAAGAATTGTGAAAATGGATTATTCGCCACAAAAACAGCATCAGCTATTTGCTCTATTCTTTTTATATCTATGTATTCATGTTCTATCTTTTTTACGATTTTTTCTAAATGTGTAGCATCAGCAAAAGCTAATCTTCTAATTGGTTGATAGTGATTTTCTCCTTCGCCACCTGTAGCATAATGCACGAATGACTCTATGAAAAACTGTTCAAATTTTACATATATTTTTAGAAAAGCTAATTCTACAATTTTAGGATTATTTGTATATAAAACAGGCAATATTTCTTGCCAATAGTTTACTTCCTGAATAAACTCGTTATATTTATCTAACATAAATTTATCCGTTTGCTTCTTCTAAAAAATTTTTTGTTAAGGCAGCTACTATTTCTGTGTCTAAATTATAGTCAAATGGTTTTGAAAAAATGTTTAGACTATTCCAGTAATTGAGTATATTTTTAGATTTTTCCAAACTGTAGGGTTGTCTAAATTTTACAATTGTATTAAATACTTCTTGCTGTGCGTCTTCAAATTTCTTATCTACTTGCTGCACAATCAACTCATAAAAAATAACAAATAGATAATAATATGCTTGTTTTCTTTGATGAGTATTTTCAAGGTTGTATGTCCACCATAAGTAATCAAAAGTAAATTCTATTAAAGATATAATATATATTATTTTTGATACATTTTTTTCAAAAGTAAATATATTTAGTGTTATATATTTTTCATATAATTTATTAATTGTTTCATTTTTTATATTATTTGTACCATTTTCTATAATAAAATATAAAACAGCAAGAAACTCTAAATCTGCCATTCTTGATATTTCTATATCATCAAATATTTTAAAATCAATAAAATATTTTCTTCTCGCATTTCCCCAATTATTAATATAAACTTTAAAATCTCCCCAATATTTAGCATTTCTTAGCTCTTGGTCATTTAATGGTGTACTGTTGGTATTATACCTTACAAATATTTCATAAATTTCTGCGTCATTATTGGTTATGATTTGTTGGATTAATAATTCTTTATACAAAAAATTATATTTTATTTCTTCTGGCAAATCAGAAAAATACATACCTCCATACACTTCATTATGTTCAGGTAGTAAAGCATATTCGTCATGCTTAAATTGTATAATAGCAGAGAGCCTTTGTTGCCCATCTACCACTTCTCTAATAGTTTTTTGCTGTTGAAAATCTATGTATTCACGAATAAAAATAGGTGGGATAGGAATATCTCTTAATAAAGAATCTATTAAGTAAGATTGTTGTTGTCTATTCCAAAGTTGATTACGTTGGTATTTGGGCGAAATATTCAAACCACCAGCCCCATGCCATGATATAAAATCGTTGATAGTATATATTTTTACTTTGGTTAAAGACATAATTTTGTGGTTTAGCTATTTTGATTAAAGTATTTCAAAATAATTAGTTTTTGCAAATATAGGTAAAAAAGTACCTATTTGACAATACTTTCACGATTGAAACTCTTGTAATGTGTTTGATTAAAAGGTATCAAAAAATCCCCTCTCTTTGCAGGGAGGGGATTTAATACTATTTTTTAATGCAGGTTATTACGATTCTGTAACATAGACTTTGGTCTGTGTATTTTAATGTATTGAAAAACAATTACTTATTACACAGACTAAAGTCTATGCTACAGAATTTAATTAGTCATTTCTCAATTTTGATAATAACTTCAAAAATTCGAGGTATAACCAAACCAAAGTTACCATTAAACCGAAGGCTGCGTACCATTCCATAAACTTAGGAGCTTGTTGTTTTTCGCCTTCTTCTATAAAGTCAAAATCCATTACTAAGTTTAAGGCAGCTATACCTGTTACTAACAAGCTAAACCCGATACCGATAACGCCACTTTCGTGAATATAAGGTATTTTCATACCAAACATACCCATAATCATATTTACCAAATAAACCAAAGCAATACCGCCTGTAGCCGAAGTAACAATTAACTTAAAGTTTTCCGTAGCTCTTACCAAACCTGTTTTGTAAAGCACCAATAAGGCTACAAAAGTAGTGAGGGTCAATAAAACTGCCTGAATAACGATACCACCATACGCAGCTTCGAAGTAGGCAGAGATAGCCCCCAAGAACAAACCTTCCAAAACGGCATAAATAGGTGCTGTAATATACGCCCAATCTTGCTTGAAAATTGTAATCATTGCGACAATGAAACCACCAATAGCACCGCCAATCATCCAAGGAGCTACAGCACCACGTGCAGACTCTATGTCTAAGGCATTGAAAAAGATGTTCCATGTCCACAAGGCAGAACAACAAGCCAACAACAACAAGAGTGCAGTTTTGTTGGCTGTGCCTTGCATCGTCATTGCGTTGCTACTACTACTTGCTACGCCCTGTTTTGCAAATGTTTCTTCACCCAATGCAGGGTTCGAGGATTTAAAAAAAGCCATATTTTTAAAAGGGTTTAAATTTGAATTTGAATTTAAAACAGATTATTTGAACTCACAATACTACTTAAACGAAATGAGTTTTCAAAAGGTTTCTATTTCGAATTTCTTGCAAAACAAACTTACACACCTCATTTTCTTTACAACTGTTTTCCAATCATTTTTACTTCCTGCAAAAGAAAAGCACCCACAAGTTTTTTTAAAATTGATAGAAAATGTAACTTGCCCCTATCAAAACTAATCAGTATATCATTTTTCGTAATTGTAAAACAAAACTATGGTAGCAACAACAAAACCACATTTGGCAGACCGTATCAATGCCTTAGCAGAGTCCCAAACCTTAGAGATGGCAAAAAAAGCAAGAGAACTCAAAGCCAAAGGGTTTGATGTCATTAGCTTAAACTTGGGAGAACCCGATTTTCAGACTCCAGACCACATCAAAGAGGCAGCTAAGAAAGCCATAGATGAAGGTTTTACATTCTATACACCCGTAGCAGGTATTCCCGATTTACGCAAAGCCATTGCAGAGAAATTGGTGCGTGAAAACGGACTAACAGACATGAAAGCCGAAAACATTGTGATTTCTACAGGGGCAAAACAGTCTTTGGTCAATGTCCTGATGTGTTTGGTCAATAAGGGTGATGAAGTGGTGATTTTTGCTCCTTATTGGGTGTCTTACTACGAAATGGTGAAGTTGGCAGAAGGTGTGCCTGTAGTAGTGAAAGGTTTAGCTGAAAATGAATACAAAGTAACTGCCGAACAGTTAAGAGCAGCTATTACGCCTCGTACCAAAGCCATTATGTATTCTTCGCCTTGTAACCCTACGGGTGCGGTATTTTCTGAACAAGAATTGACAGAGATAGCAAAAGTAGTGGCAGAACATGACGATATTTATGTGATAGCAGACGAAATATATGAATATATCAATTTTACAGGCAAACATTTTAGCATAGGTTCTTTGCCTTTTATCAAAGACAAAGTAGTTACGGTAAACGGATTTTCAAAAGGTTTTGCCATGACAGGCTGGCGTGCTGGTTACATAGCAGCCCCAAAATGGTTAGCAGATGCTTGTGATAAAATGCAAGGGCAGGTTACTTCAGGCACTTGTTCTATTACCCAAAAAGCAGCTTTGGCAGCCGTAACAGGAGATTTGACCCCTACTAAAAAAATGTCGGAAGCCTACCAACGCAGACGTGATTTAATCAAAAAATTATTGGACGAAGTGCCTCACGTAAAAGCTAACTACCCACAAGGGGCTTTTTATATTTTCCCAGATGTAAGTTATTATTTTGGTAAAAAATATGAAAATTACCACATCAAAACTTCTTACGATTTGTGTATTTACTTGCTCAATGAAGCTCACGTTTCTATTGTAGATGGCGAGGGTTTTGGAGAGCCTAACTGTGTGCGTATTTCGAGTGCAGCATCAGACGAGAACATTACGGAGGCGGTTCGCCGTATCAAAGTAGCTTTAGCGAAATTGAGCTAATGTATAATTTTTAATTAGTAAATTTTTAGTTAAAAATTAGTTTAAATAATTAGAGTTTATGAATAATTTTTTCTTATGACCTCACCCTGCCCTCTCCATTTGGAGAGGGTTCTTTGGAATTATTCATAAACTCTATTGATTATCAATATTTTTTATGCTAAATAGATAACAAAAATTTGGCAGGTATTCATAGATAAACGAAAAAAACAGTGAATAACCGTATAATCCGTGTCATCTGTGTTCCATTAACTAATTGATTAATCAATTAACTAAAAAGTCTTTATGAAAGTTTTTCATAAAGACTTTTTGCTTATACTACAGCACTGAAGTCTATGCTACAGACCTTCATAACATCTATTTGTTCAAATAAAATGTATAGTATGAAATCATTTGTCAAAAGTATTTACATAGTGGCTACTGCCACATTTTTCAACTCACAATTTATGGCAGCACAAAGCCCTATTTTATACCAAAACTCCGCTTTTACTGTAAGTAAAGACGGTGTAAAAGAAGGACAATATACGGCTCAGGTTCTTAACAGTGGGCATATTTCGTCTAATTATGCCAGCAATGGAGCAGTTGGTACGCCCAAAGAGTGGAAACTGCAAAGAACAGCAGCCGATTTACCGCAATTTACGGCAGATATTCCTTTGGCAGAAGCTCTTTACAATTTATCATTAGAAGAAATGTTGTTGAATATCCGCCAAGACAGTGCATTCATGGCAGGGGCAAAGTGGGAAGGAGTTTGGACAAGAGATATAAGTTACAGCATTCATTTGGCGTTAGCAAGTGTAGCCCCCGAAACTGCCAAAATTAGTTTATTGCGAAAAGTACAAAACGAGGCTATCATACAAGATACGGGTTCTGGTGGTTCTTATCCCGTTTCCACAGACCGTATGACGTGGGCATTGGCTGCGTGGGAAGTGTATTTGGTAACAGGCGACCAAAATTGGTTGAAACAAGCCTACAGTATTATCCGAAAGTCGGCTATGCAAGATATATCTGTGGTCGTGGACAAAGCTACAGGTTTGTTTTTGGGCGAATCATCTTTCTTGGATTGGCGAGAACAGTCTTACCCAACATGGATGCAACCCAAAGATATTTATGAATCTAAGTGTTTGGGAACGAATGTAGTACATTACCAAACCTACCGTATTTTGGAAAAAATGGCTGCCCAATTAGGTGAGCCTATTGATGAATACAGGCTGATAGCCAATAATTTACATACAGCTATCAATAAATACTTTTGGGTAGCAGACAAAAATTATTACGGACAGTTTTTATATGGTTCACCTTACGCCACTTTGTCGCCTCGTTCAGAGTCTTTGGGAGAGGCGTTGAGTGTGCTTTTTGGAGTGGCTACAGGCGAAAGACAACAGCAAGTTATTTCGAATACGCCTGTTTTAAATTACGGTGTGCCTTGTTTTTATCCACAAATAGGCGACATTACGCCTTATCACAACAACGCCGTATGGCCTTTTGTGCAAGCCTATTTTACATGGGCAGCAGCCAAAGCTGGTAATGAGGCAGCTGTTAGTCATGGCATTGGAAGTATGTATAGACAGGCAGCTTTGTTTTTGACCAATAAAGAGAACATGGCAGCCCAAACAGGCAGTTTTGAAGGAACAGCCATTAATTCGGACAGACAACTGTGGAGTGTAGCAGGCAATTTGGCAATGGTGTCCCGAGTTTTTATGGGTATGGACTTCCAAGAAAACCAATTAGTTTTTGCTCCTTTTGTGCCAAAAAGTTTTGCGGGGATAAAAACTCTCAAAAATTTCCGTTACCGCAACTGCTTGCTCAATATTACTGTCAAAGGTTATGGCTCACAGATTAAATCTTTTACGGTAGATGGTACAGAGCTAAAAAAGCCAGTAATTCCTACTTCTTTTATAGGACAACACGAAATAGTGATAGAATTAGCCAATAATACATTGCCAGAAAGTCGTGTGAATTTAGTAGAAAATAAATTTACGTTGGCTACGCCAGAACTACACAATGTAGGGGTGAGTGAAATTTATGCGGTTTTAAAAGACAAAATAGAAAAAACACCCGCAGCTATTGTCATCTGTAAAAATGGGACTGTGTTGACAACTATTAATAAAAGTGCCTACGAATTACCTAAAACTGTAAAAGATTTTTCCATGTATCAAGTTAAGTTAGTAGGTGTTGATGGTACGGAAAGTTTTTTGTCTAATCCAATCATTATGTCCTCCGTAGAAGTGCCTGTTATTCCTGTGCAAAATGACGTAGATGATGCTATACCTACTTTGGAAAATACGATTGGTAGCCGTATGGCATTAGAGGCTACTATTCCCTACAAAGGAAAATATGTTTTAGATTTTTATTATATTAATGCAAATGGTGCGGTAAATACAGATAATAAATGTGCTATTCGTACCTTGTATTTACAAGACATCAAAAAAGGACATATCGTATTTCCGCAACGTGGCGAAGGGGCAGAAGCTACCTATGGTTATTCTAATCAGTTGATTATAGACATTCCACAAGCTGGTAAATATCGTTTTTATTTGGAATATTCCACTGCCGACCAAAATATGAATGGAAAAATCAATACAGCTGTTATCCAAAAAGGTAGGTTGATAAAAATGAATTAGTGCTTTGTTATTCTTTTTAATAGATTTAATCTATGAATAGATACAAAATATCAATTTGACTAATTAACTTATTCTTTACACTTTTGTAACTATATTTCAAACTAAAAATACAACACAACATGAAACCAGAGGAGATGAGCAAATGCCCTTTTTCAAGTGGCAAATTGAATCAAGTAGCAGGTGGTGGTATGGCTAACAAAGATTGGTGGCCTAATCAGCTGAATTTAAGTATTTTACGCCAACACTCTAACTTATCCAACCCAATGGATAAGAGTTTTGACTATGCCAAAGAATTTTTGAGTCTTGACCTCAAAGCCCTCAAGAAAGATATTGAGGAATTAATGACTACTTCACAAGATTGGTGGCCTGCGGACTATGGTCATTATGGGGCTTTCTTTATCCGTATGGCTTGGCACAGTGCGGGTACATACCGTATAGGCGATGGTCGTGGCGGAGCAGGACAAGGGCTACAACGATTTGCACCGTTGAATAGCTGGCCTGATAATGGTAATTTGGACAAAGCAAGACTATTGCTGTGGCCTATTAAGCAAAAATATGGCAAAAAAATATCTTGGGCAGACCTCATGATTTTGGCGGGTAATTGTGCTTTAGAATCTATGGGCTTCAAGACATTTGGTTTTGCGGGTGGTCGTGAGGACGTTTGGGAGCCAGCCGAAGATATTTATTGGGGAGTAGAACAAGAGTGGTTAGGAGATAAGAGATATACTGGTAATAGAGAATTGGAAAATCCCTTAGCTGCCGTACAAATGGGTTTGATTTATGTAAACCCCGAAGGACCTAATGGCAATCCTGACCCTTTAGCAGCAGCCAAAGATATTAGAGAAACCTTTGGGCGTATGGCGATGAATGATGAAGAAACTGTAGCTTTGATAGCTGGTGGGCATACGTTTGGTAAGGCACACGGAGCTGCCAATCCGAAAGAATATGTAGGTGTAGAACCCGCAGGAGCAGCCATAGAAGAACAAGGGTTGGGTTGGAAAAATACCTATGGTACGGGTAATGGTGCATACACAATTACGAGTGGGCTGGAAGGGGCATGGACAACTACGCCTACACAATGGAGCAACAACTATTTTGAAAACTTGTTTGGCTATGAATGGGAACTAACCACTAGCCCCGCAGGTGCAAAACAATGGAAACCCAAAAACGGTGGTGGTAACAACACTGTACCAGATGCACATGACAAGCATAAGAAACACGCACCCATGATGCTTACTACAGACATTGCCTTGCGTATGGATAAGGACTATGAAAAAATATCAAGACGTTTCTACGAAAACCCTGCGGAGTTTGCAGATGCCTTTGCTCGTGCATGGTTTAAATTGACGCACAGAGATATGGGACCTCGTTCTCGATATTTGGGAGAGGAAGTGCCACAAGAAGAATTGGTTTGGCAAGACCCTGTTCCTGCGGTTACTTACAAGGCTATTGACGCACAAGATATTGAGCATTTGAAACAAAAAATAGCTACTTCGGGTTTGTCTGTAGCTCAATTAGTAAGTACAGCGTGGGCTTCGGCTTCTACGTTCAGAGGTTCAGATAAAAGAGGCGGTGCCAATGGTGGTCGTATTCGTTTTGCTCCTCAAAGAAATTGGGCTGTAAATAATCCCACACAGTTGAATTTGGTATTGCAACGCCTCGAAGCAATACAGCAAGAGTTTAATACTGCCCAAACCACAGGTAAACAAGTTTCTATGGCAGATTTAATCGTGTTGGCGGGCAATGTAGGTGTAGAAGTAGCAGCTCGAAAAGCAGGGTACAACATCAATGTACCATTTACAGTTGGGCGTGCAGATGCTTTAGAATCACAAACAGATGTAGAATCTTTTGCAGCCTTAGAGCCTGTTGCAGATGGTTTCCGCAATTACCTAAAACCGCATACTTACGTACCTGCCGAGAAGTTATTGGTGGACAAAGCACAACTCTTGACATTGACAGCACCAGAAATGACTGTATTATTGGGTGGCTTGCGTGTCTTGAATATCAACTTCGAGAACTCTCAAAATGGCGTGTTCACAGAAAGACCAGAGGTATTATCTAATGATTTCTTTGTCAATCTCTTAGACATGAACACCACTTGGAAAGCTACTTCGGCTATACAAGATGTATTTGAGGGGCGTAATCGCAAAACAGGTAAATTGCAGTGGTTGGGTACTCGTGTAGATTTGATTTTTGGCTCAAACTCAGAACTAAGAGCTATTGCAGAGGTTTATGCTTGTGCCGATAGCAAAGAGAAATTTGTGCATGATTTTGTAACAGCATGGACAAAAGTGATGAACCTTGACCGTTTTGAACTTATAAAAAAATAAACTTTTAATAGAGTTGATGAATAACTCCT
>CANGYA010000192.1 GCA_947457925.1 Cytophagales bacterium | reverse complement strand
CAAACGTGGGACACCGAAAAAAACAAAGAGGGAAAACCAACAAAACGGGGGCTTACGCTGGCAGATATAGAGGCACTGCAACCCTTTCATTGGGAATATGAATTTTCGGAGATTTTTAAGGTCAAAAATGGCTTTGATGCTATTATTACCAATCCGCCTTGGGAAATTTTTAAACCCAATGGCAAAGAATTTTTGATGGAGTTTTCTGACCAAATTACCAAAAAGAAAATGAATATCAAGGATTTTGAGAAAGAACAAGCTGCAATTCTTAAAGATGATAGCCTACGCCAAAAATGGGAAACTTATTTAAGTCGTTTTCCGCACCAAAGTTTGTATTTCCGTAGTGCCAAGCAATATGAAAACCAAATTTCGGTAGTCAATGGCAAAAAAGCTGGCACTGATATTAACCTTTATAAACTTTTTACAGAACAGTGTTATAACCTACTGAAACACAAAGGCTATTGCGGTATAGTGATACCAAGCGGAATTTATACGGACTTAGGCACAAAACAACTGCGAAAATTATTGTTTGAAAAAACGCAAATCTCTGGTTTATTTGGTTTCGAAAATAAAAAAGAAGTTTTTGAGGGAGTACACCGCAGTTTCAAATTTGTAGTATTGAGTTTTGAAAAAGGAGGCGAAACCCAGAGTTTCCCTGCGGCTTTTATGCGACACGAAGTAAAAGAATTACTTGATTTTCCTAAATATGGGGCTTTTCAAATTGCGGTTGATTTTGTCAAAAAACAAAGCCCCGATGCTT
Organism: Cytophagales bacterium; assembly: GCA_947457925.1. Lineage (GTDB taxonomy): Bacteria > Bacteroidota > Bacteroidia > Cytophagales > Thermoflexibacteraceae > JAAFKA01. Next base: position 9,124 of record CANGYA010000192.1, on the reverse strand, counting down.
TTGCTATTTCTGAAATTAAAGGTCAAATAGATTTTGAAATAGCACAAAATTTTTTGCAACACCCTAATTTGGGCGAACAAATAGAAAATACATGGAATATTGAACTTTATACAGAGTTTCACCCAACAAATGACAGCTACCTTTACCATACTAAACAAGAGCAGAATTATTTACCTCTGTTTGATGGAAAAATGATGCACCAATTTGTTAGTAATTATGCTTTGCCAAGATATTGGATAAACGAACAGGAAGGTAGAAAGGCTTTATTGGGTGCAAAAATAAAAGCAGACGATGGGCGTATTTTGGAGTACCAAAAATACAGAATTGCTTTTAGAGGAATAGCAGCAAGCACGAATGAAAGAACAATGATTGCTGCCATTTTGCCTAAAAATGTTTTTGGTGGTCGTCTTTTGTTTGTAAAATCATTGCAAGCAGATACTATGCTATATATCACAGCTATTTTCAATAGTTTTTGTTATGATTATTTGCTTAGACAAACCGTAACTACTGATATTACATTATATAGAATTTATCAAACGAATGTCCCCCGTTTACAGTCTGGGGACAAGTATTATTGGGATTTGGTGAGTAGGGCAGCAAGGTTGGTTTGTTGTAGTCCTGCGGGAGAAGTGTATGCGGAGTATGCAGATTTGTGGGCGGAGGTAAGCCCCACCCCCAACCCCTCCCCACAGGGAGGGGAGTCTGTTAGCCCTCCCTGTGGGCGGTGCGACGTTTCGCAGGGTTGGGTGGGGCTTCTTCGTGCCGAAATAGATGCTATAGTTGCCAAAATTTATGGTTTAACGGAGGCAGAATTAGCGTATATTCTTTCTACTTTCCCCCTTGTGGCAGCCGAGCAGAAAGCATTGGTTTTGGAGGAATTTCGGAAATTAGGTTAGTAACTATCGGGTGGCTCGCAGCCCCCGATAGTTTGTTAGGTTTATCCCTTCGGCAGTATAACCTTAAAAGTCGTCCCCAAATCCACAATACTTTCTACCGAAATGCTCCCGCCGTTTTTCTCTGCAAATTCCTTGCACAGTACCAGCCCCAAACCTGTGCCTGTTTCGCCTTTTGTGCCTTGTGTGCTGTGTTTGGTGTCTATACGGAATATCTTTTCTACCACTTCTTCGGGCATTCCCACGCCTGTATCCGTAACGGTGAGTTGTATGTATTTTTCCTCGTGTGCTTTGGCAGCTATGGTTACTTTTCCTCCGTCTTTCGTAAATTTGAGGGCATTGGACACCAAATTCCGCAAAATCGTCTTAATAGCATTGTCATCTGCATACACCTGAATATCTGGGGCAATCGTAGAAACCAACTGTATATTTTTGTTGTCCGCAGCTACTTGGTGCAGCTCCATAATCTCGTTTGCCAAGTTTGCCATCAAAAGTTTTTTGGGTTCAAACTGAATATTATCCATCTGGCTTCTCGACCATGTTAGCAAATTATTGAGAAATTCGGTTAAGTTTTTTACAGATTTATCCAAATTTTCGGCTATCATCTTAATTTCGTCTTTGCTCAAAAACTCGATATGGTTAATCACTAAGTTAGAAAAACCTGTTAAAGAGTTCAGAGGTCCCTTCAAGTCATGGGCAATGATAGAAAAAAACCTGTTTTTGGTACGGTCAAGTTCTTCTAAGGCTAATGTTTTTTGTTGGATAATATTGTTTTGTTTTTCCAGTTGTTTGTTCGCATCACGAATCTTCACCGTACCATACACCACCGCAAACACCAAAAACAAGGCAAACCCAATCAGTATCAAGTAGTTGTTTTGTCGGGCTTCGGCTTGTTGTTTTTCCAACTGGTGAATCTTCTGTTCCTTCGTCAGTACCATTAGTTCCCGTTGTTTACGGCTTGTTTCTATTACATCATGAATCTCCGCAATTTTTTTCTTACTTATCTCCTCTATCATCTTGCGTTGAAACTCGTCATACAATTTATAGTAGCTCAACGCAGCTAAGGCATTTCCCGAAACCTCACTCACCCTCGATAGTTTCAAATAACATTCTTTGATGTATTCTTCATAGTCTAACTTTTTGGCAAGTTCTAAGGCTTGTTTAAACGACTCCAAAGCTGCACTATACGCCTTCGTTTCCATTTGGTTCTTGCCAATATTGAGCAAGGTATAAGTTTCGCCTTTTTTGTCCCCAATTTGACTTTTGATGAGCCTTGCTTGTTTGTAGTAATTGTCTGCCTCTATGTTGTTTTTTTCCATGAAATAGACATCACCAATCAGGTTGAGGACATCACTCAGGGCTATGTTTTGGTTCGTGGCTTTGTAAATTTCCGATGCTTTTCGGAGGTAGTCTAAGGCTTGTTTGGCAGCACTCATCTGCGAATACACCAGCCCTAAGGTCTTATAACTACCTGCCAAGCCTAATTTATTACCTGTTTTTTCTCTCAAAGAAATAGACTTACTACAAAAATTCAATGCTCTTTCATTCGTCCCTACTTTTGCATACAAAAAAGCTATTTCCTCATACGATTTCGCCAGAGATTCTTCATCTCCGTACTTTTCTTCTAATGCCAACGCCATGTTTTTGTATTCCATCGCTGCCTCATACTCCCCCATATTCATATAAATAGCAGCCAAGTCGTGCAGGGGTTCTCTGGTGTTTTTTTCTTTGAGTTCAGAATTTTTTTCTTTCTTGTAAATAGTATCATAACCTTGCAAGGCTTGGTGTTGGTAGTCCAACGCCAATTCATATTTGCCCATATAGTTACATATTTTGCCCAACATCTTCACACTTTCCAGTTGCCCTCTTGTATGTTCCATCTGTGCAGCCGTTTGCAGTGCTTTGGAGGCATAATAGAGAGCCTTTCCGTAGTCTATCTGCATATACTTCCTTGCAAAACCTAAGTAAGTAAACATCGAAGTCGTATCTCGGCTCACCACTATAGAATCTGCGTCTTCGGGAAAAAACTCTTTGCTAAGTGTATAGTTAGTGCTGTCTTCCACTACTTGTGCTGTAGCTTCGTAGCCAAATATCCCCATGAAGTATAATAAGAAAAAAAGACGTTGCATCTGTGGTATATGTTTTAAGTTGATAGTAAAACAAGTGGTCAATGTAATTAATGTAAGTTGCGTAGTGTACCGTACCCTTTAGGGTGCAAGGTCAATAATGTAATTTTTCAAATTTTAAAGTATAGTTATTGTCATAATTATACCAAAATAAACTTTAAACTAAACTTATATTGACCTTGCACCCTAACGGGTACGGTACATTTTATACTACGCAACTCACATTAACTAATTGATAGTTAAGGTTTTAAAAAAAACAACTCATTTATTAATTGTCATTCTGTTTCAGGACTTATGGTGTTGTAATAGTTGGTTTATTTTTACTTCGTGCAAACATGATGACTAATACACAAATAACAATTAGAAAACCAATAAAACTCATCAAAATATAGATACCAGAACGCAGCTTTTCGGCTTCCAAAGAACGGATTTTCCCTTCCCTACTTCGCACCATAATTTCTTTGTCCTTTCGTTCTGCTTCTATGAGGTCGTGCATTTCCAAAATCTTGCGGTGTGTAGATTCATCATAAATTTTCTTTTGGTAATCTGCAAACACCTTGTAGAGTTTCAGAGCTTCTTTATGATTGCCAGACCTTTCGTAGGCTTCAGACAAATGAGCATAAGCATACTCTATTTGTTCTTTGGCATTAATTTCTTTGGCAGTAGCCAATGCCTTTTCTAAGTAACCAATCGCCAATGCGTATTGTTGTAGTTCTATACCGTTTCTTCCTAATAGCATGAGGCTATGAATAATTTTTTTTCTTTCCCCTTGTCTTTGCTCTGCCACCAAAGAGTTATTATAATAGGTAGTAGCCTCATCAAATTTTCCTTGTTTGGTATAAACATCTCCAATATGTGCCAAAATTTCGCCCTCTAATTCTTTTTGAGGGTTTTCTTCTTGTAATTTCAAGGCTTTTTGTAAATAGTACAACGCATCTGTATAGGCTTTCGACTTTGCATACACCAATCCAATCACAGTATAACTATCTATCAGAGCCTTATTATTTTTCATTTTCTCCCGAATCTGCAAAGCCCGCATACAGTAATCCAAGCCCAATTCATAATTACCCAAGTCTGCATACAAAGCCCCTATTTTGTTGTTGCTACGTGCTATAGCCTCAAAATCACTTAGCTGGTCTTCTATTTTTAAGGCTCTTATCTTGAAATTGAGGGCTTGTTCATATTCTTTCATTTTGGCAAAAATAGTAGAAATATCACCTAAAATTTCAGCTTGTTTACTTTCATTATTTTTTTGTTGGTAATATTCTAAGGCTTGTTTCTCATAGTCCAATGCCAGCTCGTATTGCTCCATATAGCTACAAATTTTGCCCAAAATCCGCCAGCTTGCCGTTACTCCCTCTTCATAGTCTATCAAACGGGCTTGTTCTTGTGCCTTAATGCCATAGTGGAGAGCCATATTGGGGTTTTCGGTACTGTACGCATTCGCAATCCGAATCATCTGATTTACCTGAGTCGTATCTGTGCTGTTCAGCTTTTTTTGTCCATATACTTGCAGCACTACACACCCATATAAACACAAACAAAGCATAGTTTGCAAGCAATAATAATAAAAAGTCCGTTGGCAAAATGGGCAGCACGTCTTCATAGTAACAAGTAAGTTGCGAAAAGAGTATTGACTTTGTAGAAAGATTCTACCAAAAGTCGTTATTTTTGACCAAAATATCAAAAAGGTTTTTAATTTACAACTTTAATGGCATGAAACCTACCTCCGAACCTGCCTTTATTATCCCAAAACTTATAGAATTTCCTATCATGGGCAGTGCTACCACAGGGCTACTCACGCCTGTCAAATCGACTTTAATGCCTTTTGAAGTGCAGACCGTCTATTGGGTGTACGGAGCTACCAACACCAACCAAAGAGGAAATCACGCACACAAAGTAGCCGAACAAGTGGTTTTTGCTTTACAAGGCACAATACAATTTGTCTTGGAAGACGCACAAGGCAATGTCTTTGAGTTTGTTTTGGACAAACCCCACATAGGCTTATACATTCCCAAAATGTATTGGCGAACTTACCAACTAAGCAACAATAATATCTTGGTTTGCTTGGCTTCTATGGTTTATGCCGAAGAAGATTATATACGTAATTATACAGCTTTTAGAACTGTATCGAAAATAGACTAAACGTTTTTAGCACTAACATTTCTCAAAAAAATGTTAGTGCTGCTAATTTTGATATAGACATTTTAAATTTGTAGAAAATTGTAATTTGTACCACAGACTTCAGTCTGTGTTGAATTAAAATCACAGACTGAAGTCTGTGGTACAGATAAATAATGTCGTTATCAAATTAAACTGTACTTAAATGCCCATCAAAATTTAAATTTGTAGAAAATTGTAATTTGTACCACAGACTTCAGTCTGTGTTGAATTAAAATCACAGACTGAAGTCTGTGGTACAGATAAATAATGTCGTTATCAAATTAAACTGTACTTAAATGCCCATCAAAAACGGCAGGCATCATTTCCAGAGCCTTGTGCAAAGCCGAAAGTTGCAAATCATGTGCAAGATGCTGTTCTTGTAAATAAGCCAACAGAGTTTCTGTAGCTATATTGCCTGTCAGTTCATCTTTTGCCATAGGGCAACCACCATAGCCACCCAAAGCCACATCAAAACGGCGGCAACCTGCCTGATACGCAGCAGCAATTTTCTGTTTAGCCGTTAGTGGATTAGAATGAAAATGTGAACCAAATTCTATACTTGGGAAACGACTAATCAAATGTTGAAACAAAGGCACAATGTTTTCTGGTTGAGATACACCAATCGTATCGGACAATGCAACGATTTTGATACCTAAGCCATTGAGTTTGTCTGTAAAAGCCTCAACTATTTCGGGGCTGTACGGCTCGTTATAGGGGTTGCCAAAGCCCATAGACAAATACACGACCAAATGTCGATTGTACTGCATACACAAAGTCTGCATATCTTGCACCACCTCAAAGGCTTGTGCTATCGACTTATTGGTGTTGCGTTGTTGGAAAGTTTCTGAAACAGACAAAGGAAAACCCAAATAACGGATAGCCTCATGCCGAACCGCCATTTTTGCACCACTTACACTAGCTACAATCGCCAAAAGTTTTGTTTTCGTTTTACTCATGTCCAACTGCTCCAACACTTCGGCAGTGTCCCGCATTTGAGGCGTAACTTTTGGCGATACAAAACTGCCACAATCCAACGTGTCGAAACCTACTTGTAATAAAGTATTGAGGTATTGTACTTTTAAGGGTGTAGGTATAAATTCCTTGATGCCTTGCATAGCATCACGAGGGCATTCAATAATTTTCATAGGTGTTATTGGTTAAGGTACTGCAAATTTAACATTTTTTTGCGTGAAATAGTGCAGCTACTCACCTTATCCTATTCTTCTTGCTCCTCAATTTCTATGGTTACGTGCAAAATTTTTTGTGCTGCCAAAATTTTTCTGATACTTTCTTTTACAGCTACGGTATCTTTCAAAGTCGTATTAGGTTGTACGGCAATGTGAATAGACGCAATAATTTGTTCTTCGCTGAGTGTCCACAAATGAAAATCTGTAAGTTCTTGGATTTGAGGTAGGGCAGTAATGGCTGATTGAAGAGTTAAAATATTAACATTAGTAGGGACTTGCTGCAAAAAGATAGTAAGTACAACCTTCCCGTTTTTCAAGGCATTCCACAAAATATATAGGCTGATTCCCAAAGACAACAAGCTGTCTATCATCAACCAACCCGAAAAATAAATGACTATACTACCCACCAAAATAGCTACCCAACCCAATACGTCTTCTAAGAGGTGCAAAGACATGACTCTTTCGTTAATAGAGTTGCCTTTTCGTAAGTACCAAGACGCAACGCCATTCACCGCAATACCCACAACCGCCAACGCCACCATACCCTCTGCCTCCAAGTGTTCGGGGTGCATCAACCTCATAATACTTTGTGTAATGATATACAAAGAGCTAATAATCAATATATTGATATTTAACAAAGCCCCTAATAAGGAAAAACGACCATAACCATAAGTAAATTGATTGTCGCCTTGCCGTTGGGCTAACCGTTGGAAGTACCATGCCAAACCCAAAGCACAAGCATCTCCAAAGTCATGGAAAGAGTCGGACAAAACCGCCAAACTATTTGTCCATAAACCGCCAGCCACTTCTAAACACGCAAATACAAAATTGAGCCAAAAAGCTACTTGTATTTTTTCTGTATGTACCGCATGACTGAAATGATGAAAATGTTGTTTGCCTTGTAGCATAATGTATATAATGAAGATACATCTAAGGTACACAAAAAAAACACTCCACAAACATTTTCTAATGTTTTATGGAGTGTGCAAATATTTTTTAATGATAGAGGTTAAAAAAACTTTCCAAGTCTGAATAGCTTGGAAAGTAAAAACCTAATAGTATAATTTAAAGAGGTGTCGTCAAATCTTTTAGTACCTATTTTGAGGCATCAACAAAGCCAAAATAATATAAAGTAACACTGGAGTACCAACACCAAAGATAGTAGCAGCTACAAATAAGAGGCGTATAATAGTAGAATCTACACCAAAAGTTTCGGCTAAACCACCGCAAACGCCAAAAACAAATTTATCGGCATAAGACCTTACGAGTTTCATAGTAGTAATTGTTTTAGATAGTGAATGTAAGTAATTATACGTCTATGAGCCATAAATGTTGCAAAGTGAGTGAAAAAACCAACTTTTTTTGGGATAATTAGGCAAATAGCAGACAAACAAAAAAAATTAAAGATTTTTTTTGTTTGCTAATCAAAATTTTTCATACCTTTGGTTAAAGTAATACTTTAACTCAACAATCCTATTTATCACTCTTAAAACTACTTACGCAATATGAAGTCAAAAGAAAGTTTAGTGTTCATTGTCATTGTTGCTGCGTTGTCTATTGCGTTGTTTGCTGGTGGCTTTTGGGCTATCAACTCGCAAAAGGCTCGTGATAACAGAGACCTTCAAGTCTTGTTAGACGACTTGAGCAACTTAGAAAACAAAGCCTCTGCCGAAGCAGGTTACGCAAGGGAATTGCCCAATGCCGACTCTTTAGTGAGTGAGTTGGAAAGAGTAGGTGAGCAAATCCGTAATGACAAGAAGCAAATCACTACTTCGTCTAATGCAGTGTTGGCAAAATATACAGATTTCCAACAACGCAAAACGGCGTATGCGAATGCTATTGAGTCTGTAGCATCTGCTCGCAACTCGTACACCAACAACTACGTAACAAATGTAAAAGAACAGTTGGAGAAATCCAAAAAAGATTTAGATGCAGCTATCAAACGCAACAAATCTTTGTCTGCACAGTTAGGTGGTGCTTTGAAACAATCTAAATTAGCAAAAGCTGATTTAGAGAAAATGAAAGCAAAATTGGCAGAGTACGAAAAATCTGGCAAAGATTTAGAAACTCTACGTTCTCAATTAGAACAAGCTAACGGAGAGAAAGCCAATTTAGCAAGTTTATTGGAGCAAAGCAAGAAAATGTTGCAAGAACAAGAAGAAAAAATTGCAGGTTTATTGCCTTTGAACCAAAAAGTTTTGAATTTCCGTGCACAATACCAATTACGTAGCTCTGGTAAATTCATTGAGTTGGGTTCTTCACCTGAAAACAAATCTCGCCAAGTAGATGATTTGAACTTCAGTTTTGAGTGCGGTGCTGCAATGTTTGACAATGACGACAAAGACAAGTTAGTGTATTTGACTATTCTTGAGAAAAAGACTAACAAGCCTTACCGTACTTACAACAGAGTGGCTATTCGTATGCAATTAGACCCAAAAACTAACCTTTTCAAAGCAAAACAACGCTATGAAGTAAACAAAGGTTTTGATGATGGTGCTTACATTATCCGTTTGTTCTACAAAGAAAAACAAGTATTAGAAGATTACAATTTTGTAATAGACTAATTAGAGGTAAAACCTCACCCCAAACCCCTCTCCATTTGGAGAGGGGCTTTTTTATGCCTTTTAATTGTTGTAACATAGACTTTAGTCTGTGTAATAAGTAACGTAAGTTGCGTAGTGCTTTAAATGCCCCACCCCCGACCCCTCCCCACAGGGAGGGGAGCTTGATTATCAGAGAGTTGCAAAACTCCCCT
>CANGYA010000191.1 GCA_947457925.1 Cytophagales bacterium | reverse complement strand
TAAGACTTGGAAAGTTTAAAAGTGTCATTTATACTAATTTTTTGCTATGTAAGTAATTGGAAAAAATAAATGTACCACAGACTTTAGTCTGTGATATTTTGATTATCAGGAGATTACAGACTAAAGTCTGTGGTACAATATTGTCAATTAATTAGTTACTTGTACTTATTTATCTTTATTCAATAAAATACTTATTCCTACTTGTGTTGTTATTGTAGCAGCTTTGTTTTGGCTTACTAGCAGCCAAAAAGGGGCTTGGTACAGCATTACGAAGCAAGAGGTTACGGTTACGTGCCAACAAAGTCAAGCACAAAAAGTGATGAGGTCAAACAAGTAACGCAAGAGTTGTGTGCTTGTGTGGTAGATAAGTTGGAGCAAAAACATACACCTAACCAACTTAATGACCTCAAAGAAGATGAGTTAGACCGTATGGGTATGTTGTGTTTGTCGGGAGGTAGTTTGGTTACACACATTCTTTATTGCCCCAAAGTCAATGGAAATTGACCGAAAAAATAGCTTTTATTGGCAGCTGCAGAGATTATTTACGAAAACATAACCAAGATGGTGAGTACAACCGCCTGAATGTGTTGCGTTATTGTAATTGTTTAGCCGAACAGTTAGAAACGCAACCCTACACGCAAGTAATAGGCAAAAGTCCTGAATTGTTGATAAAAACTATGAAAGGGTGCAAGTAAAGGAATTTTTAATTAGTAAATTTTAATTAAAATTTACTAATTAACGTAAGTTGCGTAGTGCTTTAAATGCCCCACCCCAACCCTCCCCCAGGGGAGGGAGCTTGAAAATCAATTACTTACAAGCTCCCCTCCCTGTGGGGAGGGGTCGGGGGTGGGGCTAAACTAACACTACGCAACTTACATTAATTAAAAATTGTGCATTAGCATTTATGCCTCATAATTAAGTAGTTTTTATTTCAAAACTATAAGTAATTTTGGCAGTTTTCTCCAACATCTTAGCCACTGAACAATATTTTTCTACGGAAAGGTCTATGGCACGCCGTACTTTTTCTTCTTCCAAATTATCGCCAAAGAGGGTGTAGTGGAGTTGAATGTCTGTAAAAACCGCAGGAGTTTGGTCTTTGGCTCTTTCTCCTTCCACAACTACCTGAATATCAGCAACATTTTGGCGTTGTTTCTGTAAAATTAGCACAATATCTACGGTACTACAACCACCAATACCTGCCAATAAGAGTTGCATAGGGGTCATGGCTTGTGCGGGGTTGCTGTCTGCTCCGCTGTCCATGCGGAGGGTGTGTCCTGCCTCATTGCTTGCCTCCATAAAGTAGGGGGCTGCTAATCTTTGAATAGAAATTTTCATAGTTCTTTTGTAGGATGGTTGAATTAAAAAGATGACACCCTTTCAAAAAGATGTCATCTTCGGTATTAATCTATTTTGCCTATTAATTTCATTTGGTCTTGTTGGTGAATCCTCGTGTCGTCTATCTGTTTATAGGTTTCTTTCGCCAATTTCACTTGGAAATCTGGTTTTTCGAGATGTTCGTATTGTCCCTGCGAAATTACCGAAGTTCTTTCTATCTTTCTTGGACCCTCAATTACCCAGTCGGCAGTCTTTTTCGTTTCAAAACGGCATTCGTTACAAATAAACTCTATCACTTCATTGTATTCATTGCGGCGGGCAGTAACTCTCAATACTTCGTCGCCTTTGTACCATAATACTACTTTTCCGCAGCATTTACTACAATTTCTGTGAGCATCTACAGGTTTTGCAAACCAAACTCTACTCTTGAAACGGAAAGTTTTGTCTGTCAATGCACCCACAGGGCAAACATCAATGACATTGCCCGAAAAATCATTTTCTATCACATTGTTGATGTACGTGCCAATTTCGGCTGCATCACCACGTTTCAAAACACCATGTACTCTTTGGTTAGTCAGTTGGTCGGCAGTATAAACACAACGGTAGCACAAGATACAACGAGTCATGTGTAATTTAATATAACGACCCAAATCTACGGTTTCGAAAGTACGACGTTTTTCTTCATACCGTTGTCTTACGTTACCATGTTTAAAGGCAAAGTTTTGCAAATCACATTCGCCTGCTTGGTCGCAAATCGGGCAGTCTAAAGGGTGGTTAATCAACAAAAACTCTACAATTCCTTTTCTTACTTCCAATACTTCGGGGTTTTTGGTGTTTTCTACCACCATTCCATCTTGCACAGGGGTAATACACGAAGCCACTAATTTAGGCATAGGGCGAGGGTCTTTGGCAGAGCCTTGTGTTACTTTTACTAAACAAGCTCTACACTTACCACCACTGCCTTTGAGTGTAGAATAATAGCACATGGCTGGCGGTACAATATCGCCACCTATTTGGCGAGCAGCCTGTAAAATGGTGCTGCCATCGGGTACTTCTACTTCTATGCCGTCAAATGTTATTTTTGCCATATTTATAAGTGTTAATTTCTCAAAATTAAGGACTGTAGAACGGACTTTAGTCCGTTTATGTATTAGTAAAACGGACTAAAGTCCGTTCTACAGTTGAATTGTTAAAATTATAATAGAATTGCGTTGTAAACAAGTAGTTACAGTGATTTGTTATTGAGTTTTTTGTTTCAAAATCTTGAGCATTTCTTCTACATGCTCTTTTGATTCAAAAAGCCCTTCGTACATGGCTACTATTTGGTGCGAAGCATCTAACAAATAGGTAACTCTACGGCTCATGCCTGTCAAGCCACCCAACAAAGGAATATCTGCATCATATTTTTTGAGTACCTCACCTTTCTCGTCTGCCAATAATTCAAAAGGCAAATCGTATGCTTTCTTGAACTTTTTGTGCGAAGCCACATCATCTTGACTGATTCCTACCACCGCCACGTCCAACTCTCTGAACTCGTCGAAGTGATTGCGGAATTCACAAGCCTGTGCGGTACAAGTATTCGTAAAGTTTTTGGGGTAAAAATACAAGATACAAGGCTTATTAGCCATATTTTTCGACAAAGTAAATGTTGTGTCATTCACAGACGGCAACGTGAAATCTGGGGCAGTGTCTTGGAGTTTCAGAGGCATATTGGTAAAAAAGAATGAATATACTTTGTTTTATACCTTGCAAGGTACATCTTTCTATGAAAATTAGCTTAAATTACTATGAAAAATAATTTTTGGGCAAAACTATAAACAATACATAAAAATAGTAAATTTGGAATCTTAGTTACTATCTAATTTGCAATAATGTTTCAATTCATATTCAAAAGACTTTTATATGGGACATTAGTCATCTTTGGTGTCATCATTGCCGTCTTCTTCATCTTTCATATCTTACCCGGTAACCCTATTAATATGTTAGCAGGTAGAGAGATAGATGTGAAGACAAGGGAGCAAATGACCAAAGATTTTGGCTTGGATAAGCCTTTGGCAGAGCAGTTAGCCTTGTACCTCAACGATTTTTCGCCATTGTCTATTCACGAAAACACGCCCCAGAGTTACAAAAACTATTCTTTTTTGCTAACAGTGCCTGTTGGTAAAAATATTTTGGTACTCAAAAAACCTTATTTACGCCGTTCCTATCATACCACAAAACCTGTAAGTGATATTCTGGTAGAAAATATCTGGGGGACTATCTGGTTAGCCCTTGCTTCTATGTCTTTTGCAACTGTTTTTGGGATTATTTTGGGCGTAGTGGCAGCACTCAACCAAAATAAATGGCTTGACCATTTTGTAGTGAGTATTTCTGTCATTGGTATTTCTGCCCCTTCGTTTGTGGCAGCTATTATGGTGTCTATTATTTTTGGGTATTACCTCAAAGACTACACAGGGCTAAATTTACAAGGCTCTTTGTGGGTGCTTGACGAAAACGGTAGGCATTTGGTACTCAGAAATATTATTTTACCTGCGTTTACGCTGGGCTTAAGACCTTTGGCTATTATTGTGCAGCTTACGAGAGGTTCTATGTTGGAGGTACTTACACAAGACTACATACGGACAGCGAAGGCGAAGGGCTTAAACAAGTTCCAAATCATAGCGAAACACGCCTTAAAAAATGCCATGAATCCTGTCATTACCGCAGTGTCGGGTTGGTTAGCTACCTTAATGGGCGGAGCTTTTTTCATAGAATATATTTTTAATTGGAAAGGCTTGGGCTACGTAACCATTAATGCCGTAGAAAAATTAGATTTTCCGATTGTCATGGGTTCTACGTTGGTGGTGGCGGTGTTTTTTGTGCTTATCAGCATTGCAGTAGATATTTTTTATGCAATGGCAGACCCTCGTATTCGGTTGAAAGGATAATGAATTATCATGCAAAAATTGTTGTTTAGCAAGGACTGTTTTATAGAGAACACAGACGACACGAATTACACGGAGTTTTCACTGATACATTTTACTAAATAACGTAAGTTGCGTAGTAACTTTAAATGCCCCACCCCCGACCCCTCCCCGCAGGGAGGGGAGTTTACAACTCTCTGGTTATCAAGCTCCCCTCCCTGTGGGGAGGGGTCGGGGGTGGGGCTAAATGAATACTACACAACTTACGTTAAATAATAAGAAACAATAAAACATAGTTTACAATTTTAGATAACTATTTGTAAATGAACCACAAGGACACAAATTCACTAAGAAAATTAGGAAGATTTATTTCTTCTTGGTACTTACCAAATTTTATTTAAAATAAGAATTTACTAATCAATCATTGTGCTTTAGCACCTATGTATCCAACTATTCACTTTTTCGGGGCAGCCACTACAGGCGGTGCGGGCATAGCAGCCCAAAGACTGTATGAAAGTTTGCAAGAGTATCCTGCACAGTTTTCGTTTTTTACGCTGCAAAACTTTCAGCCTACACCCCCTACAAGTTGGCGGAAATGGACACATAAAATGAGCCAAAGTTTGTATTATCATGAGGTAGAAAGCTATTTTTCGGGCAGACCTGTGGGCTTAGAACTGTTCAGCCCTGCCAAATTGCCTTTGCCTACGCCCCCTAAAAATTTGCCACAACTTTTTCATTTGCATTGGGTAAATAGTTTGATAGATGTTCCTTCGTTTTTTAGTGCTATTCCGCATCATATTCCGATTGTCTGGACTTTACACGACTACAATACTTTTACTGGCGGTTGTCATTATACAAACGGCTGTAAAAATTACGAAAGTCAGTGCAAAAATTGCCCACAATTAGGGACTTATCAAAACGGAAAATTGGCTTTAGAAGGACAATTAGCCAAATACGAGGCTTTGAAAGACAAAAATCTGCATATTATTACGCCTACCAAATGGCTACAAGGCATTGCAGAAAAGAGTTTTGTGTTGCAAAATGCAAAAAGTTTTCAGACTATTTCAAACGGTATTGATATAGATAAATTTTTCCCTGTCGATAAAAGTACAGCAAAAAAATCCTTGCAACTACCTGAAAATGAATTTATTATTTGTTTTGGGGCAGAAAAACTAAGCACACAACGCAAAGGTTTACATTTATTAGTACAAGTGTTAGCCTTATTGCAACAGCAAAATATCAAATTTCATTTGCTTACTTTTGGTAAAAATCACGAATTACCTAAGGCAAATTACACACATACACATCTGGGCGAAGTGAACAGTGTAACTTTGCAAAGGTTGATGTATGCAGCAGCGGATATTTTGGTCGTGCCGTCTTTGGAAGACAACCAACCTTTGACTTGTATGGAGGCACAAACTTGTGGTACACCTGTAGCAGCCTTTGCGGTAGGTGGTTTACCCGAAATGATTATAGACCAACACAATGGGATTGTAGTACCACCGTTTGATTTGCCAACAATGGCACAAGGCTTAGTGGCGTTGGCTCAATCTCCTACTTTGTGCCAAAAAATGGGAGAAAATGCACGCCAATATGCCCTCAAACATTACGCTGCCAAGTCAGTAGCCGAAAAACATTGGGCTTTGTACCAACAATTACTGTAGTGTGGACTTTAGTCCACACCGTAACTACCTATCAAATTTTCACAACTAAATATAGGTGGAATGAACTCCAATGCTATTAAGCTAAGGAATTGCTTTACAGTGCCGTTAGGCACGAAATAGTTATAGTAATGTAATTTATTTTACTTTCAAAGTGCCGTAGGCACGATATATCGTGCCTACGGCACTTTGAGAGAGTTGGCATTATTTTTTACTATAAATATATCGTGCCTAACGGCACTTTTTTAAAAATAACTAACTGATAATTAATTATTTATTTACATCTTTATTTTATTAGTTTAAACAGCACTGCTTAATAGTATTGGACTGAAGTCCACACTACAGCAATAAAAAATTTTTACAAAACAACTTTCCAAATACTACAAAGCAACAAACAACACAAAGCCAAAGGGGTGAGGTATTTCCAACACAAAGTCATCAGTTGGTCTATACGCAAACGTGGGTACGACCAACGCAACCACATTTTGACGGCAATTAGTAAAAAAGTTTTACTTAATAGCCACCCACTTCCCCACAAAACAGCCGACCAAGTGCCTTTTTCGCCAGAAGTCCAGTCTGCTAACGGCAAGTAAGAGGTGATATTGAAAAAAGGTGTATTCCAACCGCCAAAAAATAGGCTAACAGCTAATAAACTCATTAACAGCATGATACCGTATTCGGCTAACATCATAATAGCCCACTTATAGCCCGAATATTCGGTGTGAAACCCTGCAATAATTTCAGATTCGGCTTCGGGTAGGTCAAAAGGAGGACGGTTGGCTTCGGCTAAACTTGCAATAAAAAATATGATAAAAACAGGTATTAAAACAGGTTGGCTAATGATATTCCAAGAAAATATACCGCCTAAATGGTTGAGTTGCCATGCTATTTTTTCACTACCTAAGTAATAGATAGGTTGTTGGGCAAAAATTCCTTGCTGCAAAACAATTTTTTCTAAATTCAAGGTCTGTACGCAAACAACTACGCACAATACCGCCAAACCCATTGGAATTTCATAAGACAATAATTGAGCAATGCCTCTTACTGCACCATACAAACTGTATTTGTTGTTAGAACTCCAGCCCGCAGCCAAAATGCCTAAAACGTCTAAAGATAAGACAGCTAACAGAAAAAAGATGCCCGTTTCGGCATTGGCAGACCACCCAATGGCAGCTACAGGCACAAAAGCAAAGCCCAATAACACCGATAAAAACAAAATGACAGGGGCAGCATAAAACAAAATGGTCTGTACACCCAATGGTTGAATATGCTCTTTCTGTAATAGTTTCAGTAAATCTGCAATGGTTTGTAAGTAGCCGTACTTGCCTGTTTCCATAGGTCCCAGACGGTCTTGAATGGCTGCTGCAATTTTTCTTTCGGTATACACCGCCAAGACGATATACACCAACAGCAAGCCCAACATATAAATAAATTGTTGTATCATAAGTGCTAAAGCACATTTATTTAAGTGCTTGAATGACAAGTTTGGATACTGAAACTAAATTGGTTTTAATTTGTAGCATAGGCTTTAGCCTGTGTAGGCATAGGCTAAAGCCTATGTTACAGAAAATCCATTTCTGATTGAGTATAGTTCAAAACTACCAATTTTTTTGGTAGCTACCAAAGAAGAAAACACCTTCATCATCAATCATGCTCTAAGCAGAATATAATCTCTTAAAAGATTTAGTAGGCAAAAAATACGTAATTTGTAGCATTGTACTAAATTACGCCCAAGTTTCTAAGATATAAAACTTTTCAACCTTTATGGCAGCCGTTAAAGTCAAAACCAAAATTTCAGTAGGTTTGGTGTTTTTATTTGTTCTGATTGTTTTGTTGAGTGTGGTGGGAGGCTACTCTATTAAAAAATTGGAGTCTGATGTGGGGTATATGCTTAAGCATAATTACGAAGACATTGGTTATACGCAAAATATCGTACACGCCTTAGACCAAATAGACTACTTGTTGGAGGACAGTATGCGGACTTCGGTCAATGCCTATAAAGCTCAGTTGCACGTCATTGAACAAAACCTATCGAAGCAAGAAAAAAGGGCTTTGAGTGAAAAAGAAATAGAATTGACCAAGAACATTCGCCGACAATTTGAAGAATATCGGTACATGGTCATTAACTCACAAGCAAAACGCAAAGAGGCTCACCGTTTTGAGTACAGTTTGAAAGACAAACTCTTTCAGCTCAAAGACTATCAAATGGCAGAATTGCGAAACAACAACAACAAAGCCCAAGAAGATGCCAAAAAAGGCTTTAACATGACAGCATTTTTGGGGACTTTGTGTTTTATGATTACGATTGTCTTTATTTTTTCTTTTCCTGAATATATTGCCAGCCCTATTCGTGAATTGACAGAAAGTATCAAAAAAATTGCCGACCACAATTACGAAGAACGACTACAGTATAAATCTGATGACGAATTTGGCGAATTATCCAATGCTTTTAACACAATGGCAGAAAAACTCGACCAATACGAACACAGCAGTTTAGCTAAATTGACTTTTGAAAAGAACCGTATCAATATGGTGGTGGATAAAATGAGTGATGCGATTATAGGAATAGATGAGGACGACTATATTTTGTTTGTGAACAAAGAAGCCGAAGAAATTTTGGGGGTGGACGACAAATCTATAGTAGGTAAACACGCACCAGAAATAGCCCGTTTCAACGAAATTTTTAGGAAAATGATGTTGAACAAAAACAATGAAGATTTTACTATCAAATTGTTTGCAGACGGCAAAGAAACGTATTATGCCCAAGAAGTCATAGAGTTGGACGCAGAACAAGGTGGAGAAGAACCACAAACTTTGGGTTATGTGTTTATTCTCAAAAATGTAACTAAATATGAAGAACACGACCAAGCCACAATGGACTATGTGAAAACAGCTACTCGTAAGTTACAAAAACCTATCAATGCCATTCAACAACAAGTGAAAGTGATTGAGAGGGAAAATAAAGACAAATTGACGGAAACAGAAACGGAGGCATTGGAAAAACTGAAAGACGAGGTAGAAAAACTACAGAAAATCAAGCAGGAGTTTCAAAGCCTACAACTGAAAGCCGAAGATGATGATGACAACATGATGAGTTTGTACCAACTGATTCCGCCAAGAGATATAGTAGAATATGCGTACAATACAATGGCTATTCAGGCAGAACAAAGAGAAATTACGCTGGAGTTGCACTATGAATTTGATTTGCCGAAAATCAATGCAGATTTAGAAAAAACGACATGGGTGCTGGTGATGTTCATTTCCAATGCTTTACGTTATTCAACCAACCGCAACCGTATTGTGATTACGGCAGAGTTGAACGAAGAAAAAACAGACATGGTGTTTTCGGTACAAGATTTTGGCAAGGGGATTCCTACGGAGGTAAGAGATAAACTGTTTGAAAAGTATTTCCCTACTGCCTCTATGAGCAAAACGCAGTCGGGGACAGGTTTGGCAATGTCTGTAGCCAAAGAACTGATAGAAGAACAAAGTGGCAAAATCTGGGTAGAAAGTACCGCAGGCGAAGGTTCTACTTTCTATTTTTCTTTGCCGTGTGCTTACTAAAAATAGATATTATACAACTACCTTATTATGTTTGAATTACACCTTAAAAAGCTAAAATTTTTAAGGTGTTTTTATTTTAATTATTCCATAAAAGCAATACCCTCCTATATGGCTTGTGCAGACACAAGTAACTTAATAGTTCCGTTGTTTGTTTGGACACAAACAACGGAAGTAAACACCTTTTTTTATTCTTAAAAATTGTACTATTCGAATGCTAATTGTACTTTTTCAAGAATTTAACAAAATATTTTTTACCTACCTGTTGCACTTCAAAAAAATCTTTCGTTAGGTTTGCAGCCAAATAGTGTAAGCCTTACACTATTGCTTGTATTAGTATTCATTTATTCACTATTTAACATTTTTCTAACAATGAAAAATCTCTTAAAAAAATTTCGTTCAAACTCCCCCTTTGGGGGTTGGGGGGCTTTTAGGAT
>CANGYA010000190.1 GCA_947457925.1 Cytophagales bacterium | reverse complement strand
TCTTTTACGTTAATTTCGCTGATAATCAAGTCTTTAACCGCCTCAATTTGTGTTTTGATTTTTTCATCTAAGACAGGAATTAAGATTTTTGTCAAAGGCTGACGAACTTTGATAGACGACTTTTTACGCAAAGAATGCACCAACGAACAAACGTTTTGTGCCAATGTCATTTTTTCCTCTAAATCCGTATCTATCAAACTTTCCAACGCCACAGGCATATCTTCCAAATGCACAGAAATCTGCCTATGTAGATATTTTTCATTAACGCCAATTCTAACAATATTCAAATCTCTGAATAAAGCATCTGAATAAAATGGTGCAATCGGCGACATCAAAACCGCCACTGTTTCCAAACAAGTATATAAAGTTTGGTAAGCTGCCCGTTTATCTTCGTTGTATTCACTTTTCCAAAATCTCTTACGGTTCAATCTCACGTACCAATTACTCAAATCTTCGTTCACAAAATACGCAATAGCACGAGCCACTTTGGTAGGTTCATAGTCCGCATAAGCATTGTCCACCAGTTTCACTAAGGAATTGAGCTTTGACAAAATCCAACGGTCACTTTCGGTACGTTTCTGCATTGGCACTTCTTCTCCACCAAATATAAAATCATCAAAATTTGCATACAATGCAAAGAATGAATACGTATTTTGCAAAGTACCAAAGAAACCACGCTGCATAGTTTCCAAGTCGTCTAAGCTAAACTTCAAATTGTCCCAAGGATTGGAGTTGCCCACCAAGTACCAACGCACCGCATCAGCCCCATATTTGTCTATAGTTTCAAACGGATTGATGACATTACCTTTAGATTTTGACATTTTATTACCATTTCTATCCAATACTAAACCAGTCGATACTACGTTTTTGAAGGCTATGCTGTCAAACAACATGGTGGCGATGGCGTGCAAAGTGAAAAACCAACCTCTTGTTTGGTCAATGCCTTCGGAAATAAAATCTGCGGGGTAGTTTGCCTTAAAAATTTCTTCGTTCTTAATCGGATAGCCCCATTGTGCATACGGCATTGCGCCACTATCAAACCACACATCTATCAAATCCGTTTCACGTTTCAAAATTTGCATACCTTCGCCTATCAACACAATTTCGTCTGCAAAAGGACGGTGCAAGTCTAATTTTTCTTTGAAATCAGGTACTTTGTCCGCAATTTCTTGCAAGGAAATGTAGTTGCTCGTAGAAGATTGAGGGTACACTTTTCCCCCCAACCCCGCAAGGGCTTCAAGCCCTTGCGGGGTTGTAAAGTATTGACTTACAAGGTCTTTATGCAACCAACCTTTTTCTATCAATTCTTCTACCGAACCAATACACACCTCTTGGCTTGCGTCTGCGTTACGCCAAATAGGTAACGGCACACCCCAATATCTTGACCTCGACAAATTCCAATCTACCAAGTTTTCCAACCAATTACCAAAACGACCTGTACCTGTGGCTTCGGGTTTCCAGTTGATAGTTTTGTTCAACTCCGCCATTCTACCCTTTAAAGCAGTGGTTTTGATAAACCAACTATCCAAAGGATAATACAAAATAGGTTTGTCTGTTCGCCAACAATGCGGATAATTGTGTTCATATTTTTCTACTTTGAAAGCCTTGTTGCTTTCTTTCAAATAAATCGCAATTTGCACATCAGTCGACTTGTAATCTTTGGCACTCCGCACCTCCTCCATTTCATAATCTTCTTTCACAAATTTGTCCGCCAATTCTAAGCTAATTTGCTCATTAGCTGCACATTGAGCCACAAATTTTCCTTGTCTATTTACCAAAGGCACTTCTTTGCCTGTTTCGTCTTTTAGCGTAATGGCAGGCACACCCGCAGCCTTTGCAGCCCTGAAGTCATCTGCACCAAAAGTAGGGGCAATGTGTACGATACCCGTACCGTCTTCGGTAGTTACAAAATCACCTGCAATGACGTGAAAAGCCTTGTCTGCATCATAAAAAGGCTGCACATAAGGCATCAACTGTTCGTAAGCAATGCCTACCAAGTCTTTGCCCAAACACTCACTTTCTATGACATAAGGAATTTTCTTGCTGTCTTTGCCTTCTTCAAAGTCGTTGCGATTCACATATTTGTCGCCTAACAACTTGTTTAGCAATGCCTTAGCAAAAATTACCGTAATTGGTTGGTTGGTATATTGGTTATGCGTTTTGATTTTGATGTACTCAATGTTTTCGCCAACCGCCAACGCCGAATTAGAAGGCAAAGTCCAAGGCGTAGTTGTCCAAGCCAAAAAGTATTCGTTTTCTGTGCCTTTGATGCGGAACTGTGCTACCACAGACGTATCTTTCACATCTCTATAAGCACCGGGCATATTCAATTCGTGAGAACTCAGCCCCGTACCCGCAGCAGGCGAATAGGGCTGAATGGTGTAACCTTTATACAACAAACCTTTTTCGTACAACCGTTTAAGCAACGCCCAACAACTTTCTATATATTCGTTTTCATAGGTAATATACGGATTGTCCAAATCTACCCAATAGCCCATTTGGGTAGTAATGCTGTCCCATTCCGCCTTGTATTTCATCACCGTTTCTCTACATTTTTGGTTGTAGTCGGCAATAGAAATCGTCTTTCCAATGTCCTCTTTGGTAATTCCCAACTCCTTTTCTACCTGCAACTCAATCGGTAGCCCGTGAGTATCCCAGCCTCCTTTGCGTTTCACTTGGTAGCCTTTGAGGGTTTTGTAACGGCAGAAAATGTCTTTGATAGTACGTGCCATGACGTGGTGAATACCCGGTTTGCCATTGGCGGAGGGAGGTCCCTCGAAGAACACGAATGACGGTTTTCCTTCTCGGTTGCTTACCGACTGCTCGAAAACCTTGTTGTCTTGCCAAAACTGCAAGACCTCTTTGTTGATTTGGGCAAGGCTAAAACTGCCTTGTTTGTACTCGGTGTATTTCATATAGTTAAGCCCCCCGCCCCCCCGAAGGGGGAGGTTATTTTGTGATGATTGCGAAATAAAATTGTAGTTTAACTACGGACTAAAGTCCGTAGCTACAGGTTATTGCCAAAAAGCAAAGATAGAGAAAGTTTTTGGGAAAAGGAAAAGATTTTTTTGGGGAAGGAAGGGGAAATATGTATATTTGTTAAAACGCAAAACTATGATAAATATACAACTCCAAGTTAGTGAAGAAGTAATAGGAAAATTTGGAATTTTGGCTATTACTGCACGGTTTCAAAAAGAATTAGAAACTGAAAGGATGAAAATTTTGGCTGATGATATCCAAAAAGAAGTGCTTGAGGCAGGGTTAAATGTAGATTTATTGGCGAAACAAGCCCGACAGTTGGCGTGGAATGATTACAAGGCAAAATACTTGACCAACATTGTTACGTCATGAAAGAATACATAACAGATGCCAACGTCATTTTTAGTTGTTTGATAAGTGGTAAAGAAAATTATCAAAAATTATTTTGTGAATATCGATTTTATTTACCTGATTTTGCACTTTATGAAATTCAGTATTACCAAGAACTTATCCTAAGTAAAACTAAACTTGCACCTGCTAAATTAAAAGAATATACATTAATGTTGTTCAACAATATTACGGTTGTTCCTAATTTCTTGATTTCTACACAAAGCTATTTACAGGCTTTTCAGCTTTGTAAAGGTATAGACGAAAATGATGTGGCTTATTTGGCTCTTTCTATTG
Organism: Cytophagales bacterium; assembly: GCA_947457925.1. Lineage (GTDB taxonomy): Bacteria > Bacteroidota > Bacteroidia > Cytophagales > Thermoflexibacteraceae > JAAFKA01. Next base: position 6,253 of record CANGYA010000190.1, on the reverse strand, counting down.
AATTTGGTATTGATTTACTTACAAAAGACGAAGTTTTAGCCAAAGGCTTGCGTGAAAAAGGTTATACCAAAATCATCACAATGAAAGAGTTTTTTGAGGAGATGTAACCCCTAATATTATTCAAAAAAATAATAGGGGTTAGTTTTTAGGAAAAAATTTTTTGTGGTAAAAGTTGTTTCTTTTAGCATTTTGACGTGCAGATGAAATAATTTGTGAGGACACAAACCAAGGTGAAAAGGCAATGCGGGCAAGGGGAGAAAAATAGAAAAGTTGTTGGGTGGTGTGCCAACAACTGGAAAATGATGTTTTTTAAAGTATCCCCTATTCATTACCTACAATGCCGTCATAAATCCATAGTAGAATTCTGAAACATAATATTAATGTTATATAGCATGACACAAAGATTACAATACTATCTGTACGGTCAGCTACAAGAAAACTAATTGGAATTAAACATACTGCAAATAGTCGCATTATACCTTTATTAACCCTATCAAATCTTTTGAACCAAAGAAGAACTAAGTATCTTTCCATTGCATAAATTTAACGATTTAAAAGGTGGTTACAATAATTGACACATTCTTGTAAATCATACTTTTTATTAAAGTACATTTTTTCTATAAACTCGTCTAACTTTTTTAGGTCTTCAACAATAGTATAGAAACCTGTTTCTTGTGAGTTATTATGTTGAAAACTAATTACAAAAAAAGAGATTTCCCAATTTTTTAATGATGTAACTCTTAATACATTAACTGTATAAGGGGATTTGTCTAAGTTTTTAGTGTGGTGTTCCAAATTTAGACCATCTGGATAAATTTGTTCTAATTGTTGCCTAAGTGCGTTTATCATGGAATCAAAGGTATTCGTTTAATTATTTCCCTACTCTTTTGCTTTTCGGTTTCCGCAAAGAAAAATATTTATTTTTCTTACTTGCAATTTTAAAAAACATAGATTAATTTTATATCATTACAATAGAGCTTTTCATTGTAACAAATTACCTAACTTTGTGTAAAAACTTACTTATATGCTAACAATAGGAGAAAAGATAAGATATTTCAGAGATAAAAAGGGCTATTCACAAGAATACATGGCTCAAAAGTTAGACATAAGCACCAAAACTTATAATAGTTTAGAAACAGAAAAAACTAAAGTAAGTCTTGAAAAAGTGCAGAAAATAGCCAAATTATTAGAAATAGATTGGTTGGAACTATTGAGTTACGGAGAAAAAATAACGCAAATAAATACAGGAGATGTAGAAGGAGATAATAACCAAATTAATGTATATGACACAAATAAAGACCTCACCCAAGAAAACGAAAAACTCCGCCAAACCATTAGCCACCAAGCCGAAAAAATAGCGTGGTTAGAAAGCAAAATTGCCGATTTACAAAAAATCAATGCTTTATTAGAAAAAGCATAAATACCCAAAGCCTTATTTGCACTCCCCACATTTCCCCTAACTTTACCTAAAAAACAAGAGCAAAATATGGCTTACAGTGATTTTTTGACTTTGAAACAAGTAGAGAAGAAATTAGGTTTGACAACAACAGACTTGGTTTTATTCTCACCTCCTACGCCCTCTACAAGCATAAGTAGTCGTTTGGAAGACGATATAGCTTATGCAAAAAAAATGCCTTTGTTAAGTGAAAAAGCTAAATCGGAGTTAGTCATAGCCCCTATTTTAAGAGAAGTCAAAACACTATTCCCAAATTTCAACTATTTTTCGGGCTATACCTTTGATGTGGATAGCACCCAATCTCTAACGGGGATTTGTGATTTTTTATTTACACTCGATACAGCCAAAAATAATATCAAAGCCCCCGTAGTTTGTTTGGTAGAAGCAAAAAACAGAGCCATAGACGAAGGTTTTGGGCAGTGTGCTGCCGAAATGTACGCAGCCAAACTCTACAACGACCAAGAAGGCGAAAATATAGACGTGATTTATGGGTGTGTTACCAATGCCTACGATTGGTGTTTTATGAAGTTAGAAAACAATGTAGTGTATGTAGATATTGACCGTTATTTTTTGAACAGAGTGGACGAAATTGTAGGGATTTTTCTGCATATTTTAAAGCAGTACGAGAGGTAGGTGGCTAAAAACCTACAATACATCAATAATTTAATGCGTTACAATAGAAACAATGCAAAGATGTAATCTTTTTTCAAAGATTACATCTTTAAATAAAATCAGCTTGTACTTAGTATCAAATGATACTTACCTTTATTCTACAGTTACAGACTTCGCCAAATTTCTTGGTTGGTCGACATTACAACCTCTCAATACTGCCACATGATAAGCCAACAACTGCAAAGGAATAACAGACAATAAAGGCATTAGACATTCATTCGTAGCAGGAATTTCTATGACATGGTCGACCATTTTAGGAATCAACGTGTCGCCTTTTGTTACTACGGCTATTACTTGTCCTTTGCGGGCTTTTACTTCTTGAATATTAGAAACGACCTTGTCATAAGAACTATCTCTGGTGGCTATCACGACTACAGGCATTTCTTCGTCTATCAATGCAATAGGACCATGTTTCATTTCGGCAGCAGGGTAGCCTTCTGCATGAATGTAAGAAATTTCTTTCAATTTCAATGCACCTTCTAAGGCAACAGGGAAGTTGTAACCACGACCTAAGTACAAGAAATTGCGAGCATCTTTGTAAATTTCAGCCAACTTCTTAATTTTATCATTGAGTTTCAATGCTTCCGCAATTTTGTTAGGAATAGCATCTAAATCTTGGACTAAGTTAGAATATTCTTCTAAGGTAATTGTGCCTCTTTTGCGGGCTATCATTAACGCCATTAGGCTTAGTACCGTTACCTGTGCCGTAAATGCTTTGGTGCTTGCAACGCCAATTTCGGGTCCTGCGTGAGTATATGCCCCTTCGTGAGTAACTCTGGCAATAGACGAACCTACTACATTGCAAACGCCAAAAATAATAGCTCCTTTGCTTTTGGCTAATTCTAAGGCTGCCAACGTATCAGCAGTTTCGCCAGACTGCGAAATAGCCAAAACTACTTCGTTTTTATTGATGATTGGGTTTCTATATCTAAATTCAGACGCATATTCTACTTCCACAGGAATACGTGCCAATTCTTCTATAATGTATTCTGCCACCAAACCTGCGTGCCAAGACGTGCCACACGCCACAATAATTAATCTTTTGGCATTGAGCAAATAATCTAAATGTTTTTGAATACCACCCAAAACAACATGATTTTGCGAAGCTACTAATCTGCCACGCATACTGTCACGTACAGAATTCGGCTGTTCAAAAATTTCTTTCAACATAAAATGTTCAAAGCCATTTTTTTCGATAGACTCCAATTCTATATCCAACTGCTGGATATAAGGTGTCATCGGCATATCTTCTGTATTTTTGATAGACAAACTGCCTTTTTTCATGACAGCTATCTCAAAATCATTCAGATAAACCACTTGGTTAGTGTACTCTATGATAGGCGTAGCATCAGAAGCTAATAAAAACTCCTGTCCGTTTTTCGCCACACCAATTACCAATGGGCTACCTTTGCGGGCTGCTATCAGTTGGTCGGGTTTGTCTTGCGACATCACGACAATAGCATACGCACCTACAACTTGAGTAAGAGCCAATCTAACGGCTTCTTCTAAGTCACAATTATTATCTTTTTGTATGTACTCTATGAAATGAATTAATACTTCTGAATCTGTATCACTTTTGAATTGATGCCCTTTATTTATCAACTCTTGTTTCAAAACGGCGTAATTTTCTATGATGCCGTTGTGAATAATAGCTAATTTGCTATCAGACGAGAAATGCGGGTGTGCATTTACGTCATTCGGTTCGCCATGCGTAGCCCAGCGTGTATGCCCCATGCCGATGTGTGCATGAAGATTTTTATCTTTCAAAACGTCCTCTAAATCTTGTACTTTGCCTTTGCGTTTATACACATCTAACTTGCCATTGAGTAGGGCAACGCCTGCACTGTCATAGCCTCTGTATTCTAATCTTCTTAACCCTTTCAGGATAATGGGACACGCCTCGGCATCTCCCAAATAAGCAACAATTCCGCACATACTGGTTTGAGTTTCTATTGAGTTGGTAATTAGTGAACTAATGTAATAGTGTAGGGTTTTGTGTGTGTTTTACAAAAAATGGTTTATGCAAAGCTACTTTTTTTTATTTTATTTTGCAAAAGCCATTGACTTTTTTTAGAATCTGCTATTAAGATGACTTAATAGTAGATTTAGTTACAATAAGACCACACAAAAGATTAAGAGTAGTGTATTCGCATAGGAGTTGGCTAAAGGATTGTTAGGCTATAAGCATTTAACATTTTTAAACACGCAAATTTCTTACAAAAAGTTCTTAACTAAATCACCCCACGCCATTCTTTAACTACTCGATAACAATTCTTAGGAATGTGTTTGAAGATAGCCCTTTCAATTCTCACGCAGCTAAGTCCATTAGCTACATAATTAAGTTTTGTAGCATAGACTTTAGTCAGGGATTTTAATACATTACTAATCAAATCATTACTCCACAGATTAGGCAGCCCCGAATCAAGTCTATACTATAAAACTTAGTACATAAAAAATATACGTCTAAAAGAAATTTTAATATGTTCTAACATATTGTAAAAATACTATTTGAAAAATACTTGTACCAACAAGTATTTTTAATAAATTACAACAAAACTTACGCCTAAAAATATTGTATTTTAAAATTAACTACTTTAAATAAGTATAAGTAATCTTATTTAAAATTGTAATTTTTTTAGTAAAAATTACTTAACTTACTTGTAATCAATTACTTAAAAAGTAGTAATATTTTTATCTAAAAAAACAGTAAAAAATATTTTAAAAATAGTTGCTCAAAAATTTTGATTATCTATTTTTTTTTTTTGAAATTTGCAGTGTCTTAACCAAAAAATACGGTTAAGTATTTGTTTTACTCTTTAACAAAAACTATTTTTACGACAATGAAAAAATTAGAGAGCTTAAAAAAATTAGAAACATTAGACAAGGGTAAATTCAAAAAACTTGAATTATCTAATTTACAACAACTTAAAGGTGGAATTACTCTTTATAGAACAAATACTTATGTTGCAGTAGGTGGTGATACCTATGATGGGTGTGATAATGGTTGTTCAGGAGGACATTATACTTATTAAAATTAGTTGTATATTTCTTGAAAAGCTAAACTAATAAATACTTTTATTCTTCAATTCTTAATATTTGAAAAATAAAAGTATTTTTAATTATAAAATATTTTTATGAAAAACTGCATTATACTAATTTATTTAATTCTTTCTTGTGGTTGTAAAGATAATCAATCAAATATCAATTACAATCCGTCAGTTCTCCAAGAGCATGACATTTTAGTTCCTAATAGTAAAATTAGTGTTGGATTAAATCTAACAGTTCCAAAATCATCTTTAGAAAAGATGCAAGATAGTTTATTAGCTCTGCCAATCAATAGTTTTTCATACTTACAAATTAGTCATCTACTCACTTTTATTAAAGAAAAAGATCAAGAACTACGAGGTAAACATGACCAAATTTTACAAAAACATGATTGGGTAGAAGCTAATAGGCAAGTAGATTTTGGTGTAAATGATACTTTGTGTAGAAATGTTTTTGATAAAATAGTAGAAGTAGTAGGATTTCCTGATAATAAGAGGTTTGGTTTTATAGCAGATACTACTGTCTTTTTGCTCCTTGCACATGCACCTACCGTTTATAGAATAAAATATATTAACGAATGGGAAGTTGCTGTAAAAGCTAATTCTTCTAATGCTGGTTTTTTTGCAGATATAAAAGATAGGACATTAATAGCTACAAAAAGTTGGCAATTATATGCTACACAATATTCTCAGAAAGATAGTTTATTGTTACCTATTAAAGATTTGCAAAATTTAAATAATAGAAGGGCATCTATGGGTTTACCACCTATGGACATAAAAAAGATTAAACAAACAAATTTTTAAATTTCCATGATATTAGTTATTACAGCAAAGGAGGATTACACAACAACTATTTTAGTTGATTGGTTGATACACTATTCAATCCCTTATCTTATTCTTTCTGATAAAGATATTATAAAAATTCATAGAATTGATAATATTACTAGACAAAACTCCATAAAACTTTGAAAATGAGAGGCTTAGTTTTACTTTTAAGTTTACCAAGACAAAAAAAGTAGCTAATGCACTCTCATATTCTCCAATTTATCTCAAAAAACGTAGAAATACGCAAAAGTGTGGC
>CANGYA010000189.1 GCA_947457925.1 Cytophagales bacterium | reverse complement strand
TCTAAATTTTCGTACACATATCAAGAGATTATGCCGTAAAACAATATGTTTTTCTAAAAAAGATGATATGCACTATGGGTTTATTAAAGCTTATATTTGGCGAAAAAATGCCGCATAAATGCAGCATACATTCTGTAACACTACCGAATTTTATATACAAATATGGCATTAAGAAACACTGCAAAGGTATTTTTTATTCAACAACTACCTTTTTGAGTGATTTGTTACGACACTGTTTGTATTTGATTTCGCAATTTGATTGTAAAACGCAAATTTGACAAATTTTTGATACACTTTATTGTAAGAACTTAAAAAGTTCTACAAAAATTAATCTCTTGCAAACGCAACTTTTGATAAAAGCCTTGCGTTAATTTAATACATTGACCAATCTACCAACAACACTAACCAAACGACTTATCATGTTAGCCTACGCAGAATTAATTTTAGACAAAGTCAGTTTTGACCAACTCCTTTTTGAAAAAGAATTACAAAAGGCGTTGAAAAGTATGCCAGATACCAACAGCCGAGAGCAACTTCGCAAGCTGTGTTACGAGAAATTCGGGAAGACGCATAGCCAAGTTTTAGCAAAATACTTCGTAAGATAGTTTTTACAGCACTAAAATAATATACAACCTACATTTAAAAAATGGCATTTCTGCAAAGGAATGTCATTTTTTTTATCTAAAAACGGCAGCACCTAACTATAAAATACAGATGGTCTTGCAAAAAAATCTTAAATTTACCCCAAGATTCAAGACAGAAAATAATAATGATAATCACCAACATCAAAAAATTTGTTTATGATGCTATAATAATAGCCATTATTACTTATTGCTTGGCTGAAATTGCCTTGCGACTATCATACCCTTACCTGCCTGAAAAAATAGGATTGATAGTAGATGAAGCCAAACATATTACCTACTGTAATACTCGTTTGCACCCTATCAAGGACTTGAATATACGCGGAATCATTCTGCCTCCTTACGAACAAAAAAATTTGGCATTTGTGGGAGATTCTTTTGCATTTGGGCATTATGTCCAAGAAGACAGCGGATTTGTAAGTATTATACAACATAGCACCCAACAAAGTGTTGTGAATTTAGGTGTTACATCTACACATACAGCCCAATACAACAGAATGAGTGTAGTGAGCCTAAATTACAAGCCCAAACATCTTTATTACTGTATTTTTACGGGTAATGATTTTGGTTGGAAAGACATGGATACCACACAACAACTATTGGCAAAAGACAAAAATATATATTTACCCAAAGACCCTTTCATAAAACCTACAGATATAGAACTCAATGTCAAGTTAGCTGTGTATTGGAAACAAGTAACAAATTATAGCTTATTACTACAATTTTTAAAACTAATTTCTACCAAATACCACACTGTAAAAAATGTACCTATTTTTTATACCAAAGACCATGCGAATAACAAATTTTCTTTAATTGGTAAAAATCATTTTAACAAAATATTTCGGTGGGAAGACGAGAGAGTTCAACGTAAATTTGGGGTCATTATCAATAGGCTTGTCAAAGTCAATACTTTTGCCAAAGAGAACGGAATGCAGCTTCATGTCATTATTTTACCCTTCAAAGAAATTATATACAGTGATTTTGTGCCTGAAAAGGCTGCCTTATCCATTCCTGAATATCACGACTACATAAAAAGATTAGAAACGGCTTTAATAGCCAAACAAATAGACTACTATGATGCAACGCCAGATTTGTACGAAAAAGCAAAACAAGGCGAAAAATTGTTTTTTACTTTTGATGGGCATTTCAACGAAAGAGGCAATGCTGTGATGGCGGATTTGTTGATTAAAAGATTTAATTTAGCTGCACATTAAAATAGGGTAACATTTTGAGCAGTAGTAAAAAAGAAGCATAAATTTTTGTAATTTTGGTTTGCGACACCAATTACAATTCTATTTATGCTTCCATAAATACTAAAAACTATCCTACTTTTTAGGTTTCTCTCCTCTCTATTTCCCCCACCTTTGCACTATTTTTCCTCAATCGTGGTTCTATTCTTCGAGTATTGACAGACAAAAGATGATGAACCTCAAACAACGCATTTTCGGTATAGCCACACCGCCGCCCAACCCAGAAGAAAACCAACAGATTAGTTTCAAAGAATACCTACGAGCTTTTAATTATCTACCTCCGTTTTTTCGGTTGGTTTGGGCTACCCAGCCTACTTTGTTACTTACCGATTTGGTGCTGCGTTTAGCCAAATCCATTTCGCCTATGTTGCTGTTATTAGTAGGTAAGTGGATTGTAGATGAAATTGTCTTACTAAGCCAACAGCCACAGCCCGACTACACCCGTCTGATACAGTTAGTAGCTTTGGAATTGGGACTTACGTTATTAACGGAGGTTTTGGTGCGAATCATTACGCTGTTAGATGCCTTGTTAGGGGATTTATTAGCCAATACAACGTCCATTAAATTAATGGAACAATCTGCCCGTTTAGACCTCCAGCAGTTTGAAGACGCAACTTTTTACGACAAATTGGAAAGAGCAAGGCGACAAACCATAGGCAGAACTTTCTTGTTTTCTCAACTTTTTGCCCAATTACAAGACTTAGCCACCATTTTCTTTTTAGGTGTGGGTTTGGTCGTGTTAAGCCCTTGGTTAGTGGTTTTGTTGGTCGTGGCTGTTATCCCTACATTTTTTAGCGAAACCTATTTTAACCGAGCCGACTACTCTTTGGTGAGAAATTGGACACCCGAAAGACGAGAATTAGATTACCTCCGCCTCATAGGTGCAAGTGATGACACCGCCAAAGAAGTAAAAATCTTCGGTTTGTCCGACTTCCTCATTAGCCGTTTCAGCCTCCTCTCACGCCAATATTACGAAGCTAACAAACGGCTGACCATTCGCAGAGCTTTTTGGGGCAGTGTGTTGAGTAGTCTTGCTACGATTAGTTATTATGGTGCTTACGGCTACATTATTTGGCAAACCGTACAAGGTACATTGTCTTTGGGCGACCTTACTTTTTTGGCGGGTTCTTTCAATAGACTTCAAAATATTGTGCAAGCATTGTTGGCTCGTTTCTCTCAAATAGCCCAAAATGCCCTTTCTCTTAAAGATTTGTTTGATTTTTTGGCAATTACGCCCAACATACAGTCGCCACCACAACCACAGGCTGTTCCTTTGCTTATACAACAAGGTTTTGTATTTGAAAATGTAGGTTTTAAGTACCCTAATTCAGAAAAATGGGCAGTGCGAAACTTGTCATTCACCTTAGCAGCAGGCGAAAAGTTAGCCTTAGTAGGCGAAAACGGTGCAGGCAAAACCACGATTGTCAAACTCCTAAGCCGTTTGTATGACTGCACTGAAGGGCGTATTTTATTAGACGGCATAGACATTAAAGCCTATCATTTACAAGAACTTCGGCAGCTAGTTGGGGTCATTTTTCAAGATTTTGTCCGTTTTCATTTCAACGTAGCCGATAACATCGCCGTAGGTAAGATTACAGAAAGAGAAAATGAACTTAAAATTCAGTGGTCTGCCTCCCAAAGTTTGGCGGACAGCGTAGTGGCAAAGTTGCCCGCAGGCTACCGCCAAGTATTGGGCAAGAGATTTGCTAAAGGTGTAGAATTGTCTGGTGGCGAGTGGCAAAAAATAGCTTTGGCAAGGGCGTATATGCGTGATGCCCAACTACTTATCTTAGACGAACCTACGGCAGCCTTAGACGCAAGGGCAGAGTTTGAGGTCTTCCAACGGTTTGCAGACTTGACCAAAGGCAAAACAGCCGTTTTGATTTCGCACCGTTTTTCTACAGTACGTATGGCAGACCGTATTGCTGTTTTGCAGCATGGGCAATTAGCCGAAATAGGCTCACACGAAGAACTGTTGGCTGCTAATGGTCTGTATGCCGAATTGTTTAGGTTACAGGCACAAGGGTATCAATAAACACCTGAAACTTTGTTACTTTTTTAGCTCTACCAATAATGTATCTACCTTTAAGTGCTAACACACAATTATTAATTAGTAAATTTTTAATTAAAAATATTTTTAAGTTATTGATTATCAATTAATTGAAAAATTTTTTATTCTAAAAAAAGTTGTGGTAAAAATGTATGATTTCTGATTTATTGATAATGAATTATTAAGGGAACACGGATTACGCAGACATTCACTGTTTTTTAATCACCATACATTTTTTACAACTGCCAATTATTGATAGATAGAACAGCACTAACATTTTTCAAAAAAAGTTAGTGCTGTTTTTTATAATAACTTATAAAAAAATATTAAAAGTATCAAAAAAATTTAATATAATTACCTATCATCATACTTTTTTTAGATACTATTCATTAGCACAACTTCACATAACTCCCCATCAATTTTACAACCTCTTTATTTTTTTCCAATACAGATTTTACACGAGGCTCGTCTGCGTGTCCATCAAACTCAATCAAAAACCAATATTTAAACTGTTCGTCTTTGCGTAAAGGACGACTTTCTAATTTTGTTAAATTGACCTTGACATTCGTAAAATCATTGAGCAAGGCAGCCAAACTACCAGCTTGGTCGGTTACTTTGGCAATAATGCTTGTTTTGTCATTGCCACTTGGCTGATTATTAAAACTTTTGCTCAAAATCAAGAACCGAGTACGGTTAAAAGCACTATCTTCTACGTTATGGAATAACAAAGGCAATTCATGTATTTTGGCTGCGATATGTGAACACAAAGCTGCCGAATTTTTCTTTTTCATGGCTAATTGTGCAGCTTTTGAAGTCGACTCCACAGGCACTAATTCCACCCCTTTGTCTTCAAAATAATCTTTCAAAAACTTGCTACATTGTTTAAATGCAATGTCTTTGGAGAAAATAGTTTTGATATTTTCCATTCTGTCTTCGGTAGAAGCAAAAGTAAAATGAATGTTCATAGGAATTTCGGCTACGATTCTCACGTCTGTAGCTGCCAATAAATCTACCGTTTCTACCACAGTTCCCTCTTGGTTATTTTCAATCGGCACAACGCCAAAACGTATGCGTCCTGTGTCCACACTTTCAAAAACTGACTGAATAGACCCCAAAGCAATGTAGTTGCTCATCGCCCCAAAACGACTTTCGGCAGCTTGGTGGCTAAATGTGCCTTCGGGACCCAAATAACCCACTCTTTCGGGCAATTCATAGTTTCGGCTCATGGCAAAAATCTCTACAAATACACTTTCTATGGCTTCCGCAGTCATTCCGCCTTTATTAATGCTGTTGAGGCGGTGCAAAATTTCTTTTTCTCTTTCAGGTCTATAAATAATAGCATTTTGCGACCTTTTCAATTCGCCCACTTGCTTAATGACCTCTATACGTTGATTGAGCAAGTCCAATAGTTGGTTGTCAATTCCGTCTATTTTTCGGCGTAAATCTTTTAATAATTCATTCATACAAAAATCTTAAAGGCTTTTATGCAATAATACGGAAAGTCTGTAGAGGATAATATTTTTTTCTCTTTTTTCTGCAATGCTTTCATTTCTTAATCTACATTATTATTTTTTTGTAGGCACTCCGCTAATTTTGTGGTGTAATCATTGAAAACAACTACTTTTTAGTGTAGTAATTAATGACAGTTTTTAGCAAAAAAAACAGCCTCTTTAAACCATATTTTTATGAGCAATACAACAAAATGGGCATTAGACATAGCTCACAGCGAAATACAATTCAAAATTAAACACTTGATGATAACCAACGTAACGGGTGGTTTCACAAAATATGACGTACAAGTAAATGCTACAGGCGATGATTTCACTAACGCCAATATTTCATTTACGGCAGACGTGGCTTCTATCAGCACCAACAACGAACAACGTGATGGACATTTGAAAAGTGCTGATTTCTTTGATGCAGAAAAATTCCCACAAATTACGTTTCAATCTACCTCTTTCAGTAAAGTAGGCGGTGATTATGAATTGCAAGGCAATCTGACAATTAAAGGCGTAAGCAAATCTGTCAAATTAGGTGTGGAATATGGCGGTTTGAGCAAAGACCCTTGGGGCAATATCAAAGCTGGTTTTACTATCAGTGGCAAAATCAACCGTACAGATTGGGGCTTGGGTTGGAATGCAGCCTTAGAAGCTGGCGGCGTGTTGGTAGGTGAAGACGTGAAAATTAATTGTGAAATACAGTTGATAAAACAAGGCTAAAATAAGAACAAACCTATAAGGTTTCGAAAACCTTATAGGTTTGTTCTTATTTATACTACTCTCACAGCCCCCAAATATCTTTTGGTATAATAGTCTGAAAATAATCTTTCCTCGACCACTCCTCTGGACGTAGAGGCGTGTATCATCATGGGTACGGTTGCCTCTGCCCCTTGCGTAACAATGCCTACGTGGGTAATGACTTTGGGACGGCTGTCGTCTGTAGCAAAAAATACCAAATCCCCTGCCCGCAAATTCTCTCTGGAAATAGCCGTACCTGTTTTGGCTTGGTCGCCAGAACTGCGAGGCAATTTTACGCCCATAGCAGCATAAGCTGTAGAAGTTAGCCCCGAACAGTCTATACCTGCCTTTGTTGTACCGCCAATAACGTGCTTTGTGCCTAAAAAGGTTCTTGCGGTAGTCAAAACCCCCGAAATCAACTCGTTGGGGCTGGGTTTGCGTACAGGTTCTACTACATTGGGTTGGTTTTTAGCCACGACTTCGCTAAAAAATTTGTCGAAAAGTGCCTGATGCACACGAAGGTCTATGGTTGCACTGATGATGTTGCCTTTGTCGTCTTTGTTAAACGTGATGCCTTGTACACTCATATTGTTATTGGTTTTAGAGGTTGTGATAATGGTTTTATACTGTAGCTACGACTATCTATACGTTGGCAATGGTCAAAGACCTTGACAATCGTAGTAAAATACGAAGTTGATTATCAGTAGCTACAGTAAATTTATGGCTTTATCAACAATTTTGCAACCAATATGAGAGATTATTAAGGTTTGTAGCATAGACTTTAGTCGGGGACGCCTAGTCTGTGCTTGTAATATATTGCTAATCATGTAATTACTACACAGACTAGGCGTCCCCGACTAAAGTCTATGCTACAGGCTTTGATAATCATTAAGTTTTTACTTAGTCCAAAATCTCCCACTTGTAAAGCCCTAATTTGGCTAAAAAATAACGGAAAGACACACCTAATACGCCTAAACCATAAATAGTGCTATTTTTAAAATTAATAGACGAGGCTTCTTCAAAATATTTGGTAGGACAAGTTACTTCTGCAATATCAAAACCTTTGTAAAAAATTTGTGCAATCATCTGATTATCAAATACAAAGTTGTCTGAATTTTTCTTAAAATCTACGGCTTGTAATACCTCTCTCGAAAAAGCCCTATAACCTGTATGGTATTCAGACAATTTTTGATTCATCAAAATATTTTGTGACAAGGTAAGCATACGGTTAGAAATGTATTTGTACATCGGCATTCCGCCCTTCAAAGCTCCTTTGCCCAAAATCCTTGAGCCAAACACCACAGGGTACAAATCTTGTCCAATAATAGACACCATTGCCGTAATGAGCTTGGGGGTATATTGGTAATCGGGGTGCAACATCACTACTATATCTGCTCCTATTTCTAAGGCTTTTGTATAACAAGTTTTTTGATTACCGCCATAACCTTTGTTCTTTTCATGCCTGATAACGTGCTGAATACCAATTTGTTTGGCAACAGTTACCGTATCATCTTTGCTTTGGTCATCTACTAAAATTACCTCGTCGACAATGTCGAAAGGAATTTCTTTGTAAGTCATCTCTACGGTCTTCGCAGCATTGTAGGCGGGCATGACCACCACCACTTTTTTATTCAGGTACATAATAAAAAGGTCTGTATGGGTAAATTTTGCCCCAAAAGTAACCAAAATACTTGTGAAAAGATGTAAAAAGTAGAGTTTTCTATGTTTCAAAAGGCGTAAATAGTTACAACCAATCTGCCCGCAATTTCTCAAAGGCAATAATCCCACTTAGCACCGTACCCGGTATGCCCTGCCCGGGGTACGTAGTGTCGCCACATTGGTAGGCTTTGTAACCGTCTAACCTTGCTTCTACCATTTGCCAAGGCTTGATGTGTTTGTATTGTGGATAACCACCCACAAAACCGTAAGCCCTGCCTGTCCATTTTTCCCAAGATTTTTGCCCCGAAGAATGGTAATACACCACGTCTTTTTCCTCAAAAAAGCCTTTTGCAACCAAAGTTTTCAAGACTATTTGCTCAAAAACCGTTTTGTCTTCTACTATCACATTTTCGGGGTTGTGCCAATGCGTACTTACAGAGGCTACCATTTGTTGCGGTTGGTCTGCACGAGTCGTGTCTTGCGGGTGACTAAGGCTCACAAAAATACTGCGTGAACCTATGTGTGGAAGTGGATTTTCCAAATGAATTTGGTGGTGAATACTTGTAAATCTGCTAACGTCTGCACACCGAAAACCAATACCCATTTGAAAAGCACTACTTAATTCTGGCGATTTCAGTAATTTTTTTGACCAACGCCGAGCTGTATCAGGGTACACTTGAATAGTATTATTCAAAGGAATACCAGAAACTACATAGTTAGCCGTATAATTATTTTTATTCGTTTTTACCGTATAAATTTCGTTTTGTAAGCTAATATTTTCTACTCTTTCCCTTACATTTACTTTTCCGCCTTGCTTTTCTATGTAATTTACCAAAGGATTTACCAAATTAATTAAACCTCCATCTATATAATAATTCCCATAATTGGTATAACACAAAGCCGTTGCCCCAAACAATACATTGACTTCTTCCAAATAATTTTGTGCGGTAATCAACAGTTGTTCGTTTACAAACTCTCTGAACAATACATTATCTTGTAAATTGTATTTTTTCAATAACCATTCCGTAGAAAATAAGGCATAACGAGCATAATTCAGTTGGGCTGGTGTAACATTAACGGCACATTGTAGAAAATCATGTAGTTTTTTGGGTGGAAAAAATCGTTGTTGTAGCGAAGTTTGCCATACAAATTGGCTGACTTTGTAGCAAAACTCCCAAAAAGGACGTTGGTTATTTGTACCAAAAACTCTTTCGGCTTCGGCTATCCATTGGTCAAGGTCTTGATAACGAGTAAGTTCCTGCCCATTTTTCAAGTGAATTTTCATAGGTACTTCCAACTTCCGCACAGGCAACTCCACACCAATTTCTGCCAACAAATACGCCAAAGGCATATTTTCGTCTAAGCCTACTAGGGTGGTAGCTCCACTTTCAAACACAAAACCCTTTCGCCAATAAGAACTTGTGCAGCCACCCACCAAATAATTTTGTTCCAAAACCAAACATTTTAGCCCTTCTTTTGACAACAAACAAGCCGTAGTCAAAGCTCCCATGCCTGTTCCTATTATTATGCAGTCGTATTGTGTGGTCATTTTTCGCCTTTTTTAGCTTCATCTCTATTTTGCATAGGATAGGGTTTGCAAACCCTATCCTATGCAAACAGTCTTTAAAACTTTTGGTAGGGCGAAAAGTTTTATTTATCCTCCTCTTTACTTTCTGCTGTCAATGCTTTTTTAAGCACTGCAGCCCGTTTTTTGCCTATCAAGGTAGCCAATTCCTGCTCGTCTGCCTCTTTAATGTTTTTGATAGATTTGTACTTAGCCAAGAGTTTTTCTAAGGTGTTTTGTCCTATTCCTTCTATTTTTTCCAAAGAACTCTGCAAACTGTTTTTGCTCCGAAGTTCCCTATGAAAATTAATACCAAAATCATGAGCTTCATCTCTCAAATACTGAATAAGTTTGAGGGTAGATGACCTTTTATTTAGCAACAAAGGCAATTCATCATTCGGGTAGTATAATTCTTCTAATTTTTTGGCAATGCTAATGATAGGAATTTTACCATATAAATCTATTTCTTTGAGGGCTTGTATAGCAGAACTCAACTGCCCCTTGCCACCATCAACAATAATAAGGTCGGGCAAAGGCAAATTTTCTTCTTTCAGTTTCGTGTAACGGCGTGTAATAACCTCGTGCATGGTCGCAAAATCATTTGCCCCTACTACGGTCTGCACTTTGTAATGGCGGT
>CANGYA010000188.1 GCA_947457925.1 Cytophagales bacterium | reverse complement strand
TTTGTAGCATAGACTTTAGTCTGTGTAATTAATAAATTGAAAATCAATTATTTAGAAAAAATATTAAAATCTGTGGTACAAATTTTAATAAATAACCTTTATTTTTATAGGTAAAAAAGAGATAGCTACAAAAACAAATTGGTAGTGTTCTTGACCACTACCAATTTGTTTTTCTTCTTATGATTAGTACAATGCAGGATATTTCTGCGGATTTACCTCGTGCATCATTGCATACACCTTGTCAAACACCGTTTCGGGGTTGGGTTTGCTGAAATAGTCGCCGTCTGAACCGTAGGCAGGGCGGTGGTCGTGTCCCGAAATACAAACAGGTTGGCTATCTAACCAACGGTACGCATTCTGCTCGTCCAACACTTTCGCCATCATAAAGCCTGTAGCCCCACCAGATACGTCTTCGTCTGCAAAAATCACTCGGTTAGTTTTTTGGATAGAAGCCAAAATACTGTGGTGTACGTCAAAAGGCAATAAAGTTTGCACATCTATCACTTCTACAGAAATGCCAACTTCGGCTAATTGGTGGGCTGCCTCCATCACAATTCTACACATAGAACCGTAAGTTACAATCGTCAAATCTTCGCCTTCTCTCAAAATTTCTGGCACACCAAACGGCACTGTAAACTCTGCTAAATTGGCAGGTACTTTTTCTTTTAAACGGTAGCCGTTCAAACATTCAATCACAATAGCTGGCTCGTCTGCTTGCAACAAAGTGTTGTAAAAACCTGCTGCTTGCGTCATGTTGCGAGGGACAGCTACGTGCATACCTCTTACAGTGTTCAAAATCATGCCGATAGGCGAACCACTGTGCCAAATTCCCTCTAAACGGTGTCCTCTGGTGCGGACTATCAAGGGACATTTTTGTCCGCCTTTGGTGCGGTACTGCAAACAAGCCACGTCATCAGATAAAATCTGAATACCGTACAACAAATAATCTAAGTATTGAATCTCGGCAATAGGACGCAAACCACGCATCGCCAAACCTATAGCTTGTCCCATGATAGTTGCTTCGCGTATGCCTGTATCCGAAATACGCAACTCGCCATATTTGGCTTGCAAACCTGCAAAACCTTGATTTACGTCTCCAATTTTGCCTACGTCTTCGCCAAAAGCTACGACTAAGGGATTGGTTTTGAAGATATTATCAAAAGCTGCATTCAATACCTCACGACCATCTACCACAGGGCTGTTCTCGTCATAAATGGCGGGTATTGTGGGTACACTAAAAATATTTTCGTCTGATTGACTATATAAATGTGAGCTAAATTTTTCTCTATAATCCGCCTCTACACTTTTTACCCAATTCGCAATAGGCTGTTTTAATTGTGGCTCAAAACGCAATTCACGCAAGGCTTTTTTCATTACCGCCATGCCGTCTGCACAAGTAGGCATCACAATTTTCTCCAATTCTTCTTTAAGAATTGTCAATTTTTGGGCTGCCTTACTTTGCGGAATCACTTGATTAAGAGCTGCGATTGCCGTTTGAATGTCGAGTTTAGTGCTATCTGCAAAGGCTTTCCATGCACGACTGCGGGCATTGTTTACCGTCTTTTTAGCATCTTCTTCTATCACGTCCAACTGTTCGGCAGTCGCAAAACCTTCGGCAATAATCCAGTTTTTAAATTGTTTGATACAATCAAATTCTGTTTCCCAAGTCAATCTTTCTTTTGATTTGTACCTTTCGTGGCTACCCGAAGTAGAGTGTCCTTGTGGTTGTGTCAATTCAATGATATGTATTAAAACAGGTACGTGCTGTTCTCTACAAATTTGGGCTGCTTTTTGGTACGTTTCGCAAAGAGCTACATAGTCCCAGCCTTTTACTACCAAAATTTCATAGCCTTCTTCGGTGGCAGTGCGTTGAAACCCCGCCAATGCCTTAGAAATACTGTGTTTGGTCGTGTGGTGTTCCTTGCCTACCGAAATGCCATATTCATCGTCCCACACAGACATTAACAAAGGCACTTGCAATACGCCTGCTGCGTTGATAGCCTCATAAAACAGTCCTTCAGAAGTAGAAGCATTGCCTATAGTGCCAAAAGCTATTTCGTTGCCTTTATCAGAAAAATTTGTAAGATGATGTAAATCAGGATTTTGTCTATAAAACTTAGAGGCTTGTGCCAAACCTACCAAACGAGGCATTTGCCCTGCTGTTGGCGAAATATCGGCAGCCGAGTTTTTGATTTCCATTAAATTTTTCCACTTGCCGTTTTGGTCTAAACTGCGTGTAGAAAAGTGCGAGTTCATGCAACGTCCTGCACTACTGGGGTCTGCCTCCAAATCGGGGTGTGCATAAAGTTGGGCGAAATATTGCTCCAAGTTCAACTCATTGACAGCAAACATGAAAGTTTGGTCACGGTAGTAGCCCGAACGAAAATCTCCTTTTTGGAACACCTTTGCCATCGCAATTTGCGGAAGTTCCTTGCCATCTCCAAAGATGCCGAACTTTGCCTTTCCCGAAAACACCTCTTTGCGTCCCACAAGGCTGGCGTGGCGACTTTCCAAAGCTATTTTGTAATCTTGTAATACGTCTTCTGCCTGAAATGCAGTCGTTTTTGTAGTTGGATTTGCTATAGTTTCTGTGTGTTGCATGGTTACGCAATTTTTTGCAAAGGTAGCTGAAAATTGCTAAACAATAGCACTACTTTTTACAAAAAGGTGTTTCTTTTTGCATAAATTGGTACATCATACACAAGGCTTTTTGCGTAATTTGATTGGAGGGTTGTGCCAGATGTGCTTTCTCCAAGTAAGGAATGGCTAATAAAAAAAGTTGGACTATTGCGTGTTTGTCCTCCCAAGCCAAATCTTGTGCTTCGTCGTACCTTGCTTGTTGAAATTTCTTAACACCCAAATTGTAATAGTAAGCCCCTAAACTATAATGTCCTTCTACGTTTAAAGAGTCTAACTCTAAGACTTTTTTGTAAGATGTTTCTGCAGTCATAAAATCTCCACTCAACTCACTAATAATTCCTGCATTTAACCACAAAGGCGTATAATCGGGATAGGCTTTTAACAAGTCTTTGATATTGGCTAAGGCTTGTTCGGGTTTTGCAAAACGCAACAAAAAATCTGTTTCATACGATAAAAAATGCTTATTGGTAGGAAATAAGACACGAATTTGTTTGATTATTTCAAAATTTACCCATGTAGCCTCATTTTGTGTACTTAACCATTGGCAGTAGTTTTCATAAAAAAATGTATTTTTGTATGATTTTTCCAATAGTTTTTTTGTGTAAAAATTGACCTTTCCTATCTCTATATTCGCCATAGCAGCCGAATGTGCATAGTTAAGAGCCGTAGTATCTTCGGGTTTTACTAATAGTGCCTTTTCAAAAAAAGTAAGAGCCATGCTGTATTCTTTGCGTTGGTAAGCATTCAGTCCGTCATGAATACAAGTGCTAAACAATAACATAATTCTTTTATGCGAATTGTTTGCATAAACATTCCCAAAATCTTTCGTGGCTACGGTTTTTTGGTAGGCTGTTAGGGTTTCTACAAAGAAATTTTCCTCTATTTCCCCATACTTTTTCCTATACTCCATCAAAAGAGCTTCATAAATAGCACCTTTGTAGTACCAAACATCTGCATAATCAGCCACGTTGGGGCTATTAAGGGCATCGTCTATTAGGCTTTTAGCTTTTTTATAGTTGCGTTTTTCGTAATGAAATTTAGCTGCTTCTAAATCATCATTTTGGGCATATACATTGGATAGACACAGTTGTAGGAGTAATAACAAACTGTACTTCACTAACTTCTGTCGAGGAGAGTAGCTCGACAACAACGGGACTCCGTCGGGGTACATAATTTAGGTTTTTGGTAATTGAACGCAAAGGTGGCAAATTTGTTTTGGTTTTGAAAGTAACAAACACAAAAAAGCTGGAAGGACTTTGTACTAACTGTTAGCCAAAAGTTAAACAAATTGATTTTTTAGGGTTATTTTGATTTGGGTAAAGAAGAATGCTGTCCGCAACTTTTCACTTGAATATAAAATAACAAACTCCTACAACAGTTTACACTATAAGTAGGAGTTTGCACCATAACCAAAACAACAAACCAATTAACTGCACTTTAAAAAAGTGGGCTAATCACTTTCTATAATTAACGTAAGTTGCGTAATACCTAACTGTAGAACGGAATTTAGTCCGTTTTTGGGTTTTTCCCATGAAAAAACTGATTTTTATAGGAAAAACTCCTCGTTTTTATTGTTAAAAACGGACTAAAGTCCGTTCTACAGGCACTACGCAACTTACGTTAATTAATTGAAAAAACTTGCAATCTTTGGTAGTTTAACTACCACATTACACTGTTTTAATTAAAAACAGTGTAATGTTTTGTCTTTTTTAGATTAGAAAAGACGAATTCTTATTGAGCCAAGAAAGTAGAGAAATGGTATCTTCCTTCTGCAATCATGGCATCTGCAATGCTACGGCGTAATACAGTCGTGTTCACAGGATTTAACTTTGTGAATCGTTTTAAGCCCATCAACATTACTTTGTGCTTGTCGCCTTGTGAATAAGAGTTGATAGCCTCACGACCTGCTGTTGCTAATCTGTCCACAGCACCCGCCAAATATACTTTAGTCATGTTGATGTATTGTTCGCAAGCTGCTTCGCCTTTGATAGATGCTAATTTTTCTGTCCGCAACATCGCTGATTCTACGGCATATACCTCGATAACCATATCTGCCAAGTTCATCATCAACTCTTGCTCAGACTCAAATTTTTCGCCCAAAGACTGTAAAGCATCACCCGCCACCATCAACACTGCTTTTTTCATATTTTTCAATACTTGTTTTTCTTCTGCAAATAATACAGACGAATCTACAGTTTCGAAAGAAGGCACAGAAGTTAATTCTTTTGAAACAGCCATTGCAGGAGCAAACATATCTAATTCGCCTTTCATAGCACGTTTCACAATCATGCCTACTAATAACATACGGTTGATTTCGTTTGTACCTTCGTAGATACGAGAGATGCGGGCATCACGGTAAGCTCTTGCCATTGGAGCATCTTCAGAGAAGCCCATACCGCCATAGATTTGCACACCTTCATCTACTACAAAGTCCAAAGTTTCAGAACCATGTACTTTTGCTATAGCACACTCAATCGCAAATTGTTCTACACCTCTTAGTTTTGCATCTGAATCACTCATTGTCTTCGACAAATCAGCAATGTTATCGTCAATATTTTGACCTGCACGGTAACACAAAGATTCTGTAACAAAAGTTCTGGTTGCCATTTCCGCTAACTTATGTTTGATAGCTCCGAAATTGGCGATTGGTGTATTGAATTGCTTGCGTTGTTTGGCATATTGAATAGCCGAAGTCGTAACCATACGAGTACCGCCTAATACACCTACACCTAACTTGATACGACCTACGTTCAATACGTTTACGGCAATTTTGAAACCGTTACCTCTTGTAGAAAGCATATTTTCTACAGGAACTTTGCAGTCATTGAAGAACACTTGGCGAGTAGAAGAACCTTTGATACCCAATTTCTTCTCCTCTTCGTTCATCGTGATACCTTCGTAGGTTCTTTCTGCAATGAAAGCAGTTAAGTTTTTATCGTCATCAATTTTCGCAAATACGATTAACAAATCGGCAAAACCACCGTTTGAAATCCACATTTTTTGACCATTGATAATATAGTGTTTACCGTCTTCAGACAATTTTGCTTTTGTTTTACCTGAATTAGCATCTGAACCTGCGTCTGGTTCTGTCAAACAGTAACACGCCATCCATTCGCCTGTAGACAATTTAGATACATATTTTTTCTTTTGTTCCTCGTTGCCATACAATAAAATTGGCAATGTACCAATCCCTGTATGCGCACCGTAAGCTGTTGAGAATGAACCACCTGAACCCACGACATCGGCAATCAACATAGATGTATTAAAGCTCATACCCAAACCATTGTATTCTTCAGGAACAGATACACCCAATAAGCCTAACTCACCAGCTTTTTCCATTGCATTACGCATGAATTTGGTGTCTTTAGTGCTGTCCATTTCCTCTACTTTTGTG
Source organism: Cytophagales bacterium (assembly GCA_947457925.1). Classification (GTDB taxonomy): domain Bacteria; phylum Bacteroidota; class Bacteroidia; order Cytophagales; family Thermoflexibacteraceae; genus JAAFKA01. The sequence goes on along the minus strand of CANGYA010000188.1, from coordinate 4,124 downwards.
TGAATCTCTGTACGCAAGAAATCCTCACAAGCCTGTGCCATCATGCGTTGTTCTTCTGTAAACTCCTCTGGAATAAAAATTTCGTGTGCTTCTGTTGCTCTTACAAGGAATTCGCCTCCTTTGATAGTTGCTTTTTGCTCTGTTGATACCATAGCCGTAAGTGTTTAAAGGTTGTTTTTATATTTTGTGATAAAATTTAACAAAGATATGTTGCAAACGCAATTACTATGCTTGCATAGTATTACAACGCAAATATACAGAAAAAGTTTACTATGCAAGCATAGTATTTTATTTTTTTTTGGTTTTTGACACATTTTTAGGCAACTAATTGATTAATAGGCTATTAAAAAATAATAAAATATACAACACGAAGTAACTATACTATCTGTCTAAGTCTTTGTAGCAAATAATATAGTTAAACTCTATTATTGATGTCATATTTTTGTTATTTAGCACCCCCGACAAAAACCATTAAAATACCTTATACTATTGTAAAATAATGCAATCTGTATTTAAGTAGAATGTATGTTTAGGCAACACCGTATTTTTACAAACAACAACTAACCATAACACATGAATTTTCCTTTTATCCAACAAAATAATGTTTTGGAGGCTGGCACTACTTGTTTAGCCATGATATTCAAGCATTACAATTTATACAACTCAAGACATTTATTTAATCAACTTTCTGATGCAGATACGCAAGGTTGTTCTTTGTATTTGATACAACAAATCTCTGAAATGTTTGGTTTTCAGACAGATAACTATCATGTAGGTTATGAAGGGCTTGCAGCTTTGCAGTTGCCTTGCATAGCTCATTACCAAGCCAATCATTTTGTTGTAGTTTATGCGTATTCAGCAGAGGTGGTGTGGGTGGCAGACCCTTTGGCAAAAGACAAAGAGAAAATAAGCAAAGCAGATTTTTTAAAACTCTGGAATGGTAGCATTGTTACGCTTACTCCCACCAAAGAACTACAACGCAACCAAAATGCTTTAGAATTAGCAGCCCAACACAAAATCAGGTTTCAGGATATAGCCAAGCATTATTATTATGATGTTATTTATAAGATGAAAGGGCTTACCTTAGAGTTAATTGGGGCTAATTTTTTATTAGAGTTTTTGGGCTTAGGGCTACCTTTTTTTACTCAAATCATTATAGATAAAGCCATTGTCTATCAAAATCGTAAACTATTATTTGGCGTTTTGTTAGGTATGCTTATGGTGTTAGTGGCACAAGTGTTACTAACCTATGCAAGGAATACATTATTGGCTCAATTTAAAGTACAATTTGAGTTTGACTTTTTTACTCGTTTCTTCGAGCATTTCATTCATCTTAGACAAAAATACTTTGACCAACATAAAAAAGAGGATATTATCAATAGATTTAAAGAAGCAGGTTATTTCAGGCAGGCTCTTTCGCCTTCAGCAGCACAAGCTACTATGGAGATATTAATGATGTTTGTATATAGTTTGGTCTTGTATGCCTATCAGCCTTTATTGGCTTTTATAGCTAATTTCTTTATGGTCGTTTCCATTGTGAGTATAATCATTGTTAGTCAAAAACGTAACGTATTGATAGACAAGATTTTTATGGAAAACAGTAAATCTATGGGTGAATTTATTGATGCAATTAATGGTATTCAAAATCTTAAATTATTAGGTGTAGAACACATACGTCTGTGGCGTTGGACAAGCCAATACCGCAAAAACATGAATGTCGTATTAGACTTAGAAAACTTAGATAATTATTTGGTGGCTCTCATGCGGGCTTTGTACTTTACCTCATTAGTTGCGGTGTATTGGCTGGGGGCTTATTTTACCTTTGAAAAAACAATGACCATTGGCGAATACATAGCTTTTAGCTCCATTTTCTTTATTATTATGACTAATTTGAGTAAAGTTGTTGTACTATCCACAGTTTTTGGTCAATTATATACAATTATTAAAAAAATGAATGATGTTTTAGTACAACCAAGAGAAACTAATGATTTTTCCGCAGAGAAAGTAGAGGTGATTGCCCCCGAAATTACCTTGAATAATGTTTCTTTTGGCTATTTAAACAAATATGCTTCTGATAAGAAAAAGCTCATTTTAGACCAAATTTCACTCACGATTCCCTATGGTTATTATGTAGGCATTGTAGGGCGGAATGGTTCTGGGAAAACAACTTTAGTAAAACTACTTTCCAAGCTATATGATGACTACGAAGGCGAAATATGCCTGAATGGTGTGCCTATACAGAAGATTCACACCTATTTTTACCGCCGAAAAGTCGTTACCATTCCACAACAAGTACATATTTTTAATGACACCATCAAGAACAATATTTTGTATGGCAACCCCGAAGCAACAATGGCAGACGTGATAGAGGCAGCTAAAAAAGCTGATATTCACGACTATATTATGTCTAACTCTCTTGGCTATAATTTGCGTGTAGGAGAAAGTGGCGTGAAACTATCAGGAGGGCAGCAACTCAAAATAGCTTTTGCAAGGTTGTTTTTGATGAACCCAGAGATAATTATTTTGGACGAGGCTAGTAGTGCATTAGATGTACCTACGGAACAAAAAATAATGCAAAACTTACGACAACACTTTGCAGAAAAAACCATAATTTCCATAGCTCACCGCCTTAATACTTTGGTAACAGCAGATTTGTTGTTAGTGATAGATAACGGCAAATTAGTAGAGCAAGGTACGCACACAGCCTTAATGGAAAAAGATGGTATTTATGCCCAATTTATGAAAACATACATTAATTTTTAAACAACTAATTACCTTATCTTTGGCACAATACAATGAATATAGAGAAAATTAAAAATCCAGATGCACTTCATTATCAGCAATTTACGGATAGTGATGATGATAAACCTCTTAATGATTTACGGATAGTAGCACGCAGAAAATTAGCCTATTGGGGTATGGGTTTGGCAGTGGTTTGTGTAGCAGCCTTTTGCTTACTGAAAATTCCTATTGAGCAAAATTTTCAATTTACATTGAAAGGCAAACGGCAGGAAAAGATTTTTCGTTTTGCTAATATTGTCCATGTTAATGAACTATTTGTAAGAGCAGGGAAAAGAGTACGCAAAAATACACCATTAGTAAGTATTACTTCACCAGAAATAGTACAATTTATTTCTGAATACCAAACTGCCCAACGCAACCTAAATTTGTTTTATGCACATGATACTTTGATTTTTCATTCAGAAAAAACCAGTTTAGCATTACAAATTGAAGAACTTAATTTATCTATTCAACATTTATTAGCAGAAAAAGCCCATAAAGACACTATTTTTAGAACAGAAAAAGCCCATTTACACTTTAAAGAAACAGAGACTATTCGCCGTTTTGAGGTCAATCTGCAACTTTATAAAGAAAAAGCCATAGCAGAATTTGAACTAAAAGACAGTGAAACTGCCAAAATTACTGCCAGCACACACCTGAAAAATTTGATAGGAAATTACAAAAAAGAAGTACAAAACTATCAAACTACATTAGGTAAATTGTCTATTAGTAGGAATTTATTAATACAAGAATTAAATAAATTAGAGTTGGAAAAAGGTAAAAAAGAAGCAGATTTGTTGCACGCCACGCAAATAGCCCAAGAAAAACTAATTTTAGGATTTGGAGAATTTGAAATAAGAGGGCAAAATGTGATTTTGAAAGCTGAAAATGACGGAGAAGTAGCCTATATATATGACGGAAGTAAGGAAGTACCAACCAACCAAATTTTGATGAAAATAATGGAAGCCAAATATCCTTTATATGCTTATGCAGAAATTTCTCCTGATAAAGTAGGATTTATTAAAGAAAGGCAAGAGGTTTCTTTAAAAGTAAGTACATTTCCATATTATCGTTGGGGAGTTTTGAAGGGGAAAGTGCATCATTTGAGCCGAACTCCTGCCGCCAATAACCATTACCCTTTTGAAGTAGCCTTAATGGAGTTAGGAAAATTACAGGGCAGATTACAAGTGGGCATGACGGGTGAGTTAATTATTATGACAGAGGAGAGAACAATGGCAGAGTTGGTTTTTGAAAAACTGTATGAAGTGAAAGAAAAAGTAGTAGGTTTTTAATTGGACTCAATCCATTATATTTAAAATATTTTGGATTATTATATTTTATAT
>CANGYA010000187.1 GCA_947457925.1 Cytophagales bacterium | reverse complement strand
TATGGGGGAAATGAAAAAGAAACAGGACTTAATCCCTAACTTTTTCAAACACCCCAAACTTGGTTTCTATAACAATTTATAGCACGACACTAAAAAAGATGTCATCTTTAAACCATTTTTAATTGATAACTGGTATTACAAAGACAAGCCCGCAGATAGTTTGATACCAAAATTTTGTGCATTTGGGTTGTTTCGATACGTTACTCTATGAATAAAATCTACTCGCACAAATTTAAAGATGTTTTCTATGCCATAATATGCCTCTATGTACGGAATTTCGGGGTTCAGGGCATTGAAAGACGGCACTCCCATAGGAATTATATCTCTGTTTTCTTGGCGTACACTGCCCCACAATACATTGAAACCGAAGAAGTTACGCCATTTCAATTTTCGTAACAAAGGAATACTGTTTGTCAATAAACCTTCTATGTGTTGTTCATAACGCACATCTACAAATCTATCACTTGTAAACTCAAAATAGTTCATGATATTGAATGCAGGGCTGTTGTAAAACGGAGAGTTATTGCCCATGTGGTTTTCTAACAACAAATAGGGTACTTTTGAGGGAACATAACCAAACGTAACCGAATAATCTGCACGCCCCAACGCAGCCAAACGCAAAGTCTGAGAAATATTCAGTGAGAGTTTGTGGTACTCCAACTGACTCCCAATCACATTAGGCAAGCCGTAAGTATATTTGAACAAAAGCACAGGGCTAAAATTTTTGCCCACTTTACTACGTCTGTTCCCTCTGTCCAACATTCTTTCTTTGAAAGAAACACGAGTTTCCAACGTTACTTCGCTGGTTCGCAAATTGGTAAACACTTCATTAGCCTTTGCAGGGTTATAGTATTGGAAGTTGAACAAAGGGTGAAAACTTTGGTGCGAAAACGTAACTTTCTGTGTAATCCCTTTGAAAAGGTCTGTTTGGATATAAAAACGAGTCTGTTTATGGTACAAAGGTCTCCGAGCTGCCACGTCCCGCCACCGCACAAAAGCCTTGAAAATGTTATTAGTCGTGTTATTGTAACTTTCATTGAGCAAAGCCACTTGGTTCAGGTCGTCTATCCGATACGCCCCGACCTGCGTCCAAGGCTTTTTACTTATCAAATAATCTACGCCTATTTCGTATTTAAAACGGTTGTCTGCCGTACCATACGCCCCAAAACCGTACAAAGTCCATTTATTGCTAAAAAATCTGTTGGTACGGAAACCAATTCTTGGGCGTACACCTTCCACATTGTTCCACGCCACAGTATAAAGATAATTACCCAACTCAATAGCTCCAAACCTTTTGTAACCGTTGATAATCAAGTCTATCACTTCTATATAAGTACGCACTGTAGGCAGTTTTTTGATGGTATCTATCATTTGATAGACGTTTTTTTCCTCCAAAGTCAAAGAATCATGCCTATTTTTTGCCCAATATTCGGGGTCTGGCTCAAGGGCATCTTCGGCTATTTTGAGGTATTCTTCATAAAAACCTAAGTCTTTGGGTTGATTCAACGTAAAATTTTTGTTAGAACTGTAAAACTTCAACAACATACCCGCCCAATTATCATTAATATCGCCAACATCTACCGTTACCCTTGTTTTGGTAGGTAGCCAAGGCTTTGTAGGTTCGGGTTGCGACAATTCTTGTTGTACTTTGATGCCCTCAATAAAATTTAGGTTGGCATTGCTGCTTATTTTGGCATCAATGCGTTTCAGGGCATAGTTTTGGGTAGAATCTGTAATCCAAATTGTGCCTGTAAAAGCCAAATCTTGTGGTCTTTTCGGTTCAAAACTAATTTGGTAACACTTAATACCATCTACGTAGGCTTTTTTGCTGACCAATGTAAATTCATAAAACACTTTCCAACTGTCTGCAATCGGCGACACAAAGTCTTTTCCACCCAAATTCAACCAATTTTGATAGAAATTATATTGAAAAAAAGTAGAACCTACCAACTGCGAAACAGCCGAACCGTCTTCTATACCAATACCCGTAATTTTTTGCTTTTTAATTTCCTCTCGAGTACGAGATGGGGATTTGCGGTAATAATAATCTGATAGAGTTTCTGAAACGAAAATCGGAATGATAGGTCTGCCATCTTCACCTGCCATTTTTTTGGCACTGTCGAACAATGATAAAATTTCACGAGCTACTTTTTTCTTTTTGAACTTTTCTGTGATATTGTCCACATCTAACTCTACTCTGTTAAAGGCTTCGTATTGGTAGCCGTCTAAATTGCGGAGGTCGTTGCGGTCTTTATTTGCCATTACATTGTCCAAAATTTCCCATGCAGGATTTACCCAACCTTTGGGCGTAAATACAAATTCCTCTAACTGTTGGGCTGCCTCTGCAAGTTGTACGTTAATAGTTTGGGTGTAGCCTTTTTGTATTTTTTTGCTACGAGTGGCATAACTAACATTGGTAAATACAATAGAATCTGCCTTGATGTTAGCAGGTAAAGCCAATTTATAGAAACCATCAAAGTCTGTGGTTGTGCCGTATTGCGTACCCAAAATAGCTACCGTTGTAAAAGGAACTCCATCTCCTGTACCAGCATCAGTTACTTTTCCGTTAATAACAGTTACGCCATTAGGTGTTTTTTTAGGTTTTTCTTGGGCAAAAGCTATTGTTTGTAAGAGTAATAAAGCAAAAATAAATAGAGGAAAAAATATTTTTTTTCGTGAAATTACCATAAATGGTTTGTACTTTTAAGTGAAAGACGATAAAATGACTGCAAAGTATAAAGGCTGTTGATATGCGATGTAGATGTAAAAAATAAGATTTGTCTATGGGTTGGTTTGTATAAAATGCCTTATGAAACTATTTGTTCACAAGGCATTTATCTTACGTTCAAAAATAGGAAAAGTTAGCGTAATTTGTGTATGTTTTACTACTATTTTTAACTCTACTTGAATATTTTGTGCTATTAAAGATGTAATGCCAAAGATGTAATCTTTTAGAAAGATTACATCTTTTAGAAAGATTACATCTTTTAGAAAGATTACATCTTTTTTTACGTATATAGCATTACTTATTATACACTACCGAATATTTAACTTCTATAAAAGTATTCGACTTTTATAAAAGTTAAGGCATATAAGTTTTTGTATAAATTTTTACCCCATCTCTACTACAACATCTGCCGTTATAGGGTGAGCCATGCACGTAAGTACGTAGCCTTGTTGCTTTTCTTTGTCCGAAAGTCCATCACAGTCTTCCATTTTTACACTACCAGACGTGCATTTGCCCCGACAAGCCGTACACAAACCACTTTGGCAAGAATAAGGCATATCTATACCTGCATCTAAGGCAGCCTCCAAAATTGTACTTTTCGGATTTACATTTACTTGGTAAGTTGCACCGTCTAAATGCACAGTCACAGTTTGGGCGGTGAGTGTAGCAGCTAAATTGGCTTTGGCTTGCTGTTCAGCTTCGGTTACTGTATGCAAGAAATTTTCTTTGTGAATTTGAGATTTATCTACTTGCATTTTTTGCAAACCTGCCTCTATTTCCTTCATCATACCTTCGGGTCCACACAAATAATAGGCTGTTTGATTTTTCTCCCAACGAGGCAATAAATTCAAGATATTTACCGTTTGCACTTGGTCTATACGTCCAGCAAAGCCATTCCAGTCGGCAGGAGCTTGGCTCAATACATGAACAACTTTGAGCCTATCGGGGTGTTTTTTTACTAAATCTTCTAACTGTTTTTTAAAAATAATACTTTCCAAAGTTCTGTTACCATACACCAAAGAAACTATACTTTGCGGTTCGCCAGCCAGCACCGTTTTGAGCATAGACATTAAGGGTGTGATACCACTCCCCGCCCCTATTAAAACCAAATGACGGCGGTTATTTTTGTCAGGCTCTACCGCAAAATTGCCCATAGGCTCTATAAAATCTATTCTATCGCCAGCTTTTACAGTATCTACCAAAAAGTTAGAAGCCAAACCACCTTTTACTTTTTTTACCGTAAATGCCATATATTCGTCTGTAAGCGGCGAACTACTCAAGGAATAAGAACGGCGAACCGCCTGACCATTTACGTTTAATAACAGTGTAAGAAATTGACCAGCTTTGTATTTTATTTTAGAAAAAATAGGATTTTTTAATACAATCGTAGCTGCATCTGCGGTTTCACGAATTACTTCTTTTACTTTTAAGTCGTTTTGCTTGCTCATGTTTACAAACATTTAGTTGAAATTGCTGCAAAGGTAATTAGAAAAGATAGGAGTTAAAAAGTGAAATTATTGTTTTTTAGCCTTTTGATGATTATATTTAATAAAGGTTCTATTGGTGCAAAGAAGTAACCTCACCCCCTACCCCCTCTCCATTTGGAGAGGGGAAATTACAGTAGATTTGACCTTTTAGGCTCAAGCAAAGCCCCTCTTCAAAAGGAGAGCAACTAATTTGGTAGGATTAGAGGTGAGGTCATAAAAAATAGGAACAATCACAATAGAATTAGGGGTGAGGTCATAAAAAAATAGGAACAATCACAATACCCCCTCTCCAAATGGAGAGGGGGATAGGGGGTTAGGTTATCATTTTAAACATTGTATCAAACACATATTTCAACTATGAAAAAAACATTTTTATTATCCTACGCCTTTTTTTGTCTGTTTTTAGGGGCAAAAGCACAAACTTATATCCAAATTAAACCATTGGATACCAAAGAGTTAGATAGTATTGTAAAAAAAATTAGTCGCCCTGCCAATGCCGAACTACGTTATTGGTTCAATGCAACGGACATTGAAGAAAAAAAATACGAAACGACTGCACAAAGGCTACAGGCTTTGGGTAACTACGAACAGTTGGTACGTAAAAACCCCGAAGACATGGAAAGTTATACCAAACTACACGACTTGTTTTTGCTCAAAAATCCACAAGATACTGCCACTTACAACGCTGCCCAACGGAAAATAATAGCAAAATATGTAGAAAAATTTAACAAGAGTATTGAAAAAGGTCAAAATGCGTATCAGATAGCCCAAAGATATACTTTTATCAAAGACTATGTAAAGGCTTTTGATTGGGCTATTGAGGCTCGTAATTTACTGCCCGATAGTGCCAAAACTTATACTCAATTAGCTTTTTTGAACTTGACATTGGGCGACTATGAAAAAGCCAAGAAATTTAGCCAAGAAGCCATTGTCAAAGAAGTTGGTAATTATGAACATTATGTAAGCCGTTTGACAGCCGATTTTTTTATTAGTATGGCGAATTATGTGCAAAATACGGCAGACACTACCCAAATGCTTACTTTTGATTTGGCATACATCAAAGAAGCCCAAAAGAAATTCCCTAAAAAACAAGCCTTTCAAACTCTCTATCATGCGGGTTTGTTGATGCAGGAATTTTATAGCACTATGGCAAAGGCTTTTTCTTCAACAGAAGACCTTAAAGATAATAAGGAGGTACTGAAAAAGTTACGTAGCCATTCGCCTAATGTAGTATTGGTACAAAAATATTTTGAGGAAAGAGAGAAAAAATATGAAGGAGGCAAAAGTTTTATAGCTATGTCTTTGTCTGTTGCGTACTTGTTAGGTGGGGACATTGAAAAAAGTAAGCAATATGCTGCCAAAGCCATTGCAGAAAATCCCGAAAAAATGCAATTACACACTAATTTGGCTTTTTTGTATATTATGCAAGAAGAATATGTAAAAGCCGAAGAAGTGATGAAAATCAAGACCTTGAAGGCAGAGGAAGCCACAGACTACGCCGTTTTAGCCGAAATTTACCACAAACTTAAACAACCTGAACAGTCTAACTTGATTTTGCAACAAGGGCTTAAACGGTTTTATAACCACCCTACCCTATTGTTTTTTCAGGCTTTGAACGAATACGAGGCACAACAATACGAACAAAGTTGGAACAGTGTAAGCTACTCTTTGCAAGCAGATAACAGCAATTTAGATGCAATATTATTATATGGTATTTTGAGTTTGAGAAAAGAAGACATGAGTGCAGCCTTAGACTCCCTATATTTTGGCATGAAAAAAGGCAATGAAACCGCCAAACAATTATTTACGGCTTATTTTAAGTTGAAAGAGTGATGTTAGGGTTTACCTTGTCAGGTTTGAGGGGGTTAAAAATAATTTTTTAATTGAAAATTTATTAAATTAATGACAATTAACATAAAAATTATTATACTTGTTCCCTCAATTTACCTGAAATCAACCGTTTTCACATGATACAACCCATTATTTTTATTTTTTTATTGGTCATCACTTTTTGTGGTATGAGTTGCAAAACGCAAAAAGTAAGCACCAACCATACGCCTGCCCCTTTGACAAAACAAGAATTAGCCGAAGGTGTGAAGGAAATGTTGGTAACGGGGCTTGACGAAGGTGTGCAAGCCATTAAAGACGGCGAATTATTGAATAACAGCCAACTCAAAATACCATTTCCGAAAAGTCTGGAGAAGGTAGAAAAGTCTTTGAAAGACATTGGTTTAGGCGATAAACTGCAAGAGTTTGTTACGGAGATGAACCAAACCAGCACACAAGTAGCCCAAACTACAAAACCTATCTTCACGAGTGCCATTCAAGACATGAATTGGGACGAGGCTCAACGGATTGTGAATGCAGGGGACGGTGCTGCCACTATCTACCTACGCCAACGTACAGAACCGCATATCATCAATGCCGTTCAACCGTTGATGCAAAAAGGCTTGGATAACTCTAAGGCTGCACAATTATTTAGTTTTTTGGTCAATGCTTACAACAAAATTCCTTTTGTAGAACCTGTAAACGCAGATTTGAGTCATTATTTAACAAAAATGCTGATAGAAGCCCTGTTTTTTACGATAGCACGCAAGGAATACGCCATTCGCCATAACCCTGCGGTACGGACAACCGTTTTATTGCAAAGGGTTTTTAGTGAGCAATTACGTAGTCAATAAAAAATGCGTAAAGATGACATCTTTTAAAAAGATGTCATCTTTTTTATCTTCTGTTATGGTGCAAACTCTACGATTATTGTTCCTCCCTCCGTTGCAAAGCCAATACATGGGCTTTGTCATAGTACGACCTCATTTTATTAGACCAATCGTATTGGGTAGAAATTTCCTCTACTTTATTGCGTTGCGAAATCCTATCTCTACGGTTTAGTTTTACAAAGTTGTAGAGAGTTTCAGCTAATTGTGTGGCAGCTTCGTCAAAAGTGTGTTTTCTACGATTGACTATATAAATACCATGTTCTTCGTGTTTGGGAATAACCTGCTGCGAATAGTCGCCAAAACCTGCCAAATCTGCCGTAACCGTAGGCACACCACTTGCTATACACTCCAAGGGCGTGTAGCCCCAAGGCTCGTAGTAGCTGGGGAAAATACCCAAATGGCAACCCCGCACAAATTGACCGTATTCTATACCAAAAAGTGGATTTGACGGAGAAATAAAATCGGGGTGGTAAACGACTTTTACTTTATCATGTGGATTATTTACCAAATTCGTTCTTCGAAGGGCTGTTAAAATCTCGTCTTTGGCATCATTTATTAAGTTGTGCGTAATAATTAATGGCAATGTATTCGTTTTCCAAGACTGCACTGTCCGCCGCAAACGCAATTTCCAATAATCATCTACAAAATCATTTAGCGAAGGCAGTTTGGGGTATGTGCCTGCTGCCACTTCATAAAACATTCTTTCGCCTATTTGCTTTTGGATAGCCTCACAAGTGGCTCGTATTTCTTCCATTAAGGCTCTGGACTGCAATACAAACGGGTTAATGGTCGTAAAAGGCTGTTTCGTGATAAAAAACATGACCACATTGGCATCTATATTGTCTAAACGCATCATCCAGTTCAGTCTTGACAAAGCCTCAATCGTCAAATCAAAACCTTTGTTGCGGTACTCGAAACGCCCAGAAGTGAAAAAATACAAGGTTTTATCCAAATCAAATTTGTAGGAATGGAAAAAATGCCCCATCACAAACTGTTGGATTTTTTCTTTAAATTTTTGGTGCAAATTCTGAAATTCGTGTAAGGCAATAAATCTTTCTATGTTCAGTCCGTTGGGCGTGATGAGGTCTGGAGTTCTACCTAAAAAGTGCGTACATTCTTCGCCTGTAACTTCGCTAACAGTCGTAAAAACGTGAGCAGCGTGGGCAGTCATTCTTTCTATACGTGCTTGGCACTCTAAACCAAAGTGTTTTGCCTCTTTTTCCCAATCGTATAACGCCAAATGTTCATAAAATTTGGGGTCATTCATTGCCAAATACCGCCCTAATTGCGTGGCGTGGGTCGTAAATACGGTAGCAATAGCCATTTTTTCTTTGCGAATATAGGCTACAGGCAAACTCGCCATCCACTCGTGAAACTGTGCAATAATTGGCGTGTTGCCTTCGGTCAAGTTATTGAGTATCCTAAAAAACACCGTTACCAAGTGCGAAAAAGTGAGTACACCGTCCACAACTTCCTCTTTTTCAGGGGCTTGTATTTTGAAATCTTCCCACAAAAAATATTTAATTTCCGAAAGTTTGGCGTGAATAGATTTGGGGTTGAACAACACCACTTTGGGCTTGCCCGTTACCAACCATACGCCATAATGCACCTCGAAACCATATTCACGCATTTTTAAAACGGCTTGCCCTACAGGATTGTCGTAATCTTCTACGGTGTCAAATTCGGAAGCTGCTGTTTGTGGAAAGTACGTGCCTACACAAAAGTACCTATTTCCCCATTTTTCTATCATGGCAGGAACTTTTGACCGTATCACCGTATAAATTCCGCCTACTTGGTTGCAAACTTCCCACGCTGTTTCTATTAAAATGGGTTCGTGTACTTTTTTTCGCATAGCCGTAAAGTGAGTAAATAAGTTGGGTGTAAACTAAAATAAATTGTTGGTTATGCAAAATACACAATTTGTCAATTTTTTGTGTGTTTAGCCCAAAAACTTGTGCTTACAAGCCCCTTAGCCTGCGAATTACTTTGTTCCCTCCTCCACTATTTTTATTTCTTCGGCTGTTAAATTGTATAATTTGTAAACTAAGTAGTCGATTTCGGTTTCTAAATGCAAAGTATTTAATTTTTTGGATTTATCGGCTAAAATTTGTTTGACTAAGGCAATAAAAGGTTCTTGTTTTTTAGCACTTATTTTGGGAAAAGGAATTTTACTCAAATAAATATCGTCCATTACTCTTGATGTTTCTGTGGTATCACTAAACACTATTTTATTAAAATAAAATGAAATTAATTTTGAGTTAATGACAGCCAATGTAAAGTATAAATCTACATTTTCTACGACTAAATTGATTAGTTTTTCTGTACTCAAAATATTTTTAGGGCAGAAAGTAGCTTGTAATCTTGCCCCTCTCAAAACCTTTATAATTATTCTATCTTGTGATAACTTTGTAATTTTTTCTGTTGGTAGTTTTGGCAAAAAAGATAAATCTATATTTCTTACCAAATCAATATGATAACGAGAAACATCAGGTACTTTATTGATATACAATATATTACCTTTGTCTAAATATTGTTCTTTGTAATTATCAGGAATATATAAACCTCTAAAAACTTGTCTTTCAAAGTCTTTTAAAAAGGTATTTTGTCTTACCTTGTCAAAAACATTTTTGACAGTTGGCGAAATAGCTGCAATGGTTAGAATTTCACTATCTACCAAAACACTTTGCTCTACTTTACCTAACTCTTTTAAAGTTTTCTTTTCGGCATACTTTTTCAAAGGGATAAATTGATGTAAATCTATCAAATGGTTGTTGTTTGTATTCCCATGTTGCATTACATAAATTACTGTTTCCAAGTCTACTTCTGCAAAAGAAATTCCTGTATCCACTAAATTATAGATAATATTGGACAACAATAACTTGCGTGAATGTAACCACGCATTAGCAAATAAAATAGACTTAGGCAAAATGATAGACGAATGACTATTGGGCTTTGAAATTCTTTTGGCTAATAACATAAAGGCTTCACTACTATCTGTAAAAACTTCAAAATCTTTTGTAGAATTAACTTTGTAGCTATAAGGCACACCATACGGCGGATTTCCCACCACCACATCAAAGCCCACAAAACTCCCTTCGTCATCTAAGACTTCAGGAAACTCAAAACGCCACTCAAAAGACCTCCGATACACTTCCGTTTTTGCGTCCCACTTGGCTTTGGCTGCTTCCATTTCAGCCTGCAATTTTTCTAAAACTTCCTCTGTTTGGTGCAAAGACAACTGTTCCGTAACCCACTTATTTTCTAAGGTTTTGTAGGCTTGGTAGTCTGCATCATTTGGGTTAAACATTTTCAAAAATGTTTGTCTATAACCGTCTAACAAAGCCACAATCCCACGTTTTTTGTCTTTGTCTGTAGCTCCTTTATACAAACTCACCTGTTTCTTGTAGTCAGGCATCAAC
>CANGYA010000186.1 GCA_947457925.1 Cytophagales bacterium | reverse complement strand
GTTAGTTTAGCCCCACCCACACCCTTCCAACTCAGTTGCTCCCCATAGGGAGGGGAGTTTGTAAGTAATTGATTTTCAAGCTCCCTCCCCTGCGGGGGAGCAACTGAGTTGGAAGGTAGTGGTGGGGGCATTTAAAGCACTACGCAACTTACGTTAATTAGTTCTTAGTCTTTGTTTGGCACTACCACAAAGTTTGCTACTTTTGCAAGCAAATTATGATAATCTAATCACAATTCCCATGAAATTCTTTATAGATACAGCTAATCTCCAAGAAATTAAGGAGGCTCATAGTTTGGGCATTTTAGATGGTGTAACCACTAACCCATCTTTGATGGCAAAAGAAGGTATTAAAGGCAAAGACAATATTTTTCGCCATTACAAGGCTATCTGCGACATTGTAGATGGTGATGTAAGTGCAGAAGTATTAGCCACAGATTTTGAGGGTATCGTGAAAGAAGGTGAGGAGTTGATAGAAATAGACCCGAAAATTGTGGTGAAAGTGCCTATGATAAAAGACGGCATCAAGGCTATTCGTTATTTCACAGACAAAGGCATTAAAACTAACTGTACCTTAGTGTTTTCGGCAGGTCAGGCATTATTGGCAGCCAAAGCAGGGGCTACGTATGTGTCACCGTTTTTAGGCAGATTAGATGATGTAAGCACAGACGGCTTGTTATTGATAGAACAGATTGTCAATATTTATAGCAACTACGCCTACGAAACCCAAGTATTAGCAGCTTCTATTCGCCACCCTATGCACATTGTACGTTGTGCAGAAGTAGGGGCAGACGTAGCTACTTGCCCATTAGCTCCTATCTTAGCTTTGCTCAACCACCCTCTTACAGACGCAGGTTTGGCGAAGTTCTTGGCTGATGCAAAGAAGATGTAAGCTAATTATCTATACATACTTACAACAAAATAGTTGTAACTTGCTAAGTAATCAAGGTGTCATTTTTTTGAAAGATGACACCTTTGTTATAGATAATTTGCAGGTTTATATGTTGTAAGTTATTCATAATCAAGTATCTAATCTACAATAGAGTTTATGAAATTTTTTTTGCTATAGCCCCACCCAACCCTCCCCATAGGGAGGGCTAAAAAGGAGTTATTCATAGACTCTAATATTTTTTAATTAAAAATTTACTAAATTAATAATGGTGCATTAGCACATATTACTATGGACTTAAAAGAATTTCGCCAAAATGCACACCAAGTTGTTGATTGGTTGGCAGACTATCTCGAAAATATTGACCAATATGCCGTAATGCCAGCCACGCAACCGCATGAAGTCTATCAACAACTTCCTACCGAAGCCCCACAACAAGCAGAAGATTTTGCGACTATTTTCAAAGATTTTGAACAGTTGATAGTGCCTAATATGACGCATTGGCAAAATCCGTCATTTTTTGCCTATTTCCCTGCCAATAGCAGCAGCCCTTCGCTATTAGCCGAGATGCTTACGGCAGGTTTGGCTGCCCAATGTATGAGTTGGCAGACTTCCCCCGCAGCCACAGAATTGGAGGAAATGATGATGAAATGGTTGGGGCAAATTTGCGGAATCCCCGCAGATTGGCATGGTGTTATTCAAGACACCGCCTCTACAGGCACATTAGCAGCCATTTTAACCGCCAGAGAACACGCCACTCAAGGCGAAATTAACCACAAAGGTTTGTATGCACAGCCTCGTATGCGTGTGTACTGTTCGTCTGAAACACATTCTTCTATTGAAAAAGCCGTGAAAATTGCGGGTTTGGGCAAAGAAAACGTAGTGAAAATTGCGGTAGATGAAAACTTTGCGATGCTACCTACCGAACTCGAAAAAGCCATAGCTCAAGACAGACAAGCAGGCTACTTGCCTTTGTGTGTGGTAGCCACCATAGGCACAACAAGTTCTACCGCCATAGACCCTTTAAGAGCTATAGGCGAAATTTGTCAGGCTCAAAAGATTTGGTTGCACGTAGATGCTGCCTATGCAGGTACAGTTACGTTACTGCCAGAAAAAAGGCATTTGATAGACGGCATAGAGTTGGCAGATTCTTATTTGTTCAATCCGCATAAATGGATGTTTACCAATTTTGATTGTACGGCTTACTTTGTAAAAGATAAAAAGGCTTTGTTAGCCACTTTTGAAATTCTACCCGAATACCTCAAAACTGCCTTAGACAAACAAGTAAATAATTACAGAGATTGGGGCATACAATTAGGTAGAAGGTTCAGGGCTTTGAAATTGTGGTTTGTGATGCGGAGTTTTGGCGTAGAGGGTTTGCAAGCAAAAATTCGTTTGCATCTTGCATTAGCACAAGATTTTGCGAAAAAATTAGAAAATCATGCAGATTTTGAGTTATTAGCCCCTGTTTCCTTGAATTTAGTATGTTTTCGTTACCACCCCGTTACTATCCAAGACGAGGCAACCTTAGAAAAACTCAACAGCCAACTCATGCACCAACTCAATGCCACAGGAAAAGTGTTTTTGACACATACAAAATTGAGTGGCAAATATACTTTGCGTGTAGTCATTGGACAAACCAACGTAACCGCCGAACATTTAACAGCTTTGTGGGAATTGTTATTGCAAGAAATGAAGTCTTTGGGCTAAATTTCGTAACCTCACACCCTGCCCTTCCAACTCAGTTGCCTCTCCATTTGGAGAGGGGAGTTTTATGTTAATTTTGACCTTTTAGGTCAAAAAAATCCCCCTCTCCAAATGGAGAGGCAACTGAGTTGGAAGGGGTGGGGAGTGAGGTCAAATTTTACACAAAAACAGCCGCAGGATAACTAACATCTGTCAAAAACAAACCTTGTGGCGGTGCAGATTTTCCTGCTGAAGTTCTCTTTTTAGACTGTATGATAGCCTCAAAATCTTCTGTAGAAAGTTTGCCTCGCCCTACTTCCAACAACGTGCCTACAATGGTGCGTACCATACCCCTCAAAAATCTATTGGCACGAATATAAAAAACTAAGTCATTGCCTTGTCGTATCCATTCGGCTCGGTAAATGTCGCACAAAAAAGTCTTTACGTCTGTATGTGTACGGCTAAATGCCTCAAAATCATTGTATTGAAAAAGTTTGGCTGCTGCTTCATTCATAAGTTCTATGTTTAATGGAAACCAATAACGCACCGCCAGCCCTTCCAAAAAAGGATTTTTTTCTAAGGAAATATGGTATTCATAACTTCTACTCACTGCATCAAAACGTGCATGAGCCGTAGGTTGCACCGCCAACAAATCACTCACATAAATATCTTCGGGCAAACATCTGTTCACCTTATATAAAAACGCATTGCTATCCATCACATCAGGCACATCAAAATGCACAAACTGCCGTTTGCAATGCACCCCTGCGTCTGTGCGTCCACCAGCTACAGTTTCTACTTCATGGCGTAAAGTATTTTTCAAAGCCCTATTCAAAAAGCCCTGCACCGTTTTATCCGTATTGTCTTGTACTTGCCAGCCGTTATAGGCAGTACCCCGATAAGCTATTTCTAAAAAATAACGCATGAAGTCTTTAAATTTTATCTCTGTTTGTCAAAAGCAAATTTCTTAAAAAAAGTTTTTTATATCTTTGTTAGCATCAAAATTTAAACAAAAATCTACTGCTATGACCGATAAATATATCAACCCATTTACAGATTTTGGTTTTAAAAAAATATTTGGCGAGGAATCTAACAAAGACTTGTTGATAGACTTTATTCATACGTTGTTACCTCATAAAAAAAACATACTGTCTATCAGGTATTTGCAAACAGAAAAACTGGGACGTGCCAATACTGAAAGGCGTGCTGTCTTCGATTTGTACTGTGAAAACGACCAAGGTGAAAAATTTATTGTAGAGTTACAAAGAGCCGAACAAGAATATTTTAAAGAAAGAAGTATTTATTATGCTACTTTTGCCATTCAGGAGCAAGCACAAAAAGGCAAATGGAATTATAATTGGCAGGGAGTTTACACCATAGCCATTATGGATTTTACTTTCCCACAAATGATGCACCCCAACGTAAAATCGGAAATCGTATTGTATGACCAACATAACCAAGTGGTATTTTCGGATAAACTTCAATTTATTTATTTGGAAATGAGCAAGTTCAATAAAACCTTAGAGGAGTTGGAAACTTATGATGATAAATGGCTATTTCTTTTAAAAAATCTTGATAAACTCTATGAAATTCCAGAACAGTTAAGAGAAAAGGCTTTTCTTAAAATATTTCAACTGGCGGAAATTGCTAAATATAAACCCAAAGAAAGGCAAAACTATGAGCAAAGTCTGAAAGAGTACAGAGATTTAGAAAATTCTTTGGAATTAAAATATGAAAAAGGAAAAAAAGAGGGACGAAAAGAAGGAAGGAGAGAGGGAAGGAGGGAAGGACGTATAGAGGGTAAAATAGAGATAGCCTTCAATGCCATCAAAAAGGGTTTTGACGACCAAGCCATTGCGGATTTAACGGGATTATCTATTGAAGATATACAAAAGTTACGCACAACTTAATTTTAATGCAATAAAAAGTTTTTATATCTTAATCTTTTATCATGTTCACAAAAATCAATTATTTTTTCTGTGTAGGCTTATTACTATGCTTATCTGTAGTAGCTACTGCACAAGAACTGCAAAGCCCCGAACAGTTTTTGGGCTATCCGTTGGGCAGTAGGTACACCCAACACCACCAAGTAACTGCCTATTTTGCGTATTTGGCAAGCAAAAAGACAAATTTTAAGTTGGTGCAATATGGCAAAACCAACGAAATGCGTCCTTTGTTGGCTGCTTTTATTTCTTCGCCTGCCAATATGGGCAAATTAGAGGAAATTAGACAAAACAACCTGAAAATCACAGGCTTACAAGAAGGACAAGCCAGTACCGCCGCTGCCCCTGCGATTGTGTGGTTGAGCTATGGCGTACATGGCGACGAGTCGTCTTCTACCGAAGCAAGTTTGCAAACGGCTTACGAACTATTGCAACCCAAAAATGCTAAGTGGTTAGAGAATACGGTGGTGGTCATAGACCCTTGTTTGAACCCAGACGGAAGGGACAGGTACGTACATTGGTATATGCAAATGCAAGGTGTAGAACCTAATGCCAATCCCGAAGCCAAAGAACACAACCAAGATTTGAGAAGAGGTAGACCTAACCACTATGTTTTTGATTTGAACAGAGATTGGGCATGGCAAACGCAAGTAGAAACGCAACAAAGAGTAGCTTTATACCAACAATGGATGCCGCATATTCATGCAGATTTCCATGAAATGGGCGTAGAAAGTTCGTACTATTTTGCCCCTGCTGCCGAGCCGTATCATTCCGAAATTACACCGTTTCAACGCAGTTTTCAGTTTGATATAGGTAAAAATCATACTAAATATTTTGATAAAAATAATTGGTTATACTATACCAGAGAAAACTTTGATTTGCTATATCCAAGTTATGGCGACAGCTATCCAATGTTTAACGGAGCTATTGGCATGACCTATGAACAAGGTGGATTGGGCAAAGGTATTAAAATCACTACGCCACATGGCGATTTACTTACACTAAAAGACCGTTGGACGCATCATTACACTACA
Organism: Cytophagales bacterium; assembly: GCA_947457925.1. Classification (GTDB taxonomy): domain Bacteria; phylum Bacteroidota; class Bacteroidia; order Cytophagales; family Thermoflexibacteraceae; genus JAAFKA01. The sequence continues at coordinate 4,958 of CANGYA010000186.1, read as the reverse complement.
GGACTTTCTACGGTAGAAATTGCGAGTATGAACCAGCAACGCATTGTAGATGAGTTTAAAAAGTATTTTGATGCTGCCAAAAATCCACAAGGGCAATACAAAACTTTTATTGTATCGGCTGCCAACAATACGCCTAATAAAATAAAAGAATTGTTGAAGTTTTTGGACAAACACCAAATCCGTTATGCTGCTGCCACAGGCGACAACGTAAAACGCAATGTATTGAACTATTTTACAGGCAAAAATGAACAAGTAACTTTACAAAATAATGATATTTTGATAAGTAGCTCACAACCTCAATCTACTTTGGTCAAAGTGTTTTTTAACCCAAAAACAGCCTTAGCCGATTCAGTAACTTATGACGCAACGGCGTGGGCTTTGCCTTACCAATTTGGCGTACAGATGTATGCAGCTACCGAAAAAATTAACGTAGATTATAGCAAAAAACCAACTTTCGCAACTGCTGAAATCAAAGAAGACAAAGAAAATAAGACTTTGGCGTACATCTGCCGTTGGCAAAGTGTTACAGATGTGCAGTTTTTGACAAAATTGTGGAAGGCAGGCATACAAGTTCGTTTTGCCGAAAAACCAATTACGTTGGACAAAGTGCGTTATGAGGCAGGTACATTGTTCATTTTGCGTGGCGACAACGTAGCTTTGGGCGAAGAATTTGACACCAAAGTCATGGAATTAGCCAAAAATGCAGGGCAAAATTTAGCCGTAACACAAACAGGTTTTGTGGAGGCTGGCGTAGATTTGGGTTCGGATTATGTGCGTAAACTCAAAGCCCCAAAAATTGCTGTAGTGTCTGGTACAGACGTAAATATGTATTCTTTTGGGCAAATTTGGCATTATTTCGATGACATTGTGAAGTACCCCATCACGAATATTGATGCTCAATATTTCAGCAGAGTAGATTTAAGTGCGTACAACGTCTTGATTTTGCCCGATGGCAACTACAGTTTATTAGGTTCGGACAGTAATTTAGAAAAAATAAAGGCTTGGGTAAAACGTGGTGGTCGTTTGGTGGCAAATCAAGGAGCAAATAGTTTGTTTGCTAACAACAAAGATTTTCATTTGTTGAAAGTAGAAGACGAACACAAAGAAGACGACAAAAATGCCCCTAAACCAGCACCCGACGAATTTTTGAAAAAGTACGGAGACAGATACCGCAACTATTTGGCAGACCAAGTGCAGGGCAGTATTTATGAAGTACAGTTGGACAATACGCACCCTTTGGCGTTTGGCTATAACAACAAATACTTTACCCTGAAATTTGACAATCAACCCTACCAATTCTCTAAAAACTTGTGGAATGTGGGTGTCATTCGTGAAAATGCCTACATAGACGGTTTTGCAGGTAAAAAAGCCAAAGACAAAATGAAAAATACATTAGTTTTTGGTTGCGAAGAAGTAGGTGGCGGGCAAGTGATGTATTTATTGGAAGACGTATTGTTCCGTAATTCTTGGCAAAACGGCTTTTTATTATTTGGTAACGCAACTTTTGTTGTAGGACAATAACAGTTAGCAGTGGACAGTAAACAGTTATCAGTAAATAGTTTTTAATTAACTGATGACTGTTTACTGATAACTGTTTACTGATAACTGATAACTAACCATGCAACTTATTTTTCCATCAGTAACCTTAGATAGTAAAGACTCTTTTAGCACAACAGTTACTTTGTCTGATGAAGAAACGGATATTGTGGCATTTTGTCGCCAATGGTTAGCAGGGCAGCAAGATTTCGTGTTGCATACTTCGGGCAGTACAGGTACGCCTAAAGAAATAGCACTGAACCGTTATCAAATGGAGACAAGTGCAAAGGCTACTGCCGAAAAATTAGGTTTAGCCAAAGGTACAAAGGCTTTGTTGTGTTTGCACGCAGGTTTTGTGGCGGGTAAAATGATGTTGGTACGTAGTTTAGTCAATGACTGGGATTTAACAGTGCTTCCGCCTAATTCTTTACCATTTACTGATGTAACTAAGCCCTTAGATTTTGTCGCCTTAGTGCCTGCACAGTTACAGCAAACCCTTGAAAATCAACCCGATAAAACTTCTTTGCTTAATCAATTCAAGGCTATCATTGTGGGCGGTGCTGCGGTAAGTCCTTACTTAGAAAATTTGGTACAAACGCACCTAACCGTACCCGTTTACAATACGTATGGCATGACTGAAACTGTTTCGCACATTGCACTGAAAAAACTCAATGGCAATGACAAGCACAGTTTTTTTTCATTATTACCTCACGTAACTATTCAACAATACCAGCGAAATTGTTTGCAAATCAAAGCTCCAATGACCAATAACGAATGGCTTACAACCAATGATATAGTGGAATTGGTGTATGATAACTACCAAAAAATCATTGGTTTTTATTGGTTGGGTAGGGCAGATAATGTGATTAACAGTGGTGGGGTGAAAATTCAGATAGAAAAAGTAGAGGCTACGATTGGCAAAATATTCCAACAATTAGCTATTCCGCAACGCTATTGTATTCTTGGTTTACCTGATGCACTTTGGGGCGAAACAGTGCATCTGGTCATAGAAAGTACCGCACACGAACTTAACGAACAACTTTTGACACAACTCAAAGCCTCTTTGCAAGAAAGTTTAGCTAAATACGAAGTACCAAAGCAGTTGCATTGGGTAGCTACTTTTCCACAAACCGCCACCGAAAAAATAGATAGAAATTTGTTGAAAAAAAAGTTGCTAAAAGATTTGGAAAATAAAAAATAACCTCGCACCTTTGCAACCCAATCAACAAGGTCTGGTAGTTCAGTTGGTTAGAATGCCGCCCTGTCACGGCGGAGGTCGCGGGTTCGAGCCCCGTCCAGACCGCAAACCCTTTAAGAATTTTCTTAAAGGGTTTTATTTTAGATAGCTATTACTTACACTATTTTGGCGAATTAGGTGGTGTTACGCCAGCCCAACTGTCTAATAGTTGTTCTATAGAAGGCAAAAAAGGAACATAGCGAAGCACAAAAATAGCTACAAAAGCTATGGCAAAACCCCAAAGAGTAGCCTTTGCAGGTATGTTTTCATTAAAGTTGTTTCGCATAACAGTATTTTTTCTATACACTTGCTGCCCCTTCAAATTTTCTTCGTATTGGTACTCTTTGTGTGTAGTGGCTGCATTGTCTGCCTCCAAAAACAAAAAGAGCAAAAAAGCAAGCAAACCTATCACTAAGCCAAAGCTAAAGGCATACGCCAAAGTTGCCAACAAGCTGTCTGTTTTGTGCATACAGATAAATGTTTTAGGGTGAAAATAAGTTGTTATTAACTGCCTCCTACTAAGATAAAACTAATAGCACAAAAAGCACAATCAGCCACATAGAATTTCTAAACTTTTTGTTGGTGTATGTTTTTTTACCAAATTTTCTGCGTAACTTTGTGAACTTTTGATAAAAAAAATCAATTTATTAAATGTTAAAATTTAATAAATTGTTCACATAAAGAGAGAAACTTCCAACGGTTCATTTGTTACCCAATCATTGAACACACTTTACTTTGTCTTGTTTTAACCACAAAAATATAAGAAACAGTGAAAGACTTCAAATACCCTATTTTTACTTTAGGTTACGAACTTACTCCAGAACAAAAAGATTTTTTTGAGGAGTACGGTTTTCTACATTTCCGCCGTTTTATTAACGAGGAGGCAGTGCAGCAGATTATTCGAGGAATGAATGAGATTCAGGCAAAATGGGTTGCAGAAAATGTAGAAAAAGTAAATGGTGTGCCTATTAAATATGGTTATGATGCAGACGGTTCTAAAATTGTGCAACGATTTGCCTTTGCCTCACAACACAACCCCGTATTACACGAGTTTTTGCAAGATAAACGTTTCGAGGCTTTGTTTGCTTTGATGCAAGAAGATAACTGTAGAGTAGGCGAGAACGAAAAAGACGGTTTAGTGATTAACCATTACATCAATACAGATAAAAGTGAGTTTACACAAATGGGCTGGCACACAGATGCTCCAAGAGATATTTTCTTAGGTCGCAAAATAGGACCTATGCTCAATGTAGGTTTGCATATAGATGCTTGCCCTGCTACAAATGGCGGACTCCGTTTGATACCAAAAACTCACAAACAGGGCTGGTATGGTTTGTTTTTCCGTAAAAAATACTTTTTGGATAATACACCCGACCCCGAAGAAATAGCTTTGGAAAGTCAAGCAGGAGATTTAACGGTGCATGATGGTCGTTTATGGCACAGAGTAGCTCAATCTACTGTAAAAGGTGAGCAAAGCCGCCGCAGAGTGATGTATATTCCTGTGATTAGCGGAAGTTACCAACCTAAACACGCCAATAGTCCCACGCCATTTTACCAAAAGTTTATTAACTTAGTAAAATAAGTTTTTAGCTTAAAATTAAAAATAGAGAAGCTCTAACTATATAAAATAGGGTGCTTGTGCCAAAAGTGTTGATAATAAGAACGGAAAACTAACATTTCTTATAGTATCGTGCCTTAAAAACTTATACCAAAACTAATTTTTTAAAGACTTGGAAATAGGTTTGGAGGTGTTCAAGAATCCCTATAAAGATGTAATCTTTCTAAAAGATTACATCTTTATAGGGATTCTTGAACACTACGTATAACAATTCATAGCACGACCCTAAAAGAAATGTTAGTTTTTTTATTACCTACTCTCTATTACTTTAAAAATTAAAAATCACTAAAACCTTATCCATTCTTCTGGATTTATTTGTTGGTTTTTATCCCAAATTTGGAACTGCATTTCTGGGTAGCCGTCCATATTTTCGCTAACAGTGCCTATGGTTTCGCCTTGTTTTACTTTTTGCCCTGCTACTACCAAACTTTCCTTGACTTTGGCATAAACAGAAAAGAAGTCCCCATGTTGCACCACAATCACCAAACCGCCACCATTTACCCGATGAATTACAATGACCACTCCCGCAAATACGTTTTTGATAGGGGCATTTTGGGCAGTGCGAAT
>CANGYA010000185.1 GCA_947457925.1 Cytophagales bacterium | reverse complement strand
CGGAAAATTTGCACCAGTGCAGCCTCGTACTCCCAAGTTGGAATACAGTGTCGACCATTTTGGCGATAAATTTTACATTCGCACCAATGATAATGCCTTGAATTTCAAGTTAGTAGAAACACTTGTGAGCAAACCTGCAAAAGAAAATTGGAAAGAGGTAATTCCGCACCGTTCAGATGTTTTGTTGAAAGGCATTGAGATTTTTAAAGATTATTTGGTGGTTTCAGAACAAAGTGAAGGTTTGCCAAAATTGCGTATTATCAAATGGGCAGACAAAACAGAACACTACCTTAACTTTGGCGAAGCAGCTTATACGGCAAATGTGGCATACAATCCAGAATTTAACATCACAAAATTGCGTTACAACTACACTTCTTTGACTACGCCCAATTCTACGATAGACTATGACATGGGAACAAAAGAAAAAGACGTGAAGAAAGAACAAGAAGTATTGGGTGGTTTCAACAAAGCCGACTACGAAACACAAAGATTGTGGGCAACGGCAAAAGACGGCACGAAAGTTCCTATTTCTATTGTCTATAAAAAAGGTTTCAAACAAGACGGTTCGCAGCCTTTGTACCTATATTCTTATGGAGCTTACGGAATTTCGAGTAATCCAACTTTCAGTAGTAACCGTTTGAGTTTGTTGAACAGAGGTTTTGCCTTTGCGATTGCACACATTAGAGGCGGACAAGAAATGGGCAGACAGTGGTACGAAGATGGCAAATTTTTGAAAAAGAAAAACACTTTTACAGACTTTATAGACTGTGCGGACTTTTTGGTACAACAAAAATATACTTCGCCAGATAAATTGGTGGCTGTGGGTGGCAGTGCAGGTGGTTTGTTGATGGGTGCAGTAACGAATATGCGTCCAGAATTGTTCAAGGTAGTAGTAGCTCACGTACCGTTTGTAGATGTGGTTACGACCATGTTGGACGAGAGTTTACCATTGACGACAGGCGAATTTGAGGAGTGGGGCAACCCCAAAGACAAAGCATATTATGACTATATGTTATCGTATTCGCCTTATGACAATGTAGAGAAAAAAGCCTATCCTAACTTATTGGTTACTACAGGTTTACACGACTCCCAAGTGCAATATTTTGAGCCTGCCAAATGGGTAGCAAAATTGCGCGAAATGAAAACAGACAATAACCGCCTTGTGATGTCTGTAAACATGGACGCAGGGCATGGTGGTTCTTCAGGTAGATTTGACCGTCTGAAAGAAGTAGCCTTAGAATATGCCTTTATTTTTGATGTTTTGGGTGTGAAATAGATTTTTTCACACCAACTTTTCCAGCTCAGTTGCTCTCCATTGCGAGAGGGTGAGTTTACACCAATTTTAACCTTAGAAGGTCAAAAAAAAAGCCCCCTCTCCAAATGGAGAGGGGGTTGGGGGTGAGGTAAAAATACCTAATTAAAAATTTACTAATCAATAATTGTGCATTAGCACTTACTTATGCTTACAGATGAATATTTTATGCGAATAGCCTTGACAGAAGCCCAAAAAGCCTTTGAGGAAGGGGAAGTGCCTGTAGGGGCAGTAGTCGTTTGTAATCAACAAGTAATAGGCAAAGGGTACAACCAAACCAAAAAACAAGCAGACGCAACAGCCCACGCCGAAATGTTAGCTATTACCGCAGCCACCCACCATTTGGGCAGTAGGTATTTGACAGGCTGCACCTTGTACGTAACCTTAGAGCCTTGTGTGATGTGTGGCGGTGCTACGTATTGGACACAACTCCAGCGTATTGTCTATGCAGCAGGAGATGGCAAATATGGCTATTCCAAAATTTCTACAGCTATCATTCACCCAAAAACGACTATTACCAAAGGTGTATTAGCCCAAGAAGCAGAAACACTGTTAAGTAGCTTTTTTCAGCAGTTGCGACAAAAATAAAGATGTAATCTTTTGAAAAGATTACATCTTTAATACTACCGTTTATTAGAGTTGATGAATAATTCCATAAAACCCTCTCCAAATGGAGAGGGCAGGGTGAGGTCATAAGAAAAAATTATTCATAAACTCTATTTATTTCTTGAATTATCTATCAACATTTTCCCTTTGTTGTCCCACTCCCTAATCACAGTGCTATCTCTGTCTTCAAAAGGGTCATCAGGAAATTTCAATTCTCTTTTACGGCTGTATTTCACTTGGTCATAGTATTCGTACCATACTCCTATTTTGCTGTCTTCTGCATACTGTCCTTTGAGAGCCAAACGACCACTTGGGTAATAATACAAGTATTCGCCTTCTTTGCGACCATCATTAATAGATACTTTTTCTTTTAAAACCTTTTGTTTTTTATCGTAATAGGTCAAAACAGATTCTGCAAAATTGCCTTTTTCGTAGTATTTTTTATCTGTCAATAAAGTATCTTTATTGAACTTTTCCCATCTACCATCTTTTACCCCAAAGTAAAAATAGCCTTCTTCTTGTACCAAATCATTTACTTTTTTAGTATAAAGTCCATGCAATAAAAAGCCTTTTTCTCTGTCAAATTTACCTGTTTTAAAAATCTTTTGCTTTTTAGTGTCATAGTAATAAACCTCTGTGGTATAAGGCGGAGGAGCTGCTTTGTCATCATTTACATACGCAAATTTCTCTATGATAGTGCGTTTTCCCGAAAAAGCACGGATAAAAGTTTTGCGTCCTTTCACGCCTCTGTAGTAGCCTTTAGGTTCTTTTTTTTCTTGTGGTGCTTTTTTATCTTTTTTCAAAGAACCTACTAACTCACCTAATTCTTTTTGTAGTTTTTCTTTCTCTTTTAAAGTCCTCTTGGTGTTCAAGTCTATCACAGGCACAGTCGAGGTGGTCAATAAGGCATCTGTTTGGCTTTTGGGCTTCTCTTGTGTGTTATTATCAGGAGGATTTTTGTCTTGTGCCTGTAGGGTAATTGTAATGGCAAAAGCTGCTGCCAAAACAACAAAACGCAAAAAGTTATGCAACATAGAAGGAGATAGATTATATAAAAAACGAGGTATGAATTAAATTTTTTTGGCATTTTGATTACAAAGTTCAAAGAAAAAAACAAGCGTAGCAAACAACTTGTCCATTTCTTGTAAAAAAGCAAAGTCCACATTTTCTGTAAACTGCATATTTTCTAATTGACCAAACTGCCAATTATCACCATTGGTTACTATACCAAATACGGGCAAATTGGGTTGATTGTTAATTTGCTGAATCGTGTACATTTCTAAAAGACACTGCCCCCAACCACCTTCAAAATCATCTTTTTTGGCTTCTACCACAGCTAAAAGTGGCGAACCAAATACAATTTTGCCCAAATGAGATTGTTTAGCTACTACATAGTCGGGCATACCAGATAGTTCTTTATTAAAAGATATGCTTTTGTTTGCCCAAAGCATCAAGGTTTGGTCATATCTTTTCCAAACTTCTTTGAGAATAGGGAACAAGATAGTTTCTCGAATGGCTGCTTCAGAAATATTGTAAGGGTAATTGAGTATGATGTACTTCAGTTCTTCTTTGAGTAAAACAGGCATTGGTGTTGGTGGAACATCAACGATAAAATTAGCCTTTTTGATGGAGATTTGGTATTTGCTTGCTACCTCGTCAATAGACTTAAATTTTTTTAAACTCATAGTAGATATTTTTGAAGTGGGCAAACAAATATACTCAAAAAGGTAATGATAGTTGTAAAAAGTGCAGCTAAAGATGACATCTTTTTGAAAGATGTCATCTTTAGCTGCACTTTTTACAACTAAGAAGATTATTCTGCTAAAACAAAATTAGGTTTAGTCAAAATTATAAGTTCTCAAACCTATAAGGTTTTCGAAAACCTTATAGGTTGAAATGTAGGCAATCACAAAAGTTTCACCCCAAACTTTTCGCCTAACTGTTGCAAATCTGCCACCACAGGCGGTAATAACTCCCAACCTTCTTGTTTACGAGTAATTTCCATTTCTCTCTCAATATCGCCATGAATCAATACTTTTTCGTAACCTTCGGCAGTTTTGGCATTGCGGAAACGTTGAATCCAGTTGTCCATGTGTGCCTTGAACTCGTCAGCAGGGCGAAACGCATCTACACGCATAGCTCCCAAGAAATGCCCTAAACCTTTACCCACAGGGTCGGCAGGTAAAGGTAAGAAATGCACAAACGGCGGCGCCCAAGCCGCATAACCAGCCCCCGACAACACAGCCGACAAAATATCTACCATAGCACCCAACCCGTAACCTTTGTGGCTACCATGTGCCAAATCACTACCCAAAGGCAACAACGCACCGCCTTGTTTGAGTTCGTTGGGTTTGGTAGAAGGGTTGCCTTTGGCATCTTGTACCCAACCCAAAGGAGCTTCGGCATTTTTGCGTTGCAAAATCTCTAATTTGCCGTTGGCTGCGGTGGTCGTTGCAAAATCTGCCACAAATGGCGGTTGCTTGCCCGCAGGAATGGCAATGGCAATAGGATTTGTTCCCAAAAGTCTTTCTATAGAGCCTGTAGGAGCTACCAAAGGGCTTGCGTTAGTCATTGCAATTCCTATCATGTCTTTCGGTAACGCCATCATAGCGTGGTGTCCTGCAATGCCAAAGTGGTTGGAGTTACGAACAGCCACCCAACCTGTGCCTACTTGTTCGGCTTTTTTCAACGCAACTTCCATAGCTTTTGGAGCTACGACCAAACCCAAACCTGCATCTCCATCTACTACGGCAGTGCTGGGAGTTTCATGTACTACCTGAATATTGGGCGTTGGGTTAATACGACCCGCCTCCCACAAACGTACATAACCCGACAACCGAGCTACCCCATGCGAATCTACCCCACGAATATCTGCCGACACCAAAGTTTCGGCAGCTAATAGGGCATCTTCGGGGCTACAGCCCATTTGCAAGAAAATATTTGCAGAAAAATCTCTTAATTGTGTATAAGTAAATAACATGATGATGAAAGCAAAATTGTTTGCAAAACTATGAAAAGTTAGTGAAGTTCTGTAACAAAATGTTTAGACAAGGATTAAATGTAGAAGTCTTAACTATGTCTATTGCTATTTGAAGTAATATGCCGTATTTTTGGAAAATCTATTGTTGTTTAAAATTTTATTGATTTATGCAAACTGCTTTAAGTATTACAGACCCTATTTATCAACCTAAAACCCACAACTTTATAGACAAATGGCTGATTAGTCTGCTAACAGACGAAAGAGATTTGCCTTTTGTGTATTTGTGGCTAAAGATTATTTGTTTTGTGTTGCCCTTTCCTGTCTATTTTTATTGGGCAGATAGTTTTTCTTGGTGGTTAGTGGCGGTTTATTATGTGTGGCAATTAGCTTTTTTTACAGGACCTTATATTTTGATGTTGCATAATACTTCGCATAGGGCTTTTTTCAAAAAAGAGTACAACGCCCTTAACTACGTGAATACGTGGGTATTAGGTATTTTCTTTGGCGAAACTCCCGAATCTTACTATGCACACCATATCGGTATGCACCACCTAGAAAACAATTTGCCAGACGACCACAGTAGCACCATGAAATACCAAAGAGATAGTTTTTTGCATTTCTTACACTACTATTTCAGTTTTGTCATCTTGGGCATCAGCCAACTCTACCAATATTTGACACTGAAAAAAAGATTTAAAATTCGCAATGCCTTTGCTTCGGGAGAGTTTTCTTTTTGGGTGCTTTGTGCGGGGCTTTCTTACTTCAATTTTGAGGCTACGCTGGCTACTTTTATTATCCCTGTGTTCCTGACTCGTTTCTTGATGATGGCGGGAAATTGGGGACAACACGCCTTTATAGACCCACAAACCCCTGAAAACAACTACCGCAATAGCATTACTTGTATCAATTCTCGTTACAACCAAATGTGTTTCAATGACGGTTATCATATCGGACACCATAACCGTCCTGCTATGCACTGGACAGAAATGCCTGTGGAGTTTCAGAAAAACGTACAGAGATATGCCGAAGAAAGGGCTTTGGTGTTTGAAAAGTTAGATTTCTTTGCGGTTTGGTTACTCCTGATGCTCAAAAGATACGACTGGTTGGCTCATTTTTACGTGCAACTTACTCCCGAAAAACCATTGACCCAAGACCAAATTATTGGTTTAATGAAAGAAAGAACAAAGCAATTTGATGTAGCTTGGTAAACTCAATACTTGTTTAAACTATAAAAAAACTGTTTGCTACATGGTTAAATGTTTTGCAAACAGTTTTTTTATGAATGAAATTGGGTAAATTGTAGGAATTTAGCCAAATAGTTGTAAACAATGCTCACTGATAAATTTCATAAAGAAATAGAATACCTCCGTACTTTCATGGCTCAAAACAGAAAAGAGCAACTCGTAAGGGTGTATGACAAACACAAGCAAGAAATCACTTACCATACAGTAGGAGTAAGTCATACTAATGGCTTTTTTCAGTTGTTTTTCAATGAAGGAGGAGAAATAGTATTTGAATCTACTCAAAAATATTGGCTCTCGGAAGCCTTACATGACCTAAGAGTATATTTAGAGGCTCAAAACCGCCAAATTATTGTGCGTGGGGCAGACAGAGATGTAGGAGCTAATCGTATGTTGGCAGACTGTTCGCAGGGTACAAGTGTAGGAAAATTACTAAATCCAACTTTGCTGTTGAGTTGGGAGGATTATAAGATTTATCACATTTTAGATGATTCAAGATTAGAATTTGTAACGACTATTGCAGACCAAAACCGTTATGTTGAGTTGTGGTACGCAGGACAAACCGCCAATTATTTTAGACCTAATATGAAAACAATTTGGAAATTTGAGCTAAAAATGGAGGCTCAACAAACACTAATTATGCCTGTGGAATCAAAAATTTTGTCTGTAGGTGTCATCAAAAATGTAGGCTATTTATGGGCAGCAATAAGCGGAGATATAGCCCACACACAAGCAATTCAAGTATTGACTGTGCCTACAGGGGCTGAATTTCCCCAAACTGCCGAGTTTATTGGTACGTTGTTTTACAACGATGGGGAGGTGGTACAGCATGTTTTTAGGGGATAATGGTGCAAGTTTTGTATGTAAATCCACCTTAAAGCATATCAAATCCCCACAAAAATTTTACCTTTGCCTTACTAAATTAACCTACTACAATGAAAGTAAAATCTTTGAGATTAAAAGGGTATAAGCAATTTAGAGATAGAGAAATCAACTTTTTTGATACACATACAGGATTAGTTAATAATTTGACAGTTATTATCGGAGAAAATGGTTGTGGAAAGTCGTCTATTTTACAAGCTATTGCTGCCGTATTAGGTACGGCAACAGGTATGTTAATACAGCCTTCCGAGTTAGAATGGTCTGGTTTTGTGTATGATAAAATACATGGTAACGAAAATCCTTTTTTAGTAGAATTAAATGTATTGTTTGAAGAAGATGAATTAAAGGCAACTGCCGAATTTGCCAAACAGTTGGGCTATGCGAATATCGGCAATGATTTGGAAACATATTTAAGACTTGATTTTAATAAGAATAAAGTTTTAGGGAAAAGTACAAGAAACTATAATCAATTTAAGGGTAGAAACTATGCTATTACTATTCGTAAAAACCACCCTGATACTTGGGATAATTTCCAACGAGTAGGCACTGTACTATGGTACACTGAACAACGAACTGCCACGAGTTTAAATAAAGAAACAGCAGAAGACAAGCCTATTGTATTTGATTATGAAACATTACGGAGGCGACTACAAACTTTTTATGTTTTTCATAATAACTTAAAAGAATATAATTTCCAAATGCGGAAAGGGCAAAGAGATGTCTATGCTAAATTATCTGAACTTTATTCAAAAGTATTTCAAGGCCGCAAAATGGTAGGGTTTAATCCTTCAAGAAGTATAAATTTTAATGAAGAACCACCATTTTATTTTTCAGATGCTAACAATAATCTCTATGAATTAGCCGAGATGTCGGCAGGAGAAAAGGCTGTTTTTCCTATTTTATTAGATTTTGCATATTGGCAAATTCACAATTCTGTGGTACTAATAGATGAGATAGAATTGCATTTACACCCACCTTTACAACAATCTTTACTAAGGGTGTTAGCCAATGAAGGCAGTAATAATCAATTTATTATTACTACACACTCTGACTATGTTGTTGCTGTTTTTCCAGAAAGTTCTATTATTCGTCTTGACTAAATTACTATGAGCAAATTCATTTTCTGTGAAGGAGAAGAAAAAAGTATTGATAAACTATTTATCAATAAGTATATTATCCTTAATTCGCAATATACTGTCAAACCTATTGGAACAAAAAATAATATTTCAGCCTTTTTGCAGGGTTACAATACAACGGTTAAGACGACAAATTATGTGTTGATAAGGGACAGAGATTTTGACTTTGAGCCAACAGAAACGCAAGGATTAATTCTTGTTCCTAAACAAAAAAATGTGTTTACAACCTATAGGGCAAGTATTGAGAGTTATTTTATAGATGCCTCTTTGTTACATAAATATCTCACTTGGTTACGTAATACCCCTAACTATAAAAAAAAGAAAACTATTAATATTCCAACTAGAGAAGAAATACAATCTATAATCATTGAGGCAGCCCAAAAAATACAATATTATCAGGCTGTTCGTTGGGCTTTAGCAAGACTTAAAGCAGAAAATAAATTTTACTTTGAAATCAAATTTGTCAAAGAAGATGGTAAAATGCCTGAACAATTTGATTTAGTTTATTGTCAAACACAGGCTAACAAATTAATAGAGGATTTTCAACACAAGGCAGAAAAATTAAGTAAAGACAAATTGAATACTTATATAGAAAGATTTGTACAAAAATTTAGTCCAGATACTTTTTATAATCACGAGCAATATCTTGTATGGTTTCATGGAAAGGATTTGCAAATGCTTATCCAACTCGAATTGTTAAAAAATTACAGTCATCTATCAAAATTAGGTTTTAGTATGGAAAAATTTATGATAGACGTTTGTAGTAATTTGAATGAAAGTGAGTATTTTTCTCAATTTGAAGATTTTAATGAACTTAAAAATAAGTTACAAACATAAGAGTATGTACCACCAGATTGTAGGATAGCCAAAGAAGTTTTGTGTTGAAACCTTTTTGAAAATGTAGCCAAATCCCCACAAAAATTTTACCTTTGCCCCTAAATTATTGGCTTCAATTTATGGCAACCCAACACAAAACCCAAGAACACGTAGGCGTGGAAACCGCCCAGAAATTAGGCTTATTGCCCGAAGAATACGACAAAATCAAGGAAATTTTGGGAAGAAACCCCAATTTCACCGAACTAAGCATCTATTCGGTCATGTGGTCTGAACACTGTAGCTACAAAAACTCTATTGTTTGGCTCAAAAAACTGCCCAAAGAGTCGCCCAGAATGTTGGCGAAGGCAGGCGAAGAAAATGCAGGCTTGGTGGATATTGGTGACGGGTTGGCGTGCTGTTTCAAGATAGAAAGCCACAACCACCCTTCTGCGATAGAACCTTACCAAGGAGCAGCTACAGGTGTTGGCGGCATCAACAGAGATATTTTCACGATGGGAGCAAGACCTATTGCTCAACTCAACTCTTTGCGTTTTGGCAAATTGGAATTGGACAAAAGTCGTTGGTTGTTGCGTGGTGTGGTGAAGGGAATTGGCGACTATGGCAATGCCTTTGGCGTGCCTACGGTGGGCGGAGAAATTTATTTTGATGAATGTTACAATAACAATCCTTTGGTCAATGCGTTTTCGGCGGGTATCGTGAAGGTGGGCAAAGTGGCAAAAGCAACCTCTTATGGCGTGGGCAATCCTGTGTTTATCGTAGGTTCGGCTACGGGCAAAGACGGTATTCATGGAGCTACGTTTGCATCAGAAGACATCAGCGAAAAATCTACTGCCAAACTCCCTGCGGTACAAGTTGGCGACCCTTTCCAAGAAAAATTATTGTTGGAAGCTACCTTAGAAATCATTGACACAGGGGCAGTTATAGGTATCCAAGACATGGGAGCTGCGGGTATTATCTGTTCTACTTCCGAAATGAGTGCGAAAGGTGAGCATGGCATGGAGATTTGGTTAGACAAAGTGCCTACTCGTCAGTCCAATATGAAACCTTTTGAAATTTTATTGTCTGAAAGCCAAGAAAGAATGTTGATTGTGGTCGAAAAAGGCAAAGAGGACATTATTCGCCAAATTTTTGACAAGTGGGACTTGAATTGTGAACAAATTGGTGTGGTTACAGACACGCAACGCCTACATTTCCATATGCAAGGCGAATTGGTGGCTGATGTTCCTGCCGAAACATTGGTATTGGGCGGTGGGGCACCTGTTTACCACAGAGAATACAAAGAGCCTGCCTACTACCAAGAATACAAAAAATTTGATATAAACAGCGTAACAGACATCAAAGGAAATTGGGCAAAGGTTACAGAAATTAGTAATTTCTTGTTGGCACACCCCAATATTTGCAGTCGCCGTTGGGTGTACGAACAATACGACAGCATGGTAGGCACTGCCAACACCAGCACCAACCAACCGAGTGATGCAGCCGTAGTAAATGTAAAAGGTACGAACAAAAACATAGTGATTT
>CANGYA010000184.1 GCA_947457925.1 Cytophagales bacterium | reverse complement strand
AATTGTTATACGTAGTCTTCAAGAAGCTCTATAAAGATGACATCTTTCTAAAAGATGTCATCTTTATAGAGCTTCTTGAAGACAATCAAACTTATTTCTTTGAAAAAAATTAGTTTCACTATAAGTTTTTAAAGCACGACCCTACAAAAGATTACACCTTTTGTATTATATCTTTAAGGCTACCAAGTATTTTTATTTGATTACAAACCTTGCTACCAAAGGTAAATGGTCACTCAAAGCCCTACAATCATTTTTGTCTAAATAGTTCGGCACATGCACACTGTTAGCGACAAGGTATTTAGACATACTTTTGTTCATTAAAATATGGTCTATCCGCCATTTAGGATTATCCGAAGGGTGCGAAAACAAAGATGTGTTTGCCAAAGGGTCTATCATCGTGCTGTTAGTCGTACCTTTTAGCAAATGTTGTAGTTCTTCGCTGTCGGGTGTAGAGTTAAAATCTCCGACCATGACTATTTTGGCATTTTTATCGGCTAATAAAATTCTGTCGGCTTGTATTCTCAACAAGTCCATTTGCCCTTTACGCATCGCCACATCTCTTTTGCTCCGTCCTGCTTTGAGGTGTACGCCTGTCAAATGAAAAACAAAATCTTTTTTGGCTCTTACTTCTGTGGTTATCATTCTGGCGTTGGTAGTATTTTGGGTTTCTTTTCTGCCCAAAGAGTCTGTATAATTGACCAAATCTCCGTAAATAGTATGATAAGTAGTGGTAGCTCCTAATGGTAATTTGCTCATTACCACTACATTCATGTACCAATTATCACTTGTACTGCACGTAAAAAATTTGTAGCCCAAATCTCCCAGTTTTTCTTTTGCTATTTTCATGGCTAAATTTCTGTTCTCAAATTCTTCCAAGACCACTACATCTGCATTGATTTTTCGCAACATATTTGCCAATAAATCTACCTTCTTTTCTACGTTTTTGGGCTTGTTTTCCATGTCATTGCTGATATACGGATTATCGTATTCATCAACAAAATGCTCTACATTCCAAGTTACTACAGACAGCGTATCGTTGTTGGGGAACTCGTAACCTTCGGGTAGTACGGTGTATTGTGGGTAGTTTTTTTGCGTGCAAGCACTGGCTACAAAGAGTGAGAAAATTGTGTATAAAATTGTTTTTTTCATAAAAAGTGTAATTATTTAGCTACTATTTTCTGTAGAACGGACTTTAGTCCGTTTTTTCTTTGAGAAATGTTAGTTTTAATGTAGTCCCTGCATTACTTGTCTGGGCACTACTTTATTTAGCTACTATTTCCTGTAGAACGGACTTTAGTCCATTTTATGACATATAAAACGGACTAAAGTCCGTTCTACAGGAAGGTAATTATTTCTTGCGTTTTGGTGGTTTAGTGTCCTCCTCATCGTCATAAAATCCGAAGTCGTTGCCACCAATACCGCCTAACATTCCGCCCAAAATATCATTGAATTGTAAACCTCTTTCCAAATATTTTTTGGTCAATAGAGAATACTCTGCCATACCATGCAACAAAAATTCCATCATAAACAGCTTTTCTTCTTCGCCCAAAGTTGGCAGTTTATCTCTTACCAAACCCTCCAAATTCGGAATGGCGTACAAGGCTTGGCGATATTCTTCGTTGCTCATGTCATTGAACAAATCTAATTTTTCGCCATTACCAAACCACTCTGTGATTTTTTTGTAAGTCGTGTGTTTTTGCTTTTTTTCTTTTTCGGGGTCTGGGAAATATTTTGCAAACAAGGTTTTAACGGATTTGCCCAATAAATTCAACGCCACTATGCCCGCACCTTCTTGTTCACCTTCATACACCAGCTCCACTTTACCCGAAATGGCAGGCACAACGCCCCAAAAATCACTGATGCGTATATGCGTATGATTTTCGCCATTTATCAACATACGTCTTTCGGCGGTACTCAACAGATTTTCGTAGGCAGAAATGGTTAAACGAGCCGAAACACCACTTTTGGCATCTACAAACTCACTTTGGCGAGCCTCTATCGCAATTTGTTCTACAAGGTCTTTTGCCAAATCAAAAACTGTAATGTGTTTGCCTTGTTCGGGTTTTACCAATGCCTCTTGTTGCGTGATTTTCTTACCCACCACAATATCTTTGGGGTAATGCGTCAAGATTTGGCTTTCTATACGGTCTTTGAGAGGCGTAACAATGCTGCCCCTGTTCGTATAATCTTCGGGGTTGGCGGTAAACACAAACTGAATGTCTAAGGGCATACGCACCTTGAAACCACGAATTTGAATGTCGCCTTCTTGCAAGATATTGAACAAAGCTACTTGGATACGAGGCTGTAAATCAGGCAGTTCGTTGATGACAAAGATACAACGGTGTGAACGAGGAATTAACCCGAAATGTATTACTCTTTCGTCTGAATACGGCAGTTTCAAACTTGCAGCCTTGATAGGGTCGACATCACCTATCAAATCTGCCACAGAAACGTCTGGCGTTGCCAACTTTTCGGTGTACCTGTCGCTGCGGTGCAGCCATGTAATAGGCGTAGTTTCGCCTTTTTCGGCTACGGTTTGTTTGCCATAGTGCGAAAGTGGGTGCATCGGGTCGTCATTCAACTCACTGCCCGCAATCATAGGCACGTATTCGTCCAACAACTCTACCATCATACGAGCCATACGGGTTTTGGCTTGTCCCCGTAGCCCCAAGAGGTTGATGTTGTGCATAGACAAAATAGCCCGTTGGAGGTCTGGAATTACCGTATCTTCGTAGCCGTAAATGCCCTCGAAAATAGGCTTTTTGTGTTTGAGGTGGTAAATAAGGTTATAACGGAGTTCTTCTTTGATACTTTTGGGTTGGTAGCCAGCCTTGCGTAAGTCGGCTAAGGTTTTAATGTGGGTGATATTGTCTTTTGTAAACATACGTGAGATAAAGAAAAGGTATATTACTTAAGACAAACAAAGTGGGCTAAAAGTTTCTGATAAGAAGTAAAACTACTTTAAGAGTATGGTTATTATACCACAAGGACACAAATACAGTAAAGTTGCTACATAATAATAGTTGGTAGTGATAAAAAATGTATCATAATTAAATGTTTGATTATCAATATTTTATAGCAAATATATAACGAGAATTTGGCGAATGTATTTTTATTACGTACTAATATTGGCTTGTTGCTAAAAAAATTGATGCAGAAAAGTTATTTTCCTGTCCTTTTTTGTTGAGTTTGAGGCGATATACAAAAATAAAGCCATTACTGGGATTCCAATAACGGCTTTGACAACCTTCAAGTTAGACGATTGATAGTAAAAAAATAGGTAATACAAAGTTACTTACATTACCTATTTCCTTAGTAGAACTTATATTTTAGATACATTAACAGCATTTAAACCTTTTTTGCCGTTTTGTACTTCAAAAGATACAGCATCTCCTTCGTTTAATCTTGCACCATTAAGCACTTCGCTGATGTGAACGAAAATATCGTTGTTATTTGCGTCATCAACAATGAAACCAAAACCTTTTGACTCATTAAAGAATTTTACTTTACCAGTTTTCATTAAAATAGAAAATTAAAAATTTAAAAATATTACTTGTAATAGACTTGATAAAAAAACTTTGAACAATTATCTTTTGAACAACCATTAAAATTCTTTTATTCTACTATTATGTTGTAAAGGTAGTGTATTTATTTTTACAATCATAATTTTTTCGCCTTTTTTTTCACTTTTTTTTACATTCTCTACTTATTGGGTCGGTAGGCAGAAAAAGTAGTGGCTTGTATTTACATACCCTCGAATAGCGAAAAAGCCTCCAAGTATTCTGGTACGGCGGTGTTCCACTGTAATTCGTCTTTGATGACTTGTTCAAAGCCAAAAGCACTGGTTTTTTCGCCATGTACGATAAAGACTTTTTTCGGGGCAGTGGGCAAGTTGCGTAGCCATCTTAGCAGGTCATCTTTGTCTGCGTGTGCCGACAAGCCTTTGATTTCTTCTACATGACACGCCACAGGGATAGTTTCGCCCAACAGTTTAATTTCCTTTTCTCCGTCCAAAATCCGCCGTCCTCTTGTGCCTTCAGATTGGTAGCCTGCAAAGACTATGGTGTCTTGTTCGTTGCGGAGGCGGTGGTAGAAATGGTGCAAAATCCGCCCGCCAGTAGCCATACCACTTGCCGAAATAATGACTGCACCTTTTTTAATATGGTACAACTGTTCAGATGCTTGTTGGGTAGGGCAATAATGCAGGGTTTTGAATTCGAAAAAGTCCGTAGCAGCTGCCACGGGGTTAAACTCTGCCAAATGTCGCCTATACAAGTCCGTTGCTTGTATTGCCATTGGGCTGTCCACGTACACAGGGAAGGGTGGCAGGATATTTTCTTGTATAATTTGTTTCAATAGCAATAATAATTGCTGTGTCCGCCCCACTGCAAAAGCTGGAATGACTACGCAACCTCCCCTATGAAATGTCTGGCGAATGATACGTGCCAAATCTTGTGCAGTGTCTGTGTCGGGTAGGGTACGGTTGCCATACGTAGATTCTATGACCATATAGTCGGCGTGTGCTGGAGCAGTAGGTGGAGGTGATAAAATGTCTTCGTATTTACCCAAATCTCCCGAAAAGATAATGTTTTTCGTCATTCTTTCGCCTTTCAAGGTAATATCTACGAAGGCTGCCCCCAAAATATGCCCTGCCACCTGAAATGTAACCCCTATATTGGGAGTGAGGTGAAATGTTTGGTTAAAATCTACACTTTCTATCAGTGGCAATAATCTTTCTACATCTTTCACTGTATAAAGAGGCTGTGGGTGTGCGTGTTTAGAGTAGCCTTTTTCCTCTGCAAAATCTGCCTCCTCCTCTTGTAGTTTGCCTGCATCTCTTAGCAGTATTTCCATCAAAGATTTGGTAGGGTGCGTACAGTAAATAGTCCCTCTGAAACCTTCTCTGTAAAGGCGAGGCAAGTAGCCCGTATGGTCTATGTGTGCGTGTGTAATGACAACGGCATCTATACTGTCGGCAGGGACGGGCAGTGGATTCCAGTTGCGGAGGCGGAGTTCTTTTAACCCCTGAAACATTCCGCAGTCTATTAATACCCTAAAATCATCTACTTCTAATAAGTGTTTTGAACCTGTAACGGTTTGGGCAGCCCCTAAAAACTTGAGTTTTACGTTCATATCAAATTATTTATGTATTGTTGGAAAGTTTAGTTGAATACTGCGAAACTAAAAATAAGTAGCCATTTTTCATGTATCAAGATACACCATTCTTGAATACACCAAAGTAATTTATTCAACAAAATACTCTTTTATATATTTCAAAACCAAATTTAGATAGGAGAATAAAGGAGTTAGTATGAATCAGAGAGTTTATAGTAGTAACAGTTAATGCCATAATAACTGATATGATGATAATTGTCATAGTAGTTATGTATTATTTTTGAATAAACTACTTAACCATTCGTATTTCTTAGTTTGAATTACATAATTTTGTGAAAATTTTACAGTCTAAATAAATCCCTACAAATGAAAAAACTTAATTTTTTGCACATTGGCTTAGTAGCTGCGTTTTTTGCGGTAGCCTGTTCGTCTGGTATAGATGAGAAATTGCACAATGAATTGATAACAACGCATGAACAGATGGAAACTGAACATACGGCAATGGAAAGCAAGCATCAGGCCTTGGAAGAGCAACACAAACAGTGGGTGGCTCAACACGACAGCCTTGCGGGGGCTGCTGCAACAGACAGCACACACGCACAATTAGAGGTGAACCACCAAACTTTGATAAAAAAACACGAAGAAATGGTAGCGGCACACGAACAGATGATTGCAGACCATAAATCATTAGAGGAAAAACATAAAACGGGTAGCCTTAAAAAAGAAGAAGTAGAGGCTGACCACAAAAAACTAATGGACGAACACCAACGCATGATGCAAGAGCATGACCAAATGGTGGCAGACCACGAGCAAATGCAAAAAGACCACGAACAAATGGTAGCTGCCCACAAAGAAGCTGCTGCTGCTCCTAAAACAACTCCTAAGAAAAAATAATTAATAGGAGTGATACCTTCAATACTTTCCAAGTCTTTAGACTTGGAAAGTATTGAATATGTTTACCAAATAGGAAAGTTATCCTCAAAAATTTTGCCTTGCCATAGGGCTTGTACTTCTCTGGACGTACACAAACACGCCTCTAATTCTTTCGTAATTTGTTGAGTATCCAAATCTTGCCCAATAAAGACTAATTCGTTGAGTCTATCACCAAAAACCTTGTCCCATCTTTGGAGTATTTCATTTTTGTATAAGACAAAATCGGGGTACGCCAACCTCTCTTTTTCTGTCATGCTTGCCCACCAAACTCCAGCTTTGTCTGCACGCAAAGAACCGCCTGCCTGCGACCAATTCAGGGCATCGTGAGGGCGTGAAGCCAACCAAAATAACCCCTTGCTCCGAATGACCGTAGCGGGGAAATCTTCAGATAAATATTCCCAAAACCTTTGTGGGTGAAACGGTACATGACTGCGAAAAACAAAAGAACTGATACCGTACTCGTCTGTTTCGGGGGTGTGTGGAGTTTGCAAGGCTTGTAACCAACCTGCGGAGTTGCTGGCTTCCTCAAAATTAAATTTTTTGGTATTCAATATTTTAGGCAATGGCACTTTTCCAAAACTACTATCGATAATTTCTGCCGAAGGATTGAGTTCTTGGATAACAGCCCGCAATTCTCCTAATTGGTGGGGACTTACCAAATCCGTTTTGTTGAGGATAATCACATTGGCAAATTCTATTTGGTCTGTCAATAAATTAACAATAGGGCGGTGGTCTTGTTGGTCATCATTCAGTTTTCTAGTCTGAATCGTATCCATGCTGCCAAAGTCTTTGTAAAAATTAAAGGCATCAATGACCGTAATCATTGTGTCTAACTCTGCAAAACGGCTCAAGTCTATGCCCTTGTTGTCGTCTTGAAACGAAAAAGTTTGTGCCACAGGCAGCGGCTCACTAATGCCCGTACTCTCGATAAGCAAGTAGTCAAAACGGTTTTCTTTCGCCAATCTTTCCACTTCTACCATTAAATCCTCGCGTAAGGTGCAACAAATACAGCCGTTAGACATTTCTACTAACTTTTCTTCGGTTCTGCTCAGGCTGTGTTGCTGCTTGACTAATTGGGCATCTATATTGACCTCACTCATGTCATTGACGATAACGGCTACTTTCATGTTTTCTTTGTTGTGTAGCACGTGGTTGAGTAAAGTGGTTTTGCCTGCACCTAAAAAACCACTTAAAACGGTTACGGGGAGTTTTTTGATTTGCATTGGTAATATTTTTATAGGATAAAAAAACAAATAGTAAAATAAAAGAGAAGGACATATTAAAAATATGCCCTCTACACTAAGAAGTACTTAAATATCATTTTCTATTCTGGTGCAATGATAGGCAGTTATTCTATTAATTGCAACATTGTTGCAAAAAGTATTTTTTGAATAAAAAAAGGCAGGGTTTGCTAAGACTGCCTTTTTTTATATTAATTTCTAAAACTCTATCAATCCCAAAGAAAAATACATTTGACAAAATTATGGCTGTTTGCCTTCTAATAAGGCTATGATTTTTTCTAAATGGGTGATTTTTTCTTTGAGGAAGCCATTTTCCTGCTCCAATAGCTTTACTTTTTCACTTGTGTTAATGTAATCACTTGGTAAACCATTGTGAATAACAAAACCATTACCACCTTTTTGTTCAGTGTTAGTATTAGTAATATAATAAATATCTTTATCTCCATAACTTAATAACTCCACTAAGTTCGTATCTAATTTTTCTGCTATTTGTTGCAGTCTATCTATATCGACTCTGGTCTTATTAGTTTCTATTTTATTATAGGCTTGTAATGAAATCCCTAATAGTTCTGCAAAACTTTCTTGAGATAAATCTTTTTTTAATCTAAAATGCTTTATTTTTTCTCCAATCGTTATCATAATTATCTTGTAAGTTTAAATTTTTGCAACTAAGATATGAAAACACTTTGTAAATAGCAAATGTATCTTTGTAAAAAATATCTTATGAAAAAAACTAATAACAAGAAAAAACATAACAAGCCAAACACTAAAGGAAGAAATCGTGCTATGGCTAAGGGTAATCCAAGTATTGGTAATCAAAAAAGACATGATTATAAGGTTGCCAACGCAATAGCTAAAAGAGCTTTTGAAGCAGGATTTTTTTTAGAACCTATTGCCATTTATGAAAGTATGATTGCAGATAGGTTAGAAAGTAGGCTAAAAGATAATAATATTGCTGACATGGATTTCAAACCATTAGGAGATTTAATTGCTGCTATGAAGCCAAGTGAAAAAAATCAAGCTATTAAAGATTTAGTAATTAAAATAGACATTTGGCGTGAAACAAGGAATAAAGCTCTGCATGAAATTGCTAAAAGAGAGGAAGGAAATAACAAAACAGCCTCAGAAAAGTATGCAGAATGTAAAGTAATAGCAGAGGAAGGGAAAAGACTGCTTGCTGAACTTAGTAAGCAAATTAAAAAAGCAAGGAATTCGGAACAGAAATCGTGAGGATAGGTAAAGCCTTTACGGAATTCCTGTAGGAATTCCTTAAAGGTTTCAGTTTGCTATTTTCTACTATTTTACATTTACACCCAAAATAAATTCAACTCCATAAAATCTTAAACTTAATCTTTATGAAAACGGTATTATATTTATTTGTTTCCTTACTTTTTTGTGTTACTGCACAAAATACAAATGCCCAAGATGACGATTGGGAGATATTGTTAGATGAACAGTTTGATGGCAATTCCACAAAATTTTGGACGGGTAATGATGGTACTTTAGATGCGAAACTACTAAATGGTAGATATATAATCTCATACAATGATGCCAAAAATCCAAACTTTGTTAAGTGTACTTTCCAAGAAACTAACTTAAAGCCTACAGATGATTATATGATTGAATTAAGTCTTACCCTATTGGAGGGTGGACGTGATAAAAAGACAGGGAACTGGCAAGGTTTTGGATTTGTATGGGGGTGGGCAGATTGGGATAATAATTTACGCTTATTAATTGCAGGCGATGATTTTGATCTTGGGAATACCACAATAGGAGGAAAAATAGCTGGTAGCGACATAATCATAAAAAAATGGGGAATGGCATCTGGTATTAAAGCAGGATATAGCCCCAATAAAATTATTTTGCTCAAAGAGTATGGCTATCTCAAGGTTTTTTATGGCAGTTACTACCAAGGAAAATCTCCTGACGATATAAATACTGCTCAAGACTTAATGGGCAATCAAGTAGGTTTCTATATTCCTAATGGCTGCAAAATTGCTGTGGATTATATTACAGTTAAAAGAAAGTCTGTTGCAATGAAAAATGCAATAGCGAAATATGACCAAAAGGATTATAGTGGTGCTGCTACAGATTTTTCTAATATTATAGTAGCC
This sequence comes from Cytophagales bacterium, assembly GCA_947457925.1. Classification (GTDB taxonomy): domain Bacteria; phylum Bacteroidota; class Bacteroidia; order Cytophagales; family Thermoflexibacteraceae; genus JAAFKA01. Next base: position 1,144 of record CANGYA010000184.1, on the reverse strand, counting down.
TCTAAACAACGAAATAAAACACTTTCAAAAGCATACGCATACCGAGCAGCTTGTTATTTACAACAAAATATGCGTAGTATTGCAATGCTTGATTGTAATGAAGCTATAGCTATCGACCCAAGTAATCAGTGGGCATACTACATAAAAGGTTATATTCATTCTTTATTAGATGAGAAAACTAAAGCCTTAGAAGCCTTAGCCAAATCAGGTAGTTATGGAAAAGAGTTGATGGAGGAATTAACTACACCCCAAGAAAATATAAACTTTAAAGGTAGTGGTTCTGGCTTTGCCTTATCTTCTAACGGTTATGTAGCAACAAATTGGCACGTTGTAGATGAAGCAAAGAGTATAGTTATTCAAGTTAATAGAAATGGAGAGGCAAAGGATTACAGTGCCAAAATCGTATATGCTGATAAGACAAATGACCTCGCCATACTTAAAATAGATGACCCTAACTTTAGTTCTTTAGGCAAGATACCTTACACAGTAAAAAAACAGATGTTAGATGTTGGTACTTCTATATTTGCAATGGGTTATCCATTATTATCATCATTAGGCGAAGAAGTTAAATTAACAGATGGGTTAATTAGTTCAAAAACAGGTTATCAAGGCGACATTGTTACCTATCAAATATCAGCACCTATACAACCTGGCAATAGTGGGGGACCCTTATTTGATAAGAAAGGTAATTTAGTTGGTATTACAAATGCAGGTATTCCTAATGCTGAAAATGTTGGCTATGCTATAAAAGCTAATTATTTAGTGAATTTATTAGAAATGCTACCAGAAACCGTACAATTACCAACAGTAAACACATTACAGAATTTACCTTTCACAAGCCAAGTAAAGGAGTTATCTAAGTTTGTATTTATTATTAAAGTTAAGTAATCACAACGAATAAATTTACATTAGAAAAATACAGTCTTAAAAGTAACATATCTCCTTTTTCCCAAAAAAGTAGGGGTTACTCTTAAGGCTCATTTTCCCCCATACTTGTAACCTAATCAATCAAAATCAAGTATATTTTGCTTATAAGCCATTAAAACTATGGAAAACATCACTTTCCCCTTTCCATTGGATATAGTTTTATCTTTTGTGTAAAGCCTCCAAAATGATTATTAGCATGAATTCTTCAGATGTTCTT